>CAKZVL010000158.1 GCA_937922155.1 uncultured Paracoccaceae bacterium | reverse complement strand
GGAACAAGGTGGAGGCGGAAACACCCAGCACAAGGCCGATGATGATGTAAGCGATAGAAGGTGGGATCAGGATGCCAGTACAGGCACCCGCGGCCACCAATGCGCAGGCGTAGGGGCGCGGGTATCCGGCTTCGACCAGGCGGGCGATCGTCATACGACCCACCGCAGCCGCACCTGCCGCGTCAGAGCCTGAGATCGCAGCAAACATGCCGCAGACCAGCACAGTCGCAGAGCCAAACCCGCCTTTGGTAAAGCAAGTGAGTGCTTCGGCCACGTCGAGGAATTTACGACTGAGTCCCGTTCGCACCAGCACATCACCGGTCAGGATGAACAGCGGGATCGCCGTCAGTGCAAAGGCGTCAATGCCGGTGAACAACCGCTCGCCCACAAGGCTGAGGGGCAGGTCGCCTGACATGAGCAACATCAAGATGGCAGAGGACCCAATCGCCGCCCACACGGGTACGGCCATCGCGATAAGCGCCACGAAAAGAATGACGGGCACATAAAAGTCCCAGCCAAGCTCAACAGTCTGCGCGACAGTATTCCAAAGCATTGCGTCGCTCCTCAATCAAACAGAGTGTCGCCCTCGTAGACCGGCTTACCAGTCTTGAGGGAGGTGAAATCGCGGCGCAGCGATTGCAGGAGGCGCCAGATCATCAAGGCAAAACCTATGGGGACAGCCAAGAGGAACCAAACCTTGGAAATCCGCAAACCATCAGTGACAGAGCCGAATTTCCACGACACATGCACAGATTCAAACGACCAATAGAGCGCGATGACAGCGACGATCATCATGACGATATCACCAAACATATAGAGCAACGCCTTGGGGCGTGGCCCGAGGTAGTGCATGACCACATCAATGCGGATGTGCGCGCGTTCTTTCACGGCCGCCGAGGCCCCGATCCACGCAAGATAAATGAAGGAATATCGCACAATCTCTTCGCCCCAGATGGACGAATAGGCGAATATTTCGCGGCGGAGCACTTCGATGGCCATGGTGATGACCAGCATTACGTAGAAGCTCAAGAGCAGCCAGCGTTCCGCGTTTTGATCAAGTTTGCGCAGGAATTCCATACATAATCCGTCCATTCGGTTGCCATGCAAACAGATGGCGCATACCGCGCGCGGACCGTCTTGCATGTCAAAAAAGAAACGTGTCGGACGCCGACCTGCGGCGTCCGACGGGTTCGCTTACGCGTCGTGGACGTAGTATTTGCCCTGTGTTCCTGCAGCTTCTTCCATCTGCGCAAAGGCATCCATGGAACCTGCAAGCTCGACCTTGAACTCATCCCACTCAGAGCGCTGATAGCCACCGGCGTCTTGCCACTCTGCCAGCTGATCTTCGCTGAGGCTGTGGAATTCAACACCGGCTTTGGCCAGCTCGGCCATGGCATGCGCCCGTGCAGATGGCACTTTGGCAAGGTTCTGGTGCGCAGTCATCTCAGAGCCCCACATAATCCCTTCCTGCACGTCGGCAGGCATGGAGTTGAACCATTCGAGGTTACACGAATAGACCTGTGAGTCTGGCACAGCCTGCGTGAAGGTCACGTGGGACAGCATGTCCTTGAAGCCAAACACGAACAACGCGCCAACCGACGGGTCAAGCGCATCAGCAACACCCTGCTGGATCGCGGAAGGTGTTTCACCCCATGCAACTGGCGTCGGGTTGGCACCAACCATGCGGTAGTACTGCTGCAACATGGCGGAACCTGGCACGCGGAACTTGACGCCGTCCAAATCGCCTGGCGTAAGAACAGCGCCGTTGCCGCCCTTACGAACCGCCACAACACGCGGGTCGATGTTGACATAGAACAACGGCTTAAAGCCGTTTTCTTCGATCTTTGGCGTGACGTTGGAGTTCCAGAAGTCAGAGTTCACAAGGTTTGTGAAACGCTGGTTGGAGCCACACAAGTATGGCATGTTGATCAGGTCAACAGTGGACGCAAAAGGCGCAAAGTTGGACAGCGAATGCTGCGCCGCTTGGATCGTACCACCCTGAACGGCCTGCACCAAAGCACCGCCTGCACCCAACTGACCGCCTGGGGCCAGCTTGACGTAGACTTTGCCGTTTGTGGCGTTCTGGATGTTTTCTTTGAGGTCCAGCTGCATAATCGGATAGCTGCGCGATGCGCCCAAAACATAGGCCGTGGCGATTGTCATCGTATGCTCTGCGGCGGCTTCGCGTTCGCGTTCTTCGTTTGCAGATTGCGCTGCGGCTTCGGTTGACCAAAGCGCCCCGGCAGCCCCTGCCACCAGTGCGGCTGTAAAGCCTGCGCTTGATGCAATTTTCAGAAAATTCCGGCGTTCTACTGACGCAATCTCTTTACGATCTTGATGATCCATCTGGATCTCCTCCCTTTAGGCTTATCTGCTGTCGTCGTTCTTCGAGCGATCAGCTTCTTTTCTTAAAATGGCGACGACAAACAGAAGCGACGCACAAGACAGAACCAACATTTCCCCGACATCCCCGAGGACCGCAGCATCGGCAAAAGCACCTAACGCTACGTTCAAAAAGAATGCCGAAAACACAATAAATGCACCGATGAGAAACATGACGCGCCTCCCTGCTGTCTGGTTCCAACTTGAGTGTAAGCGCTTACATGCGCAAATAGCAAGCGCTTACATCTGCAATTGGGGCTATTGGTTTTTTTGTGTTATAGTTCATCAAGCATCGTGAATGGGTACGTAAATGCATGAAACACCAGACATTCCTACATTGGATGATGTCGCCAATGCGGCGGGCGTTTCGACGGCAACGGTGTCGCGTTGTCTGAATGAAAAGCAAAAAGTGTCGCCCAAAACGCTCACGAAGGTGATGGAAGCGGTAGAATCACTTGGCTACACGCCAAACTTCAACGCACGCGCGATGGCGGCCAAACAATCCCACACAATCGGCGCGATCATTCCAACGATGGAGAACGCGATTTTTGCCCGCGGCTTGCAGGCATTTCAGGAAAAACTTCTTGCACAAGGATACAATTTATTGGTCTCAAGCAGCGCCTATCAGCCCAAACTGGAGGCCCAGCAAATTCGCGAACTGGTGGCGCGTGGCGCAGATGGTCTGCTGTTGATCGGTTATGAACGGGACGAGGAAGTGTATGAATATCTGGCCCGACGCGGGATTCCAACAGTGTTGGCGTGGGCCTCGATACCAGATTCGGAACACGCATCTGTGGGATTTGACAACCGCGCCGCAATGCGGATGTTGGCCGACAAGGTCATTGAGATGGGTCACAGGCAGATTGGTGTCATTTCCGGAATTGTTGATGGCAATGATCGCGCCGCGCAACGACTGGCTGGGATTCAAGACAGTTGGCAGGCACATGGCTTTCGTCTGGGTGACCTTCCCGTCATTCAAACGTCTTATGAAATTGAAAACGGCGCTTTAGCCTTTGAACAGCTGGTTGAGGCTGACGTTAAACCAACAGTCATTATGTGCGGAAACGATGTTCTAGCAGCGGGGGTGATCTCAAAGGCACGCGACTTGGGTTTCGATGTTCCAAATGATATTTCAGTCACTGGATTTGACGATATTGAGCTGGCCAAACATGTTTTTCCAGCCCTCACTACAGTGCATGTTCCACACCGCCAAATGGGTCGCGTTGCCGCTGAAAGTTTGATCGGCTTGATCGAAAACCGAGGGGAAAAAGTGTCTCATCAGCTGGACGTATTTATTGAAATGCGCGCGTCTTTGAGAAGGTTGTGAGAAGAACCGATTTGAATAATGGCAAGGGGCTGCTGGGCATCTGGAGGTATCGCAGCAGAACTATGTCGCAGGCAAGCACATCATCTATATGAACGACACGACAATCGCGTAAATTGCAGACCCGGCGGGGCGGGTCGTCAATGATCCGGCGCGGGTCGCTTTATTCGGGACTGGAAAAGCGCGCAGATCATATCGGGTTTGACCCTAAGCCTCGAACCCTTTGCGCACAGCTGTTTCCAGAACATTCGCCAGTTCTTTGCGATCTTTTGTGTTCGCGATGGTGATGGCGGGTACAAAGTGGACCCTGACTTTGGCCCCGCTGGGTGCGGCCAGGACTTGGAGCAGGTTCGGCCCAAAGGTCATGTCGCCCCACCAGCCAAAGAAGCGTTCGTCTTTGCCCGTTGGTGGGATGTAGCGCAGAGAGATGGGTTGGATTCGCCCCTCACGCAGTTTGTCGACCAAGAAGGTCGCAAAGAGCGTTGTTTTGAAAGTGAGGACTTGTTGACCATCGGTTGATGTGCCTTCGGGGAAAAACAACAGGTGGTGCCCTGCCCGCATCCTGTCTTGCATTTGCGCCACTTGTTTTGCGGCCTCGCTGCGGGTGCGTTTGATGAAGATGGTGCCTGTTGCCTTTGCCAGCCAGCCGATGCCCGGCCAATTTGCGACCTCTGACTTGGATACAAAGTAGAGGCGCTGTTGGGCGTTGAGGACAAAGATGTCGAGCCAAGTGGAATGATTGGCGACGCTGGCGATTGCGGTTTGGTCAGGGTGGCCGTGGATAACAGGTTTTAAACCGATAATCCAAAGAACCATACGGCAGACTGCGACGGTGATGGCCGGGGTTATGGGGCGGCTTGGGTGGAATAGCGGGCGTTCGATGATCCGAAGGACGAGCATGCTGAGCAATCCAACCGCCAAGATCACGGCGATGGGCACGCCGCGCAGACATATGCGGAGGATGTCGCGGGGGGTGAGCGGTTTTGGTTTGGGTGCCGGTGGGCCGATCCACGTAGTCATGTCACGCCTTTCCCATAGATCGCCCGTTGGCGGGCGCTGACGTTGGTCATATCCACAACCATGCAGACATCCACGGTGTTAAAGGCGGTGTCGACAAAGGCCCCCTCGCCCACTGCGCCGCCGAGGCGCAAGTAAGCTTTGATCAGGGTCGGAATTTTGAGCATGGCGGCTGTGCGATCGAGGTCGTTTTCAGCGATCAGATCAAACGCGGCCGGTTTGCGCGATATGGGGCGCAGGTCTGCAGGGGCAAGGTGGCGGTGATGCAGAAGGCTGAGGGCGTCTGCGACGGATTTGGGGTCGCGCCCATGGAACGAAGCGACGCCGAACAGGATGTCCACGTTTTGGCTTTGGACGTAGTCCGAGAGCGCGCGCCAGAGTGCGAACATGGCTCGCCCATCGCGATAGTCGGGGTGGACACAGGAGCGGCTGAGTTCCAACAGGTGTTTGCCGCTGCTTATCAGTTTGGACAGATCATATTCGGCCTGTGAGGAGAACGCAGCGCCAATTGTCTGGTCTGAGGAGATCAGGCGATAGGTTCCAATGACCTCCTCCCCATTTGCGCGGGACAGATCGCGTAGGATGAGATGCTGCGCGGTCGCGTCAAAGGGATCAACCTCACGCTTTGATCCATGATCAAGGTGGGGGCTGTCGCCATTGAGTTCTTTTATGAACACCTGATAGCGCAGCCGCTGTGCCGCGTGGACATCCGCGTCGTTCGTCGCAAGTGCGATGTCAAATCTATCGGCGGGGCTCTGTTGGGGTGTCATTCTTGCTTTGTCCATCTTCGTTAACAGGCCGTGATCATTAACACTTTCGAAACATTTTGATGGTAGATTCATTTATTAGAAAAATCGATGTAAATACCAGAAGTATAAAATTTATTGACATAGGCAAGAACTCGCTCTACTACTGGTTGTACACTCATCTGCTCACACACTCACAAGTTCCAGATTTACACGCATGCTGTCCAAAACAACTTTGCCCTCTTCGGGAAAATTAACTGTGATCTTTCCACCAATGTTGGATTGGACTTGCCCTAATCCCCATTCCGGTCGATCAAGATTACGGACCCGCACGCCGGGTGTGAATATTGCGTCGATCTCGTTCATATTATTATCCCCTTTCTCAAAGAGCAGAACTTCAAGGACTGTTACATGAATAAACAATTGGCCGCACTTGTCGGTTCTCGGATTTGTCACGACCTTATCAGTCCAATCGGTGCCATCGGCAATGGGGTTGAGCTTTTGTCGTTGGCAGATGGTGATAGCAACGACGTTGTTAAGTTGATTACACAGAGCATTGACAGTGCAACGGCGCGCATTCGCTTTTTTCGCATCGCCTTTGGAGGCGCTTTCGAAGATCAAAATGTCAGCAGATCTGAAGTTCTTTCGATTTTGTCGGCCTCGGCCATTGGTGGGCGGCACACGTATTTTTGGCGTGTTGAGGGCGATCAGCCTCGGTTAGATGTTCGTGCGGCGTTTTTGATGATTCAGTGTATGGAAGGGGCCATGCCGTTTGGTGGTGATATCACCGTTGCGAAATCAAAGGGAAACTGGGTCATGACGGCGACGTCGGATCGTTTGAAAATTGATCGGGTTCAATGGATCGGTATCACCAATCGCGATGCCAGACCTTATGCGGATGCGTCGCAAGTTCAATTTGCGTTACTTCCGGTGGTATTGGAAGAAGCAGGGCGCAGTCTGAGCGTTGAATTCACCGACACAACCATCACCGCAGAATTTTAGGGGCGGATCGTTCCGTCACCGGTGACGAGGTATTTGAAGCTGGTCAGTTGCGCCGCGCCCACTGGGCCGCGTGCGTGCAGTTTACCTGTCGCGATGCCAATTTCAGCGCCCATGCCAAATTCACCACCGTCTGCAAATTGGGTGGAGGCATTGCGCATCAAAATGGCGCTGTCTAATCCGGCAAAGAACTGTGCGGCTATGTTGTCATCCTCAGTCATAATCGCGTCGGTGTGGTTGGAACCATAGGTGCGAATATGCGCCATTGCGGTGTCCACATCGGGGACAAGTTTGGCGGCGATGATCATGTCGAGGAATTCTTTGCCGAAATCCTCTGCCGTGGCGGGTGTGACACCTT
>CAKZVL010000157.1 GCA_937922155.1 uncultured Paracoccaceae bacterium | reverse complement strand
GAAAAGGAAACCGCGCGCAAGTCTGCGACGAAAAAGCTGCGCTTGCCCGGTAAGCTGACCGATTGCACATCGAAAACCCGCGAAGGCACCGAACTGTTTATCGTTGAGGGCGACAGCGCGGGTGGGTCCGGCAAGGGCGCGCGCAATCGTGAAAACCAAGCGCTGCTGCCGTTGAAGGGCAAGATCCTGAACGTGCTGGGCGCGGCGTCCAGCAAGCTGACCACCAATGCTGAGATCAAGGATCTGTGCGAGGCTTTGGGTGTTGGCATGGGCACGCGGTTTAATGTCGAAGACCTGCGTTATGACAAGATCATCATCATGACCGACGCGGATGTGGATGGCGCGCATATCGCCTCCCTTTTGATGACGTTCTTCTTTACCCAGATGCGCCCTTTGATTGATCAGGGGCATCTCTACCTCGCCTGTCCGCCGCTGTACCGGCTGACCCAAGGGGCGACGCGGGTCTATGTGGCCGATGATCGTGAGAAAGAGGCGCTGCTGGAAAAGGGTCTGGGCGGTAAGGGCAAAATCGACGTGCAGCGATTTAAGGGGCTGGGCGAGATGGACGCCAAAGACCTGAAAGAAACCACGATGCACCCCGACACCCGCAAACTGATCCGCGTCACCATTGACGATGAAATGCCTGGGGAGACCGGCGATCTGGTGGAGCGGTTGATGGGTAAGAAGCCGGAACTGCGGTTTGAATATATTCAGGCGAACGCGAAGTTTGTTGAGGAATTGGATGTTTAGGGAGCAACACCTTGCCCCGGCCGGTTTCCGTCCCCGCGTTTTGTCGCGGCGCCATACTCACAGCGCTTTCTAAAGGATCCTAAAGAATGAATAAACGCATCGCCCTGTCCAGCGATCACGCTGCAATTGATCTGCGTCGGGCTATTGCCGCCCATATTGAAACGCTGGGTTGGGAACCGGTGGATATTGGCCCGACCTCGCCCGAAAGCACGCATTATCCGACTCATGGGCAGGCTGCTGCGGCGCTTGTCGCGTCGGGTGATTGCAGGCTTGGGATTGTTCTGTGTGGCACGGGTCAAGGGATCATGATGGCCGCCAACAAGGTGGCGGGCATTCGCTGCGGTGTGTGTTCAGAAACATTTTCTGCCAAGATGATCCGCGCCCACAACAACGCAAATATGTTGTCGATTGGGGCGCGGGTTGTGGGCAGTGACCTCGCGATTGAGATCGTGGAGGCGTTTTTGACCACCGAATTTGAAGGGGGTCGTCACGCGACGCGGGTCGATATGCTGGAAGCCTAGCGCAGCGTCAGGCCAGCGATGGCTGCGCGAATGACGCTGTCGGTGTCATCGCTATCGCCAGATACGGCCAGACCGACCAAAGCGCCCGGAGCTGTCCCAAAGGCGCGCTGGTGATCGGCTGCAAGGTCAACGCTTTCGCTATGGGAACCGGAGCCGGCTTGGCGCAGTGGGATCGTGACACCGCCCTGCCCGTATGGTGATGGGATGATCGTGCCGCGCCCGTGGTTGCCGCCCCATGCATATTGCATGACCCGAACGTCATTACGCCCGAGCAAAGATCGAATGCCTTGGCCGGACAATTCTGCGGCAACCGATTGCGGAACGAACACAAAATAGACGGACAGGTTGCGGTCATCCCCGCCTTTGCGGCTGAGGTCTGTGGCGGGTACAGATTGGTCCACGCGCCAGTTCCAGCTTGCGCCAGTGGCGTTCCATTCGGCCTGTGGCAGGCGGGTCCACGCGATGCTAACCGCGCCGTCAGACACCATGCTGAGCTGTTGGCCGAAAGTGTAATCGTTGGAGGAAAACAGCGACAGCCGCTGTTCTTGCCAGCCAGAGCTGAACGAGACAGGGCCCGCGGCGGCGGTTGAGGCAAAGAGCGTGGCGGCGAGGGTGAGCATGCGCATGGGGAAATCCTTCGTTGCTTTTTTGATGACGTAGCACTTGGTTCGCGTTTGTCATCGGGAATTGGCAGGCCCTCACGCCATTGTCAGAAGTTGCACCATTCCATTGTCAGATATGCAGATTTGGCTACACTCTGCTCATGCGCCTTGCGATTGCCTTTACCTTTCTAGCCGCCCCGGTCTTTGCCCAAGATCGAGTTGAAGTCGGTTTGGAGCTTGTCCTTTTGGCGGATGCCTCCGGTTCCATTGATCAGGTCGAACTGGAATTTCAGCGTCAAGGCTATGCGGAAGCGATCCAAGATCCGATGGTGCTGGGCGCGATTGAAAGCTCTCTCTATGGCAATATCGCCATTACTTACGTCGAATGGGCGACCAATCAGGCGGTTGTCGCGGAATGGACGATTGTGGATGGACCCGACAGCGCCAAGGTGTTTGCCGATGCAATTCTGGCTCCGCCCCGTCAGGCGTTTGGGCGGAACGCCATTGGCGCGGCGTTGCTAGAGGGGAAGCGGCTGATCGAAGATAATGACATCGACGCACCGCGCCGGGTCATTGATTTTTCCGGCGACAGTATGGGCAATTCATCTGGGCCACCGATCCTTTTGGCCCGTGACGACGTGTTGGCGGCGGGCATTACCATCAACGCCTTACCGATCTTGCGCCCCGATGATGGGCGTCGTGCGGGGGCCAATCTGGAACAGCTATACACTGACAACATTATTGGCGGGCCCGGTTCGTTTTTGGTCACCGCCGAAGATCGCGCGAGCTTTGCCCAAGCGGTGCGGCGCAAATTGATTTTGGAGATCGCGGGCGAGACGCCGGACACGTTTGATATCGCGACCCGTTGACGCCCCTGCGCCAAAGCGGCAGGCTCATGATGGGAGGCGCAATGACACACCATCACTTGATTATGCTTATCGCTGGGATTGGCGTTCCGATCTTGGCGGCGATGAATTCACGGCTTGGGGTTTCTTTGGGATCCCCTGCAACGGCGGCAACGGTTTTCTTTTTGATCGCAGGGTTGTCCGCCCTTTCGGTGGCCCTGTTCACAGGGGTCGCCCCGCTTAGCAAGCTTGTCGATGTTCCCAAACATCTGTTCTTGGGGGGTGTTCTGATCGCGTTTTATCTGCTGTCGATCACTTGGATCGCACCGATCATCGGACTTGGGAACGCGGTTTTTCTGGTGTTGATTGGGCAGCTATGCGCGGCAGCGGTGATTGATCAGTTTGGGTTGTTCGGAGCGATCCAAAAGCCAGTTTCCCTGACGCGGGCTGGTGGTTTGGCATTAATGGCTATGGGGGTTTTCTTGGCGCAGCGGGGATAGGTGTTGGTGTGATTGAGATTTACTTAATCTTCCAAGCGCCCAGCGGTGAGGCGGACCACGCGATCCATGCGGGCCGCCAGATCAAGGTTGTGCGTGGCGATCAAGGCTGACAGTCCTGTTCCGCGCACAAGCTCCATCAGCGCCTCAAACACCCGATCCGATGTGCCGGGGTCAAGGTTGCCGGTGGGTTCATCCGCCAGCAAAAGCGCGGGTTCATTGGCCAACGCACGGCAAAATGCCACGCGCTGTTGTTCGCCGCCTGACAGCGCCGCGGGGCGGTGTCCTGCGCGTTCGGCAATGCCAACCCGGGTCAACAGGTCCATCGCCCGAACCTGCGCCGCCTGTTCGCTGATGCCATTGGCAAGCTGTGGCAGGATGATGTTTTCGGCCGCATTAAATTCCGGCAACAAGTGGTGGAATTGATAGACAAAACCGACCTGCCCGCGCCGCGCGCCGGTGCGTTTGCGATCAGACAGTTTGGTCATGTCTTGCCCTGTCAGCGTCACGCTGCCCGCATCAGGCGTATCCAAAAGCCCCGCGATATGCAGCAAGGTAGATTTTCCCGCCCCCGATGGCGCAACGAGCGCGACAACCTCGCCAGTGCCGACGGTCAGATCAATCCCGTGGAGCACCCGAACTTCGTTTGGTTTGCCCGTGTTATAGGCCTTTGTGATGCCTTGCAGGTCGAGGACGTTATTCATAGCGCAGCGCCTCAACCGGGTTCATCCGTGCGGCCCGTCGCGCTGGAAAAATCGTTACAATCCAAGACAGTCCAAGGGAAAGTGAAACCGCTTTGAGAACGTCAGACAGATGCAGTTCCGCAGGCAGCGCATAGATGCCCCTGATGGACGGATCCCAAACGCCGCCGCCTGATAGGTAGTTCACCAACGAAAATATCTGGTCGATATAAAGCGCGAATAGACAGCCGATGATCACCCCAAGGATCGTGCCAACCGTCCCGATCCCCGCCCCGCAGATGAAAAAGATGCGCAGGATTGATCCTTCGCTAAGCCCCATGGTGCGCAAAATGCCCACGTCCCGGCCTTTGTTTTTGACCAGCATGATCAGCCCGGAAATGATGTTCATCGACGCGATCAGGACGAGGATGGATAGGATCACGAACATCACGTTGTCCTCGACCGACAGCGCACGCAGGAAGGCGCCTGCGCTGTCTTTCCATGTCCATAGCAATGCGCCCGCACCCGTTGCGTCATTGATTGCGGGCAGCAGGTTTTCAATGGTGTCGGGGTCGTCGACCATCACCTCAATCTCGTCCGCGACGCCGTCGCGGTTAAAGAACACTTGCGCTTCGGCCAGCGGCATATAGGCGCGCGTTCTGTCGATATCATAGCGCCCGGCGGTAAAGATATAGACGACCTCATAAACGCTGGTGCGGGGGCTTGTGCCCATTGCCGTGCGCACGCCATTAGGAGAAATTACTTTGATCTGATCCCCGACGGAGACGCCCAAAGATTGCGCCACGCCAGAGCCGATTGCGATGCCGTCGTCAAAGCGGTCGATCTGGCCCATCGACACCTCAGGCGCGGCGATACGGGGGATGCCCATCAAATCTTCTTTCGTGATTCCATAGACTTCGACGCCGGTGTTATTGTTACCGCGATTGGCCATGACCTGCTGTTTGACCAAAGGGGCCGCCCGCGTCACGCCGTCGATCTGCATCAAGCGTTCGGTCAGCCCATCGTAGTCGTTGATAATGCGCACCGTGCGATTGGTGCCTTCGATCTGGACGTTTTGGTAGACAGTCACATGGGCGTTCGCGCCAAGGATCGTATCGACAAATTCAGCACGAAAGCCGGAGCGCACAGCCAGCGTGGCGATCAGCGCAAAGACCGCCAACATCACACCCAGAAGGCTGATCCACGTCATGACGCTTACCCCGCCTTCGGCGCGTTTGGCGCGGATGTATCGCCATGCGATCATCCATTCGAATTTCGCGAAAGGGGCGGTTTGGTTGGCCATGTTGGCTCCGGCTTTGCTGCTCTCGCGCAAACTGGCCTGTTGGGGGCAGAGGGTCAAGGGAGGCTGGGATCACCTCTGCCTTATTCGGCGGGATGGCGGATGTCGGCGCGCAGGGTGGTGGCTTGGGGGGTGTGCGCCTGCAAGATCGGTTCGGTGCGCGGGGTCGGCGCGGCCACGGGTCTGTTAGAGCGACGTCGGAACGGCCACGCGAAGATCGACAGAAGCGCGCTAGCAACGCCCCACCCCGCGACGGCCCCGGCCCCAGCCGCCAACGCGCCATCAGCTGTCATGGATAGGCCGGGGGTAAAGTCCGCCCAAGTTGCCTTGATCGTTGCGATGTCGCCGTGGCGGTGTGGCATAGCTAGCCGTTCTATCGGGGTGGCGGTGCGCAATGTCAAAAGGTGATCGCTTAGCCGGGTGTGCCGGGCAAAGGTGGTGCGCATATCGCTTTGGCGGGCGTCCAAGAACGGCGTGCCTGTCATCTGTTGAAGCGCGGCTTCGCGCCCCAAACCAGTGGACAGCGCGGATTGATCAAAATCCATCACGACCGTCGTCAAAGCATCGACCTGCCCAGCGAGCCGTTGCAGATATTGCTGCGAAAATGCGGGGATTTGGCTGAAGGCCACAGCACCAGCCACGCCCGCGGCGAGGGATAGGGTTTTGATCATTTTGAACCTGCTCGGGTTTTGTTTTTTCCTGATCTAGCAGATTTTGTGATTCTGGGCAAAAGGGGAAGGCGAAAGGGTGCGGGTTTTGGGTGCAAACGCTAGTTCAGCTCACGCAAGACGCGGAAACCGCCACCTTTTGAACGGTGATCTTGAGAAGCGCCGCCGCGAAGTGCGACCCGCTGGAAATCCATAGATGTCTGGTAACTTCCACCGCGTGTTGCCCGCTTGCATTCAGTTTGAATACTCTGTTGCTGCCATTCACTGGCGGTTGACCAGCCCAAATACGTGTCTGTGGAACAAGACGCAGTCCTTTCCATGACATTGCCAGACATATGTCGCAGCCCCCATGCGTTGGCTGCATCAAGGGTTTCTACGGGGACGGGTCTGCCCCGTCCTGCAAGGCCTTCGTAGACCGCGCCGGGTTCGCGCGGGATAGCCTGACCGTTATAGTTTACCTGATCTGTGTGGACCCATTCCCCTTGGGCAAAGGGGGTCTGCGTTCCGGCGCGGGCGGCGTATTCCCATTCTGCCTCTGTAGGCAAGCGGTAGACGCTTTGACCAACAAAGCTGTTCAGCCACGCCACATATTCGGTTATATCATTGTAGGATATATCCATCACAGGGTAAGTTCCACGATATGT
>CAKZVL010000156.1 GCA_937922155.1 uncultured Paracoccaceae bacterium | reverse complement strand
GGCCCGACCTTGCGCCGCGCCGTGCTGACTGAAGCCGATCCAAAGCAGGTTGAACGGCTGTTGCCCGACGCCATCCTTGACGGCGCAGAGGTGGCGGCATGATCCAAGATACAGCGCTTTGGTCGTCCTTGCCTGCACCTGCCTTATTGCTTGGCGCTGATGACAAGATTTTGTTGACGAACCCGGCCGCGCAAGCGTTTTTGAACATGTCTGAAAAGGCGCTTTCAGGGGCGATCCTTTGGGATATGATCATGATCGACGCGCCGCTAGAGACCGCTTATGAGCGGGCGCGCACCGAACGCACATCGCTTTTCATCAATGACGTGGACGTCGGCAGCGGGATGCGCGTGCCGATGCAGGCCAATATCCAATTCTCACCGTTAAGCGGTACAGATGACAAGATGATCATGATGATCAGCCCGCGCGAAATCGCGAGCCGGATCACACAAAACGGCAATTCCTCCAAGGCGGCGAAATCAGCGATTGGGATGGCTGAGATGCTCGCCCATGAAATTAAAAACCCATTGGCGGGCATCACCGGGGCGGCACAGCTCATTTCGATGAACCTTGGCCCTGAGGATCGAGAGCTGACCGACATGATCGTCGAAGAAAGCCGCCGGATTGTCGATCTGCTGGAAAACGTTGAACAGTTCGGCAATCTGCGCAAGCCCGAACGTGCGCCGCTGAACATTCACGATGTGCTGGACCGGGCACGACAATCCGCGTCGGTTGGGTTTGGGTCGCATATGTTTTTCGTGATGGAATATGACCCATCGCTGCCTGCGGCCTTCGCGGATGCAGATCAATTGCAGCAGGTGTTTTTGAACCTGCTCAAAAACGCGTCAGAGGCGGGTGGCGAGGGCGGCACCATTCGCATCCGCACGTTCTATGACGCCTCCCTGCGGGTGCGGCAGGCGGATGGGATGCAAGCGCGACTGCCCCTGCAGGTCGAGATCATTGACGATGGCCCTGGCATTCCGTCTGAAATTGCAAACGACATCTTTGAACCGTTTATTTCAGGGCGGGAAAACGGGACGGGCCTTGGCCTCGCGCTGGTGAGCAAGCTTGTTCATGACGGCGGCGGTTGGATCGCAGTTGATTCCGTTCCGGGTCAAACGAAATTCAGGGTCTCTTTGCCCCAGGCCCCCAATGAAACATTGCAGGAGACAGGCTGATGGATGGCACAATACTGGTGGCTGATGATGATCGCACGATCCGAACCGTTTTGACGCAAGCGCTGACGCGCGCGGGCTGTAAAGTTCATGCAACGTCTTCCCTCGTAACGCTGATGCGCTGGGTCGAAGAAGGCAGAGGCGATTTGGTGATTTCAGATGTTGTCATGCCCGATGGCAATGGCTTGGAACAATTGCCCCTGATTGCGCAGGCACGCCCCGGCTTGCCGGTGATCGTTATTTCTGCCCAAAACACGATCATGACAGCGATCCAAGCGGCGGAGGCGGACGCCTATGATTATCTGCCCAAACCCTTTGACTTGCCTGATCTGATGAAGCGCGCCTCTCGTGCGCTTTCCGTCAAACGTCGCGTGCCAGCCGCCCGCGAAGGGGGGACGGATCAGACGTCAGATGATCTGCCCTTGGTTGGTCGCACTGCCACCATGCAAAACCTGTACCGGCTTGTTGCGCGTGTGATGAACACGCAGATGTCGGTGCTGATCACCGGGGAAAGCGGGACAGGTAAAAGCCTGATCGCCCGCACGATCCACGATTTTTCCGACCGTCGCAATTTGCCCTTTGTCACCGTAGGAAGTTCTGATCTGGAAGGGCATGATGCGGCAAGTACCATCATGGGCCGCGCCAAAGGCGGATCGGTTCTGTTTGACGAAGTCGGCGACCTGAGCAATGCCGCGCAAGCCTTGATCGTGCGTGCGCTCGATACATTGGGGGACAACGCGCCACGGATCATGGCAACCTCGCAGACCGATCTGGCCCATTTGATCGAAGAGGGCGCGTTTCGACAGGATCTGTTCTATCGTCTTTCTGGGGTGACGATCAATGTGCCCTCGCTCAGGGAACGGGTTGATGACATCCCATTATTGGCCAGCCACTTTCTGTCCCGCACAGAACGCGAAGGTGCGCCACTGCGGACCTTTGCGGAGTCCGCGATGGACCTTGTGCGCGCCTACAGCTGGCCGGGCAACGTGCGCCAGCTTGAAAACGCGATCCGCAGATTGGTGTTTACCGCCACAGAAGAAGAAATCACCAAGCCCGAGGTGGAGTTGGTCCTGAACAACCAACCCGCGATGGAACCGCTGCGCAGCGGCGGCGAGGGGGAAAAGCTGTCGGCGTCTATTGCCAAACATTTGCAACGCTACTTTGATCTTCATGGCGGGGTGCTGCCACCGCCGGGCCTTTACAACCGGATATTGAAAGAAGTCGAAGCTCCGCTGATCGAAATCAGCCTTGATGCGACCGGAGGTAATCAGGCTAAATGTGCTGATCTACTTGGCATCAATCGCAATACTTTGCGTAAAAAGATAATTGATCTCGATATTCGCGTGACACGCCGCCGTAAGTTGATGTAAAAGGGCAACAATGATGTGACCAACTGGGGACAGGTGCCTTGGTTAGGATCATGCGATCGGCGGTATGCGGGAGAAATCTCGCTTTAATTATAGGGCATTGCGCAGTGCAGCGTACCCTTTTGGGCATGGATATGAGACGGTTCAGTCGTTGGCGTCGCCAGCGATCCGTACAGAATGCAATGACCTTGGGTCTTGTGTTTCTGGGGCCTGCTTTGGCCATTGCGACTGTTGCGATCATTTCTGGACCGCTGGAAGGTGGCATCAACTCTCCCGCGTTGCGTGTCGTTCTTTTCCTTGATCTGATTTATGTTCTATTGATCGCGGCGTTGGTGCTGCAACGGGTCACGCGGATGATTGTCGCACGGCGCAACAAATCAGCTGGGTCGCGATTGCACCTGCGCCTGACCGGTGTTTTCGTGATCTTGGCTTTGGTGCCAACAGTGCTTGTCGCGCTTTATGCGCTCGTGTCAATCAACCTTGGCTTTGAGGGATGGTTTTCTGATAGAGTTCAATCCGTTCTGGGCACATCTTTAAGTACGGCAGAAGCCTATGAAGCCGAAGAACGCAGCGAATTGACCCGCGATGGCGAAGCGCTGGCCGCCTATCTGAATACGGAACGTCAGACCAATTTTTTCATGAACGACGGCGATGTCCGTTTGGCGATCCAAGCGGTGCAAAACCAGATCGACCGCGGCTTGACCGAAGTTTTCTTTATCGACGGGGATGGAACGATCCGCGCGCGGGGTGCTGGGTCTTACGAATTTAACTATGAACGCCCATCACTGGAACAGATTGAACAATCTGCCGAAGAGGGCCGCGTCATTATCGAAGATCCCAGCAACAACGAATTTCGACTACTCTTGCCGGTGGAGACGTTTCAAAACCGCTATCTCTATGTCACGCGGCAGGTTGATGGGTCGATCCTATCGCTGCTGGATGACACCAAGCAGACCGTGACGTTTTATGAACAATTGGAACGGGACCGCAGTAAATTGCTGTTCCAGTTTGGGTTCATTTATTTCGGCTTTGCGGTGATTTTGATCCTTGCGGCAACCTGGCTGGGCCTGTTTTTCGCAGAACGATTGTCGCGCCCCATTGGGCGACTGGTGAATGCCTCGCAGCGCGTTGGGTCTGGCGATCTTGATGTGCGCGTCGTCGAAGAAGACGGCGATGATGAGGTCGCGATGCTGGGCACCTACTTTAACCAGATGACCGGCCAGTTGAAGGAACAGCGCGATCAGCTGGTTGATACAGCTGACAGGGCCCAGCGGCGCGAACGGTTGTTTGATTCTGTTCTGTCCTCGGTCACATCAGGCGTTGTCGGTTTGGATGCCGAAGGGAAAGTGACCTTCGTCAATACAGCCGCCCAACGCCTTTTGAAGATCGACGAAGTGCATTCCAACATTGAAATTGACGTGGCGGTTCCAGAATTTTCCGACCTGTTCGCCGACATCAAAGGCGGCAGTGCAGTTGCACAAGAACAGATTAATCTGGTGCGTCGTGGAAAGCAGGAAAGCTTGCTTGTGCGCATGGCGCCGCGCCGCAACGAGGAAGGCAAGCTTGAGGGATACGTTGTTGCCTTGGACGACGTTACCGACCTTGTCAGCGCGCAGCGAATGGCGGCTTGGGGCGATGTTGCCCGACGTATTGCGCATGAGATTAAAAACCCCCTCACACCGATCCAATTATCGGCTGAACGTATCAAACGCAAATTCCGGGATGAGGTCGCAGAGACGGATAAAATGGATCAGATGACAGACGTCATTATCCGCCAGACCGGTGATTTGCGCCGCATCGTAGATGAGTTTTCAAAATTTGCACGGATGCCCGAACCCGTCTTGGCGGTGAATGATCTGGTTGAATTGGTGCGTGATGCAATCACCCTGCAAGAGGCGGGCCTGCCGAATGTGCGCCTTGTATCGGATCTGCCAGAGGTCGAGGTTTTGGCCGATCTGGACAGCACAATGGTGACTCAAGCGCTGACAAACTTGATCAAAAATGCGGGCGAAGCCATTGAAACACTTCGTGAAAAGGACGAAGCGGTCACGGTCATTCCTGAAATTCGCGTCACTATGTCCACCTTTGGGGATCGGGCTGAAATCCGGGTTGAGGATAACGGGATCGGGCTGCCTGAGGATCGGGCGCGATTGTTCGAACCCTACGTGACCACGCGCGACAAGGGGACGGGCCTTGGCCTGCCAATCGTCAAAAAAATTATCGAAGAACACGGCGGAACACTCACCCTAACAGACGCCGTACAATTTGATGGACACGGGCACGTCGGTGCCTGCGCCATCATCGAACTGCCAGTTGTGCCATCCGGTGCAACGGCCAATAAAATACCTGCATGAGGATATGAATATGGGCGACATTCTAATCACCGATGATGAACGTGATATCCGGGAACTCATCTCTGACATCTTAAAGGATGAAGGATACACAACGCGACTGGCGGGCACGTCAGACGAATGTATGAAGGAAATAGCGGTGGAAACACCGGCGCTGATGATCCTCGATATCTGGTTGAAAGACAGCAACATGGATGGGATCGACATCCTTAAGATTGCCAAACGGGATTATCCAGACGTTCCGGTCGTGATCATTTCTGGCCATGGCAACATCGAAATTGCTGTCGCTGCGATCAAACAAGGCGCCTATGATTTCATCGAAAAGCCGTTCAACATCGAACAGCTGATGGTCGTCATCCGTCGCGCTATGGAAACCAGCCGCTTGCGCCGTGAAAACGTGGAACTGAAACGGGGTGAGGGCAACACAGCGGATATGCTTGGCGACAGTGCTGCGTTTCGCACACTTCGTGCACAACTCGACAAGGTCACCAAATCCAATGGCCGCGTTATGCTGACGGGCCCTGCCGGGGCGGGCAAGGAAATTGCAGCGCGCTACATCCATGCAAACTCCAACCGCTCCTCAGGGCCGTTTGTCACCGTCACCTCCGCCTCGATCGAGCCTGACCGCATGGAAGAAGTGTTGTTTGGCACCCAAACATCTTCGGGCGTGGAAACGGGTCTGCTTGAACAGGCCAATGGCGGTGTGATTTATTTCGACGAAATTGCGGATATGCCACTGGGTACCCAGTCAAAAATTCTGCGCGTTTTGGTCGACCAGACCTTCAACAGGGTCGGTGGCAACGACAAAGTGCAAGTCGACTTGCGCGTTGTGTCCTCCACCAATCGCGATTTGCAGGCGGAAATTGATGCAGGCACCTTCCGCGAGGAATTGTTCCACAGGCTGAATGTGGTCCCGATCCACGTGCCAAGCTTGGAAGAACGGCGTGAAGATATTCCGCTTTTGGCTGAATACTTCATCGAAACCTTTAACAAAGCGCAGGGCCTGCCGTTACGTGCGATTGCGGAAGACGCGCGCGCTTTGCTTCAAACGATGCTGTGGCCTGGCAATGTGCGCCAGCTTAAAAACGTCGTGGAACGTGTTCTGATCCTTGGCGATTCCACCGATGCGATCACCGCAAAGGAACTGCCCTCGTCCGAGGAAGCGGTTGAAGAAGAAGGACGCGTTGTTCTGTCTGGCGGTCTTGCCACATTGCCGTTGCGCGAGGCGCGTGAATTGTTTGAACGCGAATACCTGTTGACGCAAATCAACCGGTTCGGTGGCAATATCAGCCGCACGGCCAGTTTTGTAGGCATGGAACGCTCCGCCTTGCACCGCAAATTGAAATCGCTTGGCGTTTCGACCACGAACAAGGCTGGTGCGCGGGTCGCGGTCGTCGAAGCCGACGCAGTATAGGCGGCTAGACCGACGCTGTAGAATTGACGCAAGCTTCGCGCTCTGCCACCAGTGGCAGACGCGAACGCGGGAGTAGGCGATGAAAGTCATAATCTGTGGTGCTGGCCAAGTTGGATGGCAGATTGCGCGGCATTTGTCGGGAGAGCGTAACGACGTCACCGTCGTGGATAACAACGCCGACCTTGTGCGCCGTGCAACCGATACATTGGACGTACAGGGGATTGCTGGCTTTGCCAGCTATCCTGATGTGTTGGACCGTGCCGGTGCGCGCGACGCGGATATGATCATCGCCGCGACCCATTCGGATGAGGTCAACATGGTGACCTGTCAGGTGGCGCACTCTGTCTTTTCGGTGCAGCGCAAGATCGCGCGCCTACGCGGGCAAAGCTATCTGGATGCGATCTATTCTGACCTTTACCGCCGGGAACATCTGCCCATTGACGTGGTCATCAGCCCAGAACGCGAAGTGGCCGAAGCCGCGCTTCAACGCCTCGCGGCACCTGCGGCTTTTGACACAGAAAATTTCCTCGAAGGCAAAGCGCAGCTATTGGGGATCACGATCGACGAAGACTGCCCCGTCATCAATACGCCACTGCGTCAGCTCACCGATCTGTTTTCGACGCTTAAGGCTTTGGTCGTGGCGGTTCGCCGGGAAGGGGCGTTGTTCGTACCCTCTGCGGGCGATCAGTTGTTCCCCGGTGATGACGCTTATGTCTTTACCGATTCTGTCGATCTCACTCGGACGCTCGAAATTTTTGGCAAAACGCAGGCAAAGCCGGAACGGGTCGTCATTATCGGTGCTGGGAACGTAGGTCTTGGCGTGGCGCGCAGGCTAGAGGCGCAGACAGAACGTGTGCGCGTCAAGATCATCGAAACCAACCGCGAATGCGCTGAAAACGCCGCAGATATGTTGGAACGCACCATTGTTCTGCATGGCGACGGTTTGACGTCCGGCCTGTTGGCAGAAGCGGGCATTGAAAACGCCGATGCGGTTTTGGCCGTGACCGATGATGATAAAACCAACCTGCTGGTGTCTGTCCGGTCCAAAGAAATGGGCTGCAAAATGGCCATCACACTGGTCAATGATCAAACATTGGCGCCTCTGATGGGACCTTTGGACATTGACGCCTATATCAACCCGCGCGCTACAACCGTCAGTTCGATTTTGCGCCACATCCGGCTTGGCCGCGTGCGCGGCGTCTATTCCATCGGCGACGCAGAAGCAGAGCTGATCGAAGCAGAGGTTCTTGGAACCTCACCCATCGCAGGGCAGCGGATCAAGGATATCGACTTTCCCGAAAGCAGCATCGTCGCGGGTATTTTGCAAGGCAACAAGTTGATCAAACCGGTCGGCGAAACCCGCATCAACGAAGGTGACATGATCGCCCTCTTTGCGATGACAGATGACGTGCCCGAGGTTGAACGCCTGTTACAGGTGTCGATCGACTTTTTCTGATGCTGGCGTCGCTTACAAAACTACCGTTTTTTGTGGTGCTCATGGGGTTGGGCGCCTTGCTGATGATCGTGCCTGCAGCCCACGGTGCGATCTTGGATGACTTTAACACGATGCGGATTTTCTTTTATGGGATGATCCTGTTTGGCATTTTGACGCTGTTGGTGGGGTTGGCCACTGCCGGATATTCACCGCCCAGTGTGGTGCGCAGCCAACTTGTGACGCTTGCCGCATCGTTCACGCTGCTGCCGGTCATGTTTGCAATCCCGTTTTATGAGGCGGTGGAAAACACAAGCTTTCTGGAAGCATGGTTTGAAATGGTCAGTTGTTTCACAACGACAGGCGCCACGCTTTATGACGCTGCCGGGCAGTTGACGCCATCGTTGCACCTGTGGCGCGCATTGGTGGCCTGGCTTGGCGGGCTTTTGATCTGGGTGACGGCCCTTGCGATCCTTGCGCCTATGAACCTTGGAGGGTTTGAGGTGCGCGCCGTTGGCCGGATCGGCACAGGTGTATCCGCAGGGCCCGCAATGGCAGGGGAACAGGCGGCCTCCGCAGAACGTTTGGCACGATATGCCCAAGAGCTTTTCCCGATTTACGCAGGTCTGACCCTCAGCTTGTGGATCGTCCTGATGGCATTGGGCGACGTTCCTGATGTTGCATTGGTTCATGCGATGGCAACCCTTTCCACCTCTGGGATCACTTCGGTGAATGGGCTGTCAAACACGGTTTCCGGCTTTTGGGGTGAAGTGGCTGTGTTCGTTTTCTTCGCCTTCGCCATATCGCGCCTGACGTTTTCACGCCAATTACGCCGTGACACCGACAGCAGAACGCTTTTGACCGATCCAGAGGTTTTGGTCGCCGTTGTCCTGATTGGCAGCGTCACGCTTTTGCTGTTCGTGCGGCACTTCTTTGGTGTGGTGGTTGCCGATGAGCCTCTGTTCGAGGACTTTGGCGTCTCCCTTTGGGGGGCGCTGTTTACGGTCACGTCGTTTTTGACGACCACAGGTTTTGAAAGCGGCTATTGGTCCGACACCATCACTTGGGTCGGGCTTCCGACGCCGGGGATCTTCCTGCTTGGGCTCGCGTTGATTGGCGGCGGTGTTGCTACGACAGCGGGTGGTGCCAAGTTGCTGCGGGTTTATGCGCTGTTTCGCCATTCAGAACGCGAAATGGCGCAGCTTTTGCATCCATCCTCTGTGGGCGGCGGTGGCCGCGCGGCGCGGCGGATCCGCAAACAAGGGGCTTATGTGTCTTGGGTGTTCTTTATGTTGCTCTCGCTCAGCGTGACGGTCGTCATGTTGTTGCTGTCCCTAACAGGCGTCGAATTTGAGGCGGCGATGATCCTCAGCGTTGCTTCCCTGTCCACCACCGGCCCACTGGCCGCTGTCGCGGGCGAGGCACCCATTCTATATTCCGAAATCCCCGATGCGGCCAAAGGCATACTGGCCGCCGCGATGGTTTTAGGACGTCTTGAAACGCTTGCCCTAATTGCGCTGTTCAATCCAGATTTCTGGCGGCAATAACCTTGCGTGCATTTGGGCTTTTCTTTCCGGGACCGGCGGGACATACTTAGCGCCGATATGGCCAGCCACGGCCGCAAAAGCAAAAAAAAGAGGGGATGGCCATGGCATCTGACAAAGCAAATCTGCAAGATGCGTTTCTTAATCACGTCCGCAAGGTCAAAGTTCCGGTCACGATCTTCCTTGTGAACGGCGTCAAACTGCAAGGCGTTATCACTTGGTTCGACAGTTTCTGTGTGTTGTTGCGCCGCGATGGCCAGTCACAACTGGTCTATAAATCGGCGATTTCCACCATTATGCCGGCGCAGCCAATCAGCCTTTATGAAGGCGAAGAGTAACTTTGCAAACGCATGACAAGCCCGTCACGAGGGCTTGGGTACTCCATCCTGAGGTGACATCAGATCGCAATCGCCGCGACCCAGCGGGTCGTTTGGGCGAAGCTGTGGCGCTCGCCGCCGCCTTGCCTGACCTGTCGGTCGAGGGCCAAGGCATCGTGCGCCTCCCCAAAATTCACGCCGGCAAATTGTTCGGTTCCGGCAAGATCGAAGAATTGCGTCACGTCTTTAAGGCGGCCGAGATCGAACTCGTTTTGGTTGATGGCCCCGTCACTCCGGTTCAACAACGCAATCTGGAAAAGGAATGGGGCGTTAAACTGCTCGACCGGACTGGGTTGATCTTGGAAATCTTCAGCGACCGCGCCCGCACATCCGAAGGTGTGCTGCAGGTTGAAATGGCAGCACTTAGCTATCAACGCACCCGCCTTGTGCGCGCTTGGACCCACCTTGAACGCCAGCGCGGTGGCCTTGGTTTTGTCGGGGGTCCCGGCGAAACCCAGATCGAGGCGGACCGCCGCGCCATTGATGAACAATTGGGCCGCTTGCGCCGCCAGCTGGCTAAGGTTGTCAAAACCCGCGCGCTGCACCGTGCGTCCCGTGCCAAGGTGCCGTTCCCAATCGTGGCTTTGGTTGGCTACACCAACGCGGGCAAATCAACCCTGTTCAACCGGGTCACAGGGTCGGTCGTGTTTGCAAAAGACATGCTGTTTGCGACCCTTGATCCAACGATGCGGCGCATTGAACTGCCCGCAGGCAACGAAGTTATCTTGTCGGATACCGTGGGTTTCATCAGCGATCTACCCACAGAACTCGTGGCATCGTTTCGCGCCACTTTGGAAGAAGTGCTCGACGCGGATCTGATCGTGCACGTGCGTGATATCAGCCATGAGGAAACCGAACATCAGGCGCAAGACGTCACCGATATCCTTGAAAGCCTTGGCGTTGGTGACGACGCTCCGGTGCTTGAGGTCTGGAACAAGATGGATCGTCTATCGCCAGAGGAT
Source organism: uncultured Paracoccaceae bacterium (assembly GCA_937922155.1). Taxonomy (GTDB): domain Bacteria; phylum Pseudomonadota; class Alphaproteobacteria; order Rhodobacterales; family Rhodobacteraceae; genus Cognatiyoonia. The sequence continues at coordinate 15,111 of CAKZVL010000156.1, read as the reverse complement.
GCTGCCGCCCGCGCTTTGCAAGTGGAACGGCGCGAAGGGTTGTTTGCAACCTCTGCCATAACGGGTGAAGGGCTGGATGTGCTGTTGGATGCCATCGCGAAAACCGTGCGCGACCCAATCCAAGAAGAAACGATAAAGTTGTCCTTTGCAGATGGGAAAAAACGGGCTTGGCTGTTTGAGGCGGGTGTTGTGCAAAATGAACGGCAAGACGAAGACGGCTACATCTTTGATGTGGCGTGGACCGCGACGCAAAAGGCGCGGTTCGCCAAGCTTTAGGTTTACGCCACCTCGCTTTGTGTCAGCCTATTGCGCCACAGAACCATCCGTTCGCGGCCATTCTTTTTCGCAGCAATCAATGCTTCATCGGCCCGGGCCGTTAGATTGCTCAACGTATCGTTGGGATTGATCTCAGTCGCGCCAGCGGAAACGGTTAGTCGCAACAGATCATTGTGCCCCGGGACGCTAACCTTAATCGGAAAACACAAGCGGCCGGAAAATCGTTGAATTTCCTCCATCGTGCGATCAAACAACAGCACGCCAAATTCTTCGCCCCCGATACGACCAATCAAATCATCCTTGCGCAAAACGCTTTTGATACGATCCGCAATCGCCTGAAGACACAAATCGCCCGAAGGATGCCCCAAAGTGTCATTCACCCGCTTGAAATGATCCGCGTCAATAATCAGAAAATACCCATGACGACCCGTGCGCAGCGCCCGTTCCGTACGTCTTGAAAACGCCCGACGATTGGGAAGTCCGGTCAAATCATCGGTCTGCGCATCCGAAATCAGGCCGCGCTGTTCTTTGATCTGATGCATCATAATGACATAGACCAGAAAGACGAACGGCACACAAACCAGCATCGTGATGCCAATATCAAGCAGGAGCGCTGCGCCAGTTGTCCCGACGATGCTGTTCTTTAGCCCTGCGTTCAAAGCCGCCATCAGCACAAGCAACATCAGCGGGCGCAGGACATAATCTATCCCGCGCCGAATGCCGAAAAAATACATACAGATTTTCGTCGCGTATCGAAGCACCATGCGCGCAAAATGCCACGCCAGATTTACGATCGGGTTAAGACGCTATTTGGTTTGCGTCGGGGTCAACACCGTCACGCCAAGGGCCGCCGCACGGGCAAGGGCAGGGTCCAGCGACATTGGGATATATTCACCCCTGCGCCAAAGCTCTCCCAGATTGTCGTAATAGCGTGATAGGGGATGCCCCGATTGCCCCGTGCTGGTCACAAACACAGAACTGTCCGGATCGGCAAAGTCATAAACACCACGATAGGCGGCGGCATGCACATTGCGGAACGGATGCGGCCCCGTGCCACTGGTCTTGGCGCGTTGTAACGTGTTGTCGCCGCCGCTGGTTGATTGGCGAATGTTCACGAACCAGTTGAGCAAAGGCACTTCGCCCAAAACCGGATGGTCGTGCTGCGCCTCGTGGGCTTCGCCCCAGCGCAGTGCTTCGATGGTGCTGCCATAGGTTTCATCAATCCAGATCAGCGCATCGTCTAACGCTTGCCGCGACACATCAGTGCAGGTTTCAACCGGTGCAGATTGGATCACATCACACCACGCGGATGCGCCATCAACATCGCGAAACACGCGTTCAATAAAGACCGGATTTACGTGTGTAAACTCGGCTGCCAACGGCCCAAGGTCATCGCGGATCAAGCGATCCTGCAATTCCCTCAACCATGCCGCATAGATCAACGGCTCGGGCAGGTGTTCGTTCATCTCACCATTCCACGCGGCCAATAGGTCCAGCGCTTGCTGGCGTTTGCGTTCTGGCGTGCCCTCAGGTGCGGCGTCGCCGGTAAACCACAGGTCGGCCCCAATCAGGGGTAAAATCGCGCGCGCAGTAAAGCTCACCGTGTCCAATTGTGCCTCGATAAAGCTTTCGCGCGTGTGGACTTGTCGCGCTTGCATCAATCTGTCCCAACGTTTGACCCGCTGGGTGTCGCCCCAGTCAAAGCTCAAATGGTTGGGAAAGGGGCGATCAACAACTTTGTTGTTGGTATTGCCGATGATCCCGCCGACGGGATTTTGAAATACCGGATTGTCGCTTTGCGGCAGCAGGCCTTGCCATTGGTTTTCGGGCAGATAGCCGTAACTGGGCAGACGCCCTTGCGACACATGGTTTGGGTCGCGACTTGGCACGGTTCCGATTGTGCGCATTGCTATGGCGTTGCGGTCCGCAAGGGTCAGGTTCAGGCTGGGGGCAACAAAGCGTTCTGACGCGACAAGCGCCTCATCCACCGTTTGCGCCTTCATCAGGGCAAGGGCGGCAGACATGGATGTGTCTTCGCCCGTCAGTGCCGTCCATCCGATTGCAGCAACATGACCGGGCGGCGTGATCGCGGCGAGGTCAAACAGCGTTGGCGGCAAAACCGGCCCGTTGTTTGTCCAACGCAGGCGCAACGTCACAGCAGGCTCGTCCTTGACGATCACAACGCTGTCGCGGGTTTCAAAATCGCGCCAGCCATCGGTTGTGCGATACTGTGTGGAATCCTGTGGATTCAATTCTTCGATAAAAATGTCCTGATCGTCGATAAAGCTGGCGGTGATGCCCCAGCCAATATCAACGCTGCGCCCGGTCACGATAACCGGCGCACCGGGGATCGTACCGCCAATGACACCGCCCGATTGCAATTCCAGACGGGCCAAATACCAAATCGACGGGGCGGACAGATCAATGTGGGGATCATTGGCCAGCAAGGTCGATCCCTTGGCCGTGCGCGTCACACCCGCCGCCCAAGCGTTTGATGCCCCCGAAAGTTCCAGCCGTTTGAACGGCGACAGTGGATCATCGAGGCGTGTGCTGGCGTAATCTGCCACGCCAACCCCTTCGATCATGCTGGCATATTCGGGCAGGGCGGCAATGCCCTTGCTTGGGTCATCGGGCATCAAGTCAAGCACACGCGCAGTTTCCAACTGCAAAGACGCACGCGCGCGCAGGACTTCGCGTTCAAGATGGGAGGCATATTGCACAGACATCAGCTTGAGTATCGCGATACTATCCGCAGGCTCCCAAGGTGAAATCGGATGGTTAAACCACCACATCTCTGGCGCACCACGACCACGGGCCCCTGCGTTTACCTCTGTGAACCAGGCATTTACGCCATCGGAATAGGATCGTAACGCTGTTGTTGTCTCAGCGTCCTGCGCTTTGACAGAGTCGACAGCCAACTGGTAAATCCCAAACCGGCGCATCGATTCATCAATCGGCAAGGTTCGACGCCCAAAAAGCTCTGAAAGCCTCCCTTGGGCTGTGCGGCGCAGCATCGTCATTTGCCACATGCGATCTTGGGCATGGGCATAGCCCAGCGCAAAAAACACATCCTGATCCGTGGTGCCAAAAATGTGCGGAACATTGGCATTGTCGCGCACGATCTCAACCGGGCCGGAAAGACCTGCAATCTCAAATCGCGCGTCATAATCGGGAAGCGAGCGGGAGGCGAAATAATAAGCCAGCGCAAAGGCAGCCAAAGACAAAAGGAACAGGCCAGAGGCGATACGCATCAGCCATCGAAACACAAATGCCATTGATCGAATGCCCCTTCGTTCCGCTTTGCCCCTTCTAGCGCGGCTTTTGCGCAGCCGCCATTGGGATAGGCGAATTTATTCACTCTGTTCGGCAGGTTCCTTCGATCCGCAGATCGGCGCGCCGATTTGTCATCACCGCCGACCCGTCGGCGTTGACCACAAACACTGTCGTGCCCCCCATCAAAGCTTCATACGAAAACCCGCGCAAGTCGCCAATGCGAAACGGCTCCCCTGACGTTTGTGCCCCGTCAATCATAACGGTTGTCGTCATGCGCCGAATGGGCTCATCGGCGTTCAGCTCATTCACAAAAAGCGCAGGGTTGATGTCAAATGTAACCCGCTGCCCGTCAGCCATCGCACAATCAAAACGTTCCGCCGCCACAGGTGTCGACAGCACGGCAAGCAGCGCCCAGCGCATCGCCTAAACAGACAGCCGCGTCGTGTGGGTGCCGCGTTCCCGATAGGGTGTTGTGTCGTAATGCGATCGATAGCATTTGGAAAAATGCGACGGTGACGCAAACCCGCAGGCCAATGCCACATTGATCACGGTCATATCGGTCTGCATCAACAGATTGCGCGCCTTCTGCAGGCGCAATTCCATGTAATACCGCTTGGGTGAACGTGACAGATACCGACGGAACAACCGTTCCAACTGCCGCGTGGACATGCCCACGTCCTTAGCCAAGGTCGCAGGGCTGATCGGTTCTTCGATGTTTTGTTCCATCAGTTGAATAACCCGGCTCAACTTTGGATGACGCACGCCAATCCGCGTCGGGATCGACAAACGCTGCGTGTCCTGATCAGTGCGGATTGAGGAATAAATCAAAATGTCAGCAACCGAATTGCCCATTTCCTCACCATGATCATCCGCGATGATCTTGAGCATCATATCAATAGAGGCGGTTCCACCCGCCGTCGTATAGCGGTTTCCATCCATCACAAAGACAGATTTTGTCAGGTCCACTTCTTCGAATTCTTCGATAAAGCTGTCTTGATTTTCCCAATGGATCGTCGCGCGTTTGCCGTCCAATAATCCGGCCCGCGCAAGGGCGTATCCTGCCGTACATAGCCCTGCGATCGTGCATCCACGGCGCGCTTCGCGGCGCAGCCAGTTCAACAGCTTTTTCGTCGTGGCCTCTTGCACGCCGATGCCACCACACAACAGGATGGTATCGTCGCGGTCCAATTCAATCAGATCACCATCCAATTGAAACGCGCAGCCATTGGAACAGGTGATGGTTTCACCGCCTTCGCCCAGTAATTTCCAAGCGTAAATCTCTTTGCCAGCAGTGCGATTGGCAATGCGCAGGGCTTCGACGGCAGCTGCAAAGCTCAACATCGAAAAATCGTTCATCAGCGCAAAGACAAACCGCCGTGGCTTGCCGGGGTGATCAACTGTAACAGACGGGGCGAGTTGCGACATGTCAGCAATCCAATGTAACTGAATGACCTGAACACCTTTTTGGGGAACGGATCAAGGGTAATCGCGACGGCAAATGCCTCTTTTGTGACTGGATGGGTGTTTTGCTAATGGACCTTTGCCCCAAAGGCACGTTAGACCTTTGGGGCTAACTTTAACCTTCGCTTGAAAAAGGGACTGATCTGATGACTGACTGGCAAAAATCTGACTGGCGCAAAAAGCCCCGGGTCCAGATGCCCGACTATACCGACGCTGATGCGCTTAGCGCTGTCGAAGCGCGGCTTGCCAGCTATCCCCCCTTGGTCTTTGCAGGCGAAGCCCGCCGTCTGAAATCCCATCTTGGCGCTGTCAGCCGGGGCGAGGCGTTTTTGTTGCAAGGTGGCGATTGCGCTGAAAGCTTTGCTGAATTTTCTGCCGATACCATTCGCGACACGTTCAAGGTCATGCTGCAAATGGCGATGGTTTTGACATACGGCGCCAAGGTGCCCGTGGTCAAAGTGGGTCGTATGGCTGGCCAAATGGCAAAACCGCGCTCTGCGCCAACCGAAACCGTCGATGGTGTGGAATTGCCAAGCTATCGGGGCGATATCATCAACGGCTTTGACTTCACCGAAGCCAGCCGTATTCCCAGTCCCGAACGGATGGAACAGGCGTATTTGCAAGCAGCAGCTACGTTGAACCTGTTGCGTGCGTTTTCAACCGGTGGCTATGCGGACATCCATCAGGTCCATGCTTGGACATTGGGGTTCACAGGCGCACCAGAGGCAGAAAAATATCGCGCGCTGGCTGAACGGATCAGCGACACGCTTGATTTCATGGGCGCTGCGGGCCTTGACGCGTCAACCCTGCACGAGCTGCAATCGGTTGAATTTTATACAAGCCACGAGGCCTTGCTCTTGGAATACGAGGAAGCCTTGTGTCGTCTGGACAGCACATCGGGCAAATGGCTTGCGGGATCAGGTCACATGATCTGGATCGGTGATCGCACACGCCAGCCAGACGGCGCGCATGTTGAATTCTGTAAAGGCGTTCAAAACCCAATCGGGTTAAAGTGCGGACCGTCTATGACGTCCGGCCACCTCAAATCGCTTATGGCCTCGCTCAACCCTGAAAACGAAGCGGGTCGTTTGACGTTGATCGCGCGTTTCGGTGCGGGCTCTGTCGGGGAACACCTGCCGCGATTGGTGAAGGCTGTTCAAGAAGAAGGCGCAAACGTTGTATGGACATGTGATGCGATGCACGGCAACACGATCAAATCCACCACGGGTTATAAGACACGTCCCTTTGACAGTGTGCTGCGCGAGGTCAAAGAATTCTTTGGCGTTCATAACGCAGAAGGCACTGTTCCCGGTGGCGTTCACTTTGAAATGACAGGAAAAGACGTCACAGAGTGTACAGGTGGTGTACGCGCTGTGACAGACGAAGACCTGTCCAGCCGCTATCACACGGCCTGCGATCCACGCCTGAATGCGTCCCAGTCTCTGGAACTGGCGTTCCTCGTATCCGAAGAGCTTTCCGCGCGCCGCACGACCATATCTGACGCGAAGGTTGGCTGATAAGTCATTGCAATTCTGCGAGAAATCCGGCCTCAGCGCCGGATTTTTTGTGCGCTTTTCCCGCGGCCAAGGATGAACAAACCCGACGCCACGATCAAGGCACAGCCCCAGATCATCGTCTCATCCAAAGGTTCGCCAAACACCAACACGCCAATGCCAACGCCAAAAACCAACCGCGTATATCGAAACGGCGTCACCGCCGAAACCTCACCCGTGCGCATCGCGCACATTAGGGCGGAATAGGCAAAGGCACCTACGATGATCAGCAACACAAGGGTCAGGGCCGTCCCCATATCCGGCCATTGCCACGCGGCACCTTCCCAAATCACGCAGATCGCACCAGCGATGGACAGGGCAGCAAATCCATAGATGCCTAACAACAATGTTCCGATGGCGGCGGGGGCTGCGCGGCTCGCCAGATCGCGTCCGGCAAATCCAAACATCCCAATCACGGCGAGCAAGGACAGGCTTGAAAATCCATCCGCACCCGGTTGGATGATCACAAGAACCCCAACAAGGCCCAGCGCAATAGCGGACCAGCGCCGCCACCCCACGGTTTCGCCAAACAAAATGGCCGCGGCTGCAACAACCACAATAGGGGTGGCCTGCAATATGGCCGTGGTTGACGAGAGCGGCGTCAAAACGATCGCAAGGCTGAAAAACAATCTCCCAGTGATTTCAAAAAACACCCGGTATCGCATAGGCCGTGACAAGACATCAGCGGTATAAAGCGGCGCCCCCTTGGCAATGGACAGGCCGATGAAAAACAGCGTGCCGCCAAACCCAAAGATCAAGATCACTTGCCCTACGCTCAAGGTTGCGGAAGCTTGTTTTACCAACGCATCTTCCACAGCAAAGGCGGCCATGGCGGCGATCATCCAAAAGATGCCGCGCAAGTTGCCTTTTTGGCCTCGGTTGGTTTGATCTGTCACGCGCTGTCATCCCGGCACCGGCAAAATGCGCGGCGTGCCTCACGCGTCGCATGGTCAAAGATGGGGCGTCAAGCCTATCCGTTATCCACGACAAGGCGCAGATACCCTCGCTTGGGCGCTAGGTCGATAACATTGCGCTGATTGGATCGCCGATCGGGAAAATGCGCCAGCTGTTGATCACACCGAATGCTTTGCGTCAGATCCAATTCAAACTTTAACGGATGCGGGCAAGGCGTACCATCTGTGACCAAGGCCCCCATGATCCGGGTGACGTTTCCCATTGGGTCGCGCATTGGCAGCAGCAACACTTGTGCCCTCACCGAACGCCGTCCCAAGCTGCGACGCGCCAAAAGGGGGATCGAAACGATTGCTGGCAGGGTAAACGCCGTTTCCATCAATTCCGAAACCAAGCTGCGGCTTCTTTCGCTGAACAAATCTTCAAATTGCTTTGTCGCCAAATCGGTCTTGAAAGCATCATGCACCTTTTGCCCGGCAACCCGAATGATCGCCTGACCGGGCGTTGTGCGTTTCAAAACAAAGGCATAGGGCAGGGCGTCTTGCATGATGTTGGTAGGGCTTAACCCTTCGATCGTGGGGCGCAGGGTGTTGCCGCACAGCTCGCGCCAGTCGGTTTCCAATGTCTTTAGAATGGATTCGCCCTCTTCTCCGATAAATTCGCTTAGGGCGGCGTCAGTGTGGTTGTCAGACGTCATGTTGGTCTCCGGTCGTGTGATCTGCTGTTGATCCAAACCTACGTTATTGCCTTGTTCATATCACTTAAGAACTTCTTAATGGGTTAATGGCTCCACTGCGGGTTTGATATTGGCTTGCCTCCCCATTTGGTTTTCCAATAGGTGTTTAGGACAATTTTCAGGAACGCACCCGGGGGCCAGATGATCCGATCCATGACCGCATATGCCAGCCGCACCGGCGCACATGGCGCCACCCGTTGGAGCTGGGAAATGCGCGGCGTCAATGGCCGTGGGCTTGATCTGAAACTGCGACTGCCAGACGGCGTCGATGGGCTAGAGGCCGCTATTCGCGCCGCTGTGAAACCTGTCTTGCAGCGCGGTGTGATCAATCTGACCTTGAGACTACCAAAAGATGACCAAGCCCAATCGCTCGCCTTGGACGAAGGGCAGCTTGGCCGCGTCCTCGCCGCCTTGGATGAGGTCCAAGATCGCGCCTTTGCCATGGGCGTCACGCTGAACCAGCCCAGCACAGCGGATGTTCTGGCCACCCGTGGCGTCATCGCGGCTGAGCAATCTAACGACGGCCCTGATGCAGAACTGATCGAAGCGCTTAAGTTAGATTTTGAAACCCTCCTCGCAGATTTCGTCGCAATGAGAGAGGCAGAGGGTGCCGCCCTCGCCAGCGTTCTCACCAACCAACTCTCGCAGGTATCCAACCTTGTTGATCAAGCACAAACGCTTCTTTCCGATCGCAGCGAGGCGAGCAAAGCACAAATGAAAGCCGCCCTGAGCCGCGTCATGGAAGAGGTGAAGGACGCGGACCCAGACCGCCTGACGCAAGAGCTGGCCCTGATCGCCGTCAAACAAGACGTCACCGAAGAGGTTGATCGATTGCGCACCCATGTCGCGGCAGCACAAAGCATGATGACATCAAGCGCGCCCATCGGCCGCAAGTTCGACTTCCTCAGCCAAGAGTTTAACCGCGAAGCCAACACGCTGTGCGCAAAGTCGCAATTCGCGCCCCTAACAGCCATCGGGTTAGAGCTGAAAGCGGTGATCGATCAAATGCGCGAACAAATCCAAAATGTGGAGTAGGCCATGAACCGTCGCGGGCTTTTGATCATTCTATCATCCCCCTCGGGGGCTGGAAAATCCACCTTAGCAGGGCGGTTGCGCGACTGGGACGACACGTTGCAGTTTTCGGTATCTTCGACAACGCGGCCCCCAAGGGCGGGGGAAGTGGACGGCACGGATTACAACTTTGTCGACGTTGACGATTTTCAACGCCAGGTCGCTGATGGGGCCATGCTGGAACACGCGCGGGTGTTTGAAAATTACTACGGATCGCCCAAAGGCCCGGTGGAAACTGCGATCAACGCAGGGCGCGACGTCTTGTTTGATATCGACTGGCAAGGCGCGCAGCAGATTTCCACGTCGTCCTTGTCCAACCACGTTTTGTCCTTCTTCCTTTTGCCGCCATCCATCACCGAACTGCACCGCCGCTTGGTCAGCCGGGGTCAAGACGCGCCCGAAGTGATTGAACGACGGATGCAGAAAAGCTGGGATGAAATTAGCCATTGGGACAGCTATGATTACGTGCTGGTCAACGATGATCTGGCTGTGACCGAGGAAAAGCTGAAGACAATCATCACCGCAGAACGGCTCCGCGCGAGCCAGCAGCCCGACTTGATGGATCATGTCCGCACCCTTCAACAAGAATTTGAGGATCGCTGATGTTATACGCTTTGGACGGTATTGAACCCAAGGTCAGCCCAAGCGCTTGGGTCGCGCCCGGCTGCCACGTGATAGGTAACGTTCATCTGAAGGATGATGTATCTGTATGGTTTAACAGTACGTTACGCGGCGATAATGAAGTGATTTTCATTGGTGCGGGCAGCAATGTTCAGGAAAACACAGTGATGCACACCGACATGGGATTTCCCCTGTCGATTGGTGCCGGTTGTACCATTGGTCACAAGGCCATGCTGCACGGCTGTACCATCGGCGACAACAGTCTTATCGGGATGGGGGCCACGGTTCTGAACGGCGCAACCATTGGCAAAAACTGTCTCATCGGCGCAGGTGCGTTGATACCTGAGGGCAAAGACATCCCCGATGGATCGCTTGTCATGGGGATGCCGGGCAAGGTTGTGCGTGTGCTGAGCGATGACCAGATTGATGGCTTGCGGCTGTCGGCGAAACATTATCAAGACAACGCGCGGCGGTTCCGCGATGGCATGGTGGCACTTTAGATGACCAAAGACCTCAAAAGCATTGTGCGGCGCACACCGTGGCCGCAATCATCCTCGACGCCGGTGGTGACACCGTTGCAGCCGTCCGTTGTGTATTCGTCCGTCGATCCAGATGCCTTGGATGCGCAATACGAAGACGGCACAGGGTATGTCTATGCGCGCGAGGGGCACCCGAACGCCTCCGTTCTGGCGCAAAAGATTGATTGGCTCGAAGGGGCCGAGGGCGGAATTGTCACAGGGTCAGGCATGTCGGCAATTGGCGCGGTATTCTTGGGCTGTCTGAAGAAGGGAGATCACGTCATCGGCGGGGATCAACTTTATGGGCGCACGCTCCGCTTGATGAAACAAGAATTGCCCCGGCTTGGTATCGAATGTTCCTTTGGCGATGCAACCGATGCCAACGCGATGCGGGCCGCTGTGCGCCCGGAAACCAAGTTGATTATTATCGAGGTCGTCTCAAACCCAACCATCCGGGTGGCAGATGTCGCAGGCATCGCAGCCCTTGCCAAGGAAATTGGCGCATTGCTGGTCATCGACAACACTTTCACCACGCCGCGCAGCTTTAAACCCTTTGCGCATGGCGCTGATATCATTGTGCATTCTGTCACAAAACTACTGGCGGGGCATTCCGATGCAACGCTTGGCTATGTGGCGTGCCGGGATGAAACTCTGCGCACAGCGATCAACGACGCAAACATGACATGGGGACTGACCCCAAGCCCATTTGACTGCTGGCTTGCTGAACGGGGCCTCCATTCGTTTGATCTGCGGTTTGATCAGGCACAGCGAAATGCGCGTGACCTAGCACAGGCCTTGGGCGAAAGTTCCGCGATCAAACGGGTTCTTTATCCAACTCATCCAGATCACCCCGATCACAACCGTGCGATAGGGCTGTTAGACGGGCAGGGTGGTAATATGTTGTCGTTCGAACTGGCAGGGGGCCGTGCCAGCGCAAACGCCTTTACCCGCGCGGCCAAAGACCTCGCCTTTGCGCCGACGCTTGGGGATATTGGCACAACGCTGTCGCATCCGCCGTCTTCGTCCCATCGTGCGTTGTCAGAGGAAGAACGCAGCGCATTGGGGATCAGCGAAGGGTTCTTTCGGGTCTCTGTCGGCATTGAATCGGCGGACCTGCTCGTCTCTGAATTCCTAAGCGCGGCTGAAGCGGCCGCAAAGCATTAAGAACCGCAGATCAAATTTCAAGAATGTCAAAATCCACGTCTGGTGCCTCTTCACGGATGTCATCAATGATCAGCTTGGCGGACAAAAGCTTTTCGGCAATCACGCGATACTTGCCACGGAATCCTTTGTTCTGAAGGCAACGCGCGATTTCCAATGCGTCACGACCTTGGGCAATCAGCGGGGACAAGATAATTTCTACGTTGCGGATATCGACCAGTCCAAGAAACATGTCTTCGGCGCTATGGAAACCAATGCCATTTATGTCTGGAATGTCCCTCTTTTGGGTTTTCCAATATGTCATATCGTCAATGACGATCGTAGATATCAAACCCAGTGGGGGCTCATGTGCTGTCATGTTCTTGGGCTTTGCGATAATGCTAAGTTTCGAAATCAACTTTGGACCTCGACCGCCTGAAACGTCCGCTATCGATTTGAAAAAATAGGGAACTTCCCAAGGTCAAGGAAAGCGTCGACAAGATGGTATAAGTCAATCCAACCCAATAGCGTAATTCGGAATTATTCGTCGGAAGTATTAGAAATTGTTATGTGATCAAAGTAAAGAAGTATTTCGGAAAGGGTGAAGCGTGCAACTAATTGAGATTGAAAACTTAATTGACGCCATGCCTTTGCCGGTCTTGGTTATTGGGGCAGATCAGATGATTGCTGCGGTCAATACGCCGGGCCAAACGCTTTTTGGGGATCACATCCTTGGGCGCCATTATATCACGGTTCTGCGCCAACCCAGCTTACTGGACACAATTGAAACCGTTGCGCAAACCCGCAAGGCGATGCAGGGGCGCTACCTAGGGCAAGATGGTCGGCGCGACAAAGGGTTTACCGTGCACGTGGCGCCCGCGCGCGATGTGCTTGTGCTGTCGTTCCAAGACAATTCCGTGACCGAAGACGCCGATCAGATGCGCCGTGATTTCGTCGCCAACGTCAGCCATGAGTTGCGCACACCTTTGACGGCGCTATTGGGATTTATCGAAACGCTGCGGGGCAATGCACGCAATGATCCCAAAGCCACAGATCGGTTCTTGGGTATCATGGAAAGCGAAGCGGGACGCATGACCCACATCGTGGACAACCTGCTGTCATTAAGCCGGGTAGAAGCTCAGGAACGTATCCGCCCATCTGACCTTGTCGTGTTGTCAGACATTGTGAATCGGACCATCGCCGAACTCGAACCTTTGATCACCGCCTCAGGCTGTCGTGTGACGTTCAACGATAGCAGCGATGGTCAAGTCATTCCCGCCGATGACGCACAACTGCGTCAGGTGGTCGGCAATTTGGTCGAAAATGCGCTTAAGTACGGAGCGCAGGGCGAACGGGTGGATATTACCCTATCCGGTCCAACCCACGAGGCACGCTTGCGCATGTCAGGGCTGCGTTTGAGGGTGCAGGACTGGGGCGAAGGGATCGCAGACCACCACATCGCCCGCCTCACAGAACGATTCTATCGGGTCGATAGCCATCGCAGCCGATCCATTGGGGGCACCGGGCTTGGCCTTGCGATTGTGAAACATATTATCAATCGGCACCGCGGCAGGCTCGTGGTGGAAAGCAAAGCCCAAAAAGGCACGACTGTCACCGTTATTTTGCCGGCTGAATAATCCGCATCGGAAAAAATTCACCCTGTCATATAACTTTTACAAAAGTGACACAAAAGGGAATCCAAAGGACCATAGTTCACGCACAAGCGATACGCGGTTCGCGTGTATCGCATGACTGACATACAGGAGAGACCAATGTCGTTCAAAAAAGTGACCGTTGCCGCACTGGCAACGACTGCGCTTACCGCAACTGCCGCTGTCGCCCGTGATAACGTCCAGATTGCCGGTTCATCCACCGTTCTTCCCTATGCGTCCATCGTTGCAGAAGCGTTTGGCGAAAACTTTGACTTCCCTACACCGGTCGTTGAATCTGTCGGCTCTTCTTCCGGGCTAAAGCGGTTCTGCGAAGGTGTTGGCGAAAACACGATTGATATCGCAAACGCCTCCCGCGCGATCCGCCCTAATGAGGTTGAAGCCTGCGCTGCGGCGGGTGTGACAGACATCATCGAAGTGCGCATCGGCTATGACGGGATCGTATTTGCATCCCAGATCGACGGACCCGCGTACACAGCGTTTGAACCAGAGGATATGTTTAACGCCTTAGCGCCAAAGGTCTTGGTCGATGGCACGCTTGTCGACAATCCATACACAAAATGGTCCGACTTTAACGCTGATCTGCCAGATGCCGAAATCTTGGCCTTTATCCCCGGCACCAAGCATGGCACGCGCGAAGTGTTTGAGGAAAAAGTGATCGCCGCAGGTTGTGAGGCGACAGGTGTCCACGACGCGATGATCGCCGCTGGCATGTCCGAAGATGACGCAGAAGACGCCTGTCTGGCAGTGCGCAAAGACGGCGTATCCGTGGACATTGACGGTGATTACACTGAAACTCTTGCTCGGATTGATGCCAATACCAACGCCATTGGTGTCTTTGGCCTCGCGTTTTATGAAAACAACACTGACAAGCTGAAAGTCGCGACAATGGGCGGTGTGGAACCCACCACAGAATCCATTGCAACGGGCGAATATCCAGTGTCACGTCCTTTGTACTTTTACATCAAAGCGGCGCACATCGGCGTCATCCCGGGTGTTAAGGAATTCGCGGAATTCTTCGTCCTAGACGAAATCGCAGGCGAAGATGGCCCCTTGGCTGAATACGGACTGGTCGCTGATCCAGAACTGGCAGTAACCCAAGAAATGATCGCAAACGAAGACACGATGTAATCGTTTCGCTGAACGAAGGGGTGGCCTGATCCGTCGGGCCACCCTATACGTTTTTTAACACATGCTTTCCTGATCTGCCCGCGCCAAGCTTGGTGCAAAACACCACCGAGGTTAAGACGCCAATGACCAATCCGCTGCTCTTGTTGTTGGTGATCGCCATTGGCCTTTTCGGCTTTTTCGTGGGCCGATCTCGTGCCATGGCCTCTGGCGGCAATGATCGCCGCAATCTCCATTCCTTGCCAAATTACTACGGGTCCAGCGTTGCGATGTATGCCATCGTGCCAGCGCTTTTGCTGTTTGCTGTTTGGCTGATCGTGCAACCCATGGTGATCAATTCGAATGTTTCGACTTCACTCGGGGATCGCACGTTTGAAGACGCAGGCGCGCAAAGCCTGTTCATGGCGGACGTGCGCCGCGTTGCAGATGGGCTGGACACCGCCGTTGCCGCTGGCAGCCTGAGCGCCGACCAAGCGATAAACCTGCGGGCTGACACAACCGATGTGCGCCAACTCCTTGCCGATGCTGGCGTCGCGCTCGGCTCTGATGTCACGGGCGAAACACTAAAGGCCGCCCAGCTTTATCGCGGTCAGTCGACCACGGCCCACACTTTCAAAACAATTGCCGTCCTCGCTATCGCCCTGATCGGCGCGGGGTTCATGATGATGTCGATGAACAAAGACTTCCGCGCCAGAAACGTGGTGGAACGCGGCGTGATGGTCTTGCTGATCGCTGCCGCCTCCATCGCGATC
>CAKZVL010000155.1 GCA_937922155.1 uncultured Paracoccaceae bacterium | reverse complement strand
GCCACGAAGACCTTGCGCACAAGGCCGGGCATGGGGGCGATGATCCCGTTGCTGGTGTCACTGTCGTTGCTGGCCTGTGCCAGCGGGTCGATCAGGCCAAAGCTGTCACAGCGCCCCTGATGATAGACGCTGACCATCGCGTCGGTGAAGAGGATCGCCACATCACGCTGCTGTTCGTTTGTTTGGACCCGCCAGCCATTTGCGGCAGGGGTAAGCTTGATGTCTTGATCCCCGGCGCGGTAGCGACCTTGCCCAATGAGCGTCACGCGTTGCTGCGTTTCGTCCTCGCCGTCCAGTAGCGTGACGATATGATCCGCCGCACCCCAAGCGCGCCATCCGGTGAGGTGTGACCATGGATCAGAACCCGCCTTGGGCAGCAGACCACCCGCGGCGATGGCGCCGAGTGCGAGGGACAGATCGTTTGGTCCGTCGGTCCTGATCAATCCGTCCATGTCTTGCGCGATGAGGCCGGTATCCACGTCGCCGCTGGCAAAGCGCGGGTTGCGGGCCAGTGCGATTAGGGATTCAACGTTTGTCACGCAGCCCATGATGTGGACCTGTTCAAGCGTGGCGATCAGCAGCTTGCGCGCGGCGTCGCGACTGGAGGCGTGGACGATGACCTTTGCGATCATCGGATCATACCACGGGCTGATGTCGTCGTCTTGCCGCACGCCGCTGTCGATGCGCACGGCCCCTTTGGCAAAGGTCGCGCTGTTTGGAAAGGTCAGGTGGTGCAAGGTACCCGTGGCGGGCAGGAAGCCGCGATTTGCGTCCTCTGCATATAGGCGCGCTTCCATCGACCAGCCGTTGATTGTCAGGTCACCTTGGGCAAAGGGCAGGGGGTCACCGGCGGCGACGCTAAGTTGGAGTTCGACAAAGTCGGTACCTGTGATTGCCTCGGACACGGGGTGTTCGACCTGTAGGCGGGTGTTCATTTCCATGAACCAAAACCCATCGACCCGCAGCGGGCCGGAGCCATCGACGATAAATTCCACGGTGCCCGCGTTCTGGTAGCCAACGGCCTTTGCCGCCTCGACCGCCGCTTTGCCCATGGCGTCGCGCACGTCTTGGGGCATGTCGGGGGCGGGGGCTTCTTCGATCACCTTTTGGTGGCGGCGTTGGAGCGAGCAATCCCTTTCGAACAGATGCACGACATTGCCGTGGGCATCACCAAAGACTTGGATTTCGATGTGGCGAGGTTTGGTGATGTATTTTTCGATCAAACAGACCGGGTCGCCAAAACTTGCCTGACCTTCGCGCTGTGCCGCGGCGAGCGCTTCGCTAAAGTCGGCGGGATTTTCGACCAGCCGCATCCCCTTTCCCCCGCCGCCTGCGCGCGCTTTGATTAGGACGGGATAGCCGATTTTGTCGGCCTTTTTCGCCAGACGCGTTTCGTCTTGGTCGCTGCCATGATAGCCGGGCACAACCGGCACACCGGCGTTTATCATCAACGCTTTAGCCGCGTCTTTTAATCCCATGGCGCGGATCGCATCTGCACCGGGTCCGATAAAGGTGAGGCCCGCGTCATTCACTGCGTCAACGAAGTCGGGATTTTCGGACAGGAACCCATAGCCCGGGTGGATCGCATCAGCCTGTGTGGCGAGGGCGGCTGCAATGATCTTGTCCCCCATCAGATAGCTTTGCGCGACGTCGGCGGGGCCGATATGGATCGCCTCATCCGCCATGGTGACATGTTTGGCCTTAGCATCGGCGTCGGAATAGATGGCGACGGTTTTCAGCCCTAAACGTTTGGCGGTTGCGATCACGCGGCAGGCGATTTCGCCGCGGTTTGCGATGAGGATTTTATCAAAACTGGCCATGGCTACATCCGGAACACGCCAACGCGTGTGTCCTCTATTGGGGCGTTAAGCGCGGCGCGCAGCGACAGTGCGAGGACATCACGCGATTTGCGTGGGTCGATGATGCCATCGTCCCATAGCCGTGCGGAGGCATAAAGCGGGTGGGATTGTTCTTCGAACATATCGATGGTGGGTTGTTTGAACGCAGCTTCTTCCGCTTCGCTCCACTCTCCGCCTTTGCGTTCGAAGCCTGCGCGTTTGACGGTGGCCAAGACGCCTGCGGCTTGCTCGCCGCCCATCACGCTGATCCGGCTGTTTGGCCAAGTCCATAAGAATCGGGGCGAATAGGCCCGCCCGCACATGCCGTAGTTGCCCGCGCCAAAGGACCCGCCGACCAACATGGTGATCTTGGGCACTGCCGCTGTGGCAACCGCTGTGACCAGTTTGGCGCCGTCTTTGGCGATGCCGCCGTTTTCATAGGATTTGCCGACCATAAACCCAGTGATGTTTTGCAGAAAAACCAATGGGATTTTGCGTTGCGTGCAAAGTTCAACGAAATGCGCCCCCTTGAGGGAGCTTTCGGAGAACAAAACGCCATTGTTGGCGATGATCCCGACGGGGAGGCCCATCACATGGGCAAAGCCGCAGACAAGCGTGTTGCCATAGCGCGCCTTAAATTCATCAAAGCGCGAGCCGTCCACCAGCCGCGCAATTACCTCGCGGATGTCATAGGGCGTTTTGAGATCGGCGGGGACCACGCCAAGCAGTTCAGCGGGATCATAAAGTGGATCCTCTGGCGTTTGGCGTGTGATCGCATGAGGGGCAGGGCGGTTGAGGTTGCGCACCGCATCGCGGGCCAAGGCAAGGGCGTGGGCGTCATCGTTTGCAAGGTAATCTGCCACGCCAGACAATCGGGTGTGCGCATCGCCACCGCCCAGTTCCTCGGCCGTGACAATTTCGCCTGTCGCAGCTTTGACCAAGGGTGGCCCGGCGAGGAAGATCGTGCCCTGATCTTTGACGATGATCGTCACATCCGACATCGCCGGAACATAGGCCCCGCCCGCTGTGCAAGAGCCCATGACAACCGCGATTTGTGCGATGCCTTTGGCGGACATTCGCGCCTGATTGAAAAAGATGCGGCCAAAATGATCGCGGTCTGGAAAAACCTCATCCTGATTGGGCAGGTTCGCGCCGCCGCTGTCGACAAGGTAGATGCAAGGCAGGTGATTTTCCTCTGCGATTTCCTGAGCGCGGAGATGTTTTTTTACGGTCATCGGAAAATAGGTGCCGCCCTTAACGGTGGCATCATTGCACAAGATCATGACATCCCGGCCATCGACCTGACCGATACCTGCAATCGCCCCCGCCGCAGGGCAGGCGCCATCGTATAGGCCATGCGCGCCGAACAAGCCGATTTCAAGGAACGCGGAACCCGGATCAAGCAGGCCGGCAATCCGATCTCGGGGTAGGAGTTTGCCCCGTCCCACATGGCGCGCGCGTGATCTTTCTGGCCCGCCCAACATGGCTTGGGCTGCGACGGCGTCGATCTGCGCAAGGGTTTCGCTATGGGCTGCGTGGTTGGCCAGAAAGGTTTCGGCTTTGGGTGAGATTTGGGATTGAATTACGGCCATTATTGCATCGCACCCATCAGTTCGCGGCCGATCAGCATGCGCCGGATTTCGCTGGTGCCTGCGCCGATTTCCATCAGCTTGGCATCCCGAAAAATCCGCGCGACGGGGGCGTCGTTCATGAAACCCGCACCGCCCATAGCTTGCACCGCTTGATGGGCAACGCTCATCGCTTCTTCCGAGGCATAAAGGACGCAGGCGGCGGCATCCTGGCGGGTAACATCGCCCCTGTCGCAGGCTTTGGCGACTTCATAGATATAGGCGCGGGCGGAATTCAGCTTTGTGTAGATATCCGCGATTTTACCCTGCATCAGCTGGAACGACCCGATGGGTTTGCCGAACTGTTTGCGTTCCACCATATAGGGCATCACCTCATCCAGGCAGGCGGCCATGATGCCGGTGCCGATTCCAGAGAGGACAACCCGTTCGTAATCAAGCCCGGACATGAGAACTTGGACGCCGCGCCCTTCTTCGCCGAGGATGTTTTCGTAAGGCACTTTGACCTGATCAAAGACCAGTTCAACCGTGTTGGACCCGCGCATGCCGAGTTTGTCAAAATGGGTGGACTGGCTGAAACCGGGCATGGATTTTTCGATCAGAAAGGCGGTGATTCCTTTGGAGCCGGCGTCAGGGTCGGTTTTGGCATAGACGACCAGCGTGTTCGCTTCGCCGCCGTTCGTGATCCAGTATTTGTTACCTGTGAGGACGAAGTGATCGTTCTTTTTCTCCGCCCGCAGGGCCATGCTGACCACGTCAGAGCCTGCACCGCTTTCGGACATGGCCAAGGCGCCAACGCTTTGCCCCGATATTAGGTCGGGCAGGAACTGCGCCTTTTGGGCGTCGGTGCCGTTGAGGTTGATCTGGTTGACGCATAGGTTTGAATGCGCCCCATAGCTGAGTGAAACAGAAGCCGAGGCGCGCGCGATTTCTTCTACCGCGACCACATGGGCGAGGTATCCCATACCTGCGCCGCCTTGATCCTCTGGGACGGTGATGCCTAACAAACCAAGTTCGCCCATTTCGCCCCAAAGGTCAGCGGGAAACAGGTTGTCCCTGTCCACTTGCGCGGCCAGCGGTTTCACCCGGTCTTGCGCCCAGCGGTGAACCATATCGCGCAATGCGTTGACGTCTTCGCCCAAGTCAAATGTCATAGAGCCGTTGAACATCACATTACCTTTCGTGTTTCGCGGTGTAGGGCACTGCGACGCTTTGCAGTGCGGCCTGGACGTAGCATTCGGCCACATCGCTAGGGGATTGCGGGCCGGTTTCACGGAACCAAACCGTGACCCCGCCTAGCATCGACAAAATGGATCGCGCGTGGATGGCTGGGTCAGACAATTTGAACCCACCGTCGCGCAAACCAGCGCTGAGGATGGCGCGCAAGGCGACCTCATACCTGTCGCGTTCCGCCATGATCTGTGTCGCGTTTTCGGGGTCGAGGCTGCGGAGTTCCATGTAGGCGATAAAGATGTCGTCGGGGTTGTCGATATGATATTGCACGTGGCCCCGCACAAAGGCTTCCAGCTGCTGTTCGGGGGCGGCGGATCTGTTGATCGGGTCAATGACGGCGGCGTGCGCGCGGGTTAGGTTTTCTTGCATCAGATCGACGAGGATCGATTGCTTGGTTGGGAAGTGATTATAAATCCCGCCTGGTTGCTTGCCGATGGCCTGCGCGATGTCGCGCATGGAAACGGCATTATACCCATGTTCTGCAAATAGACGCCGTGCGGCTGCGCGAATGACTTGTTTGGTGCGGTGTTCTTCGGCCATGATTAATTTTATGACTGAACGTTCATTCATGTCAACACATTCTGACCTGCGCCAACTTATGCAACGTAGGGCGCCCAAGGATCGCTGCGACCCGATTGAGCGAAAGAGGGTGACGCCACACCAAAGAGCGGTTTAACGTGGCGCGATTCTGTCAATGAACCGCTATAACAACCAAGGAGCATCCGATGACTTTACGCACCACCATTTCTGCACTCGCGATCACGGTAACTGGCACCACAGCATTTGCTGCATGCGAAGAGGTCCGTTTTTCCGACGTTGGCTGGACTGACATCACCGCCACAACCGCCGTCACATCCATCGTGCTTGAGGCGCTGGGTTACGAGACATCCACAGACATTTTGTCTGTTCCGGTGACCTATGCGTCCATGGCGGAAGGCGACATTGATGTCTTTCTTGGTAATTGGATGCCCACCATGGAAGGCGATATTGCGACATACCGCGAGGCAGGCACGGTTGATACGGTGCGCACAAACCTAACCGGGGCAAAGTACACCCTTGCCACCAATGCGGCAGGGGTCGCGGCTGGGATCACTGATTTCGCCTCTATTGCGGGGGCCGCTGACGCCCTTGACGGAAAAATCTACGGGATCGAGGCGGGCAATGATGGCAATCGTCTGATCCAGCAAATGATCGACGAGGACGTCTTTGGGATGTCCGTTCTTGAGGTTGTGGAATCATCCGAACAGGGCATGTTGGCCCAGGTTGAACGGGCGACGGATCGCAACGAACCGGTGGTTTTCCTAGGCTGGGAGCCGCATCCAATGAATGCCAATTTTGATCTGACGTATTTGCCCGGAGGCGATGATTACTTTGGCCCGGATCTGGGCGGCGCGACAGTGGCGACAAACACGCGCGCGGGCTATGTCGACGCATGCCCAAATGTGGGCAAACTGCTGATGAACCTTGAGTTCACGCTGGCCATGGAGAATGAGATCATGGGCGCGATCCTCAATGACGGTATTGATCCAGAAGAGGCCGCCAAAGTCTGGCTTGCGGCCAACACGGACACATGGATGTCGTGGGTTGACGGCGTAACAACGCTGGATGGTGGCGATGCGGCGATGGCCGTCAAAGCCGCCCTGAGCGACTAAAGATGAAAGGGGGCCGTTTGGGCCCCCTTTATTTGATTGGGGGCGGGTGTGGACTGGCTGGAAACCTATAAAATCCCGATGGACGATATGTCGGAGGCCGTTGTTGATTGGCTTAAGGCCAATGCCCGCCCGTTCTTTGACGCGCTATCTGACAGTCTGGAATGGATGATCGACGGCATCCTCTGGGCGCTGCAAACCCCGCCTGCGATTTTGATTGTTGTGTTGTTTGTGGCTTTGACTTGGGTCTTGCAACGCTCGTGGCAGGTTTGTCTTTTGGTGACAGTGTGTCTGCTGTTTGTGATCAATCAAGGCTATTGGGAAGAAACCACAGATAGCCTTGCACTGGTGTTGTCGTCCTGTGTGGTCTGCATGGGGTTGGGCGTGCCGATTGGCATCTTTCTGGCCCATCGCCCGCGTGCCTATCAATTCATCAGCCCCGTTCTGGATTTGATGCAAACGCTTCCCACCTTTGTTTACCTGATCCCTGCCATTGTCTTTTTCGGGCTTGGTATGGTGCCGGGCCTGTTTGCAACTGTGATCTTTGTCGTTCCGGCGCCAATCCGATTGACGTACTTGGGTGTCTCCAAAACTCCAAAAGAACTGGTTGAAGCCGCTGAGGCGTTTGGCGCAACCCCGCGCCAACTTCTTTGGAAAGTTGAATTGCCCTATGCTGTGCCGCAAATCATGGCCGGGTTGAACCAAGTGATCATGCTTTCGCTCTCGATGGTTGTCATCGCTGCCTACGTTGGCGCTGATGGGCTGGGCAAACCGGTGGTTCAAGCGCTGGGACGCAATGATCCCGGCCTTGGTTTTGAATCCGGCTTTGTGATCGTGGCGGTTGCCGTCATGCTGGATCGGATGCTGCGGGTCAGAAAACGATGAACGCGGTTGAATTTGACAACGTCAGCATCGTGTTTGGCGACAGGCCCTTTGAAGCCTTGCCTCTGATGGACGAGGGGCGTGATCGGCCAGACATCCAAGCGGCGTGTGGCCAGATCCTTGGGGTTCACGACTGTTCCCTCACCGTGAGCGAGGGTGAAATTCTTGTGCTTATGGGGCTTTCCGGGTCTGGCAAGTCAACGTTATTGCGGGCCGTAAATGGGCTGAACCCTGTGATCCGTGGTGAAGTGCGGGTGAACTCAAATGGGACGATAACCAGCGTATCCAGCGCGTCCTCAAAGGCGCTGCGCGATTTGCGCTTGCGCACGGTTGCGATGGTGTTTCAACAGTTTGGGTTGTTGCCGTGGCGCAGCGTGCGCGACAACGTCGGCCTTGGGTTAGAACTGGCCGGGCAATCGCCGTCGGCGCGGCGAGGGCGCGTGAATGAGGAACTTGCAGGCGTCGGGCTTTTGGATCGCGCGGATGCTTTGGTGGGCGAACTGTCGGGGGGCATGCAGCAACGTGTCGGCCTTGCGCGGGCGTTTGCAACTGATGCCCCTGTGTTGCTGATGGATGAACCGTTTTCGGCGCTTGACCCGCTGATCCGTGCGCGGCTGCAAGACGAATTGCTAGAACTGCAAGCCAAACGCGGGCGCACGATCATCTTTGTCTCTCATGATCTGGATGAAGCGTTCAAGCTGGGCAATCGGATCGCGATTATGGAAGGCGGGCGGATCGTGCAATGCGGCACGCCGCAAGACATCTATTCGGCCCCTGCAAATGACTATGTTGCCGATTTTGTCGCCCACATGAACCCACTTGGCGTTTTGTGCGCACGCGATGTGATGGAGCCTTTGACCACAGCCACCACAGATACCGTCAGCCCTGATACCAATATCCGTGATGTGATGGGACAGATGGCTGACGGCCCATCCACAGTTGGTGTGATGCGAGACGGAGCGATCATTGGCCAAATCTCAAAAGATCGAATTCTTGCAAAACTGCGCGATCCACGAAGTTAGACGCCTCAAAACACAATCGTGTTCTTGACCATCCAATCTGCTTCACTTATGGACAAATTCGGTCGCGGGCGTTGTGTAATGGTTAAGACCTCAGTTTTCCAAACTGAAGATGGGGGTTCGATTCCCCCCGCCCGCTCCATCCTTTTTCCTACTGCATGACGTGACCTATTGCGTTATAATCAAATCGTTTATTCGATTTTGATGAATGTTAAGGGCGCGATCATCGTCGTCGTTGAATGCTATTGCGGGCCACGTATCAAACAAGGGAGCCGTTAGGCAGTTGGTCGCACCAGCAGACCTTTGCTTGTCTTCACCGATGCAGCATCTTATTTCCCAGTAGAAACGGACGGGGATGCATATGGCCGACACACCAAACGCTGCCAAGGAAGAGCGCGCGGCCTCAAAGCAGGTGAGCGCCCTTGGTGAATTGTGGCCGTTTTTGCGCCCTTACAAGCTGATGATGGCAGCGGCGTTATTTGCCTTGATACTGACGGCGGTTGTGTCGCTGGTTTTGCCATTGGCCGTGCGTCAGGTGGTTGATAATTTTGATGTCGAAAACAGCGCGATCTTGCAAAGCTATTTCTTGGCGGCGATTGGCATTGCGGCCTTGCTCGCCGTGGGAACAGCGCTGCGGTATTATTTGGTCACGCGTCTGGGGGAACGGGTTGTTACAGATATTCGCAAGGCTGTTTTCGATCGCATGATCGGGATGAGCCCAGCGTTTTTTGAAAACATCATGACGGGCGAGGTGTTAAGCCGGATTACGACGGATACGACGTTGATCCTATCTGTAATCGGCTCTTCCGTTTCGGTGGCGTTGCGCAATCTTCTGATCTTGATCGGTGGGATCGGGCTGATGTTGTGGACATCCGTGAAGATGACGGCGCTGGTTCTGTGGCCGATCCCGGTGATTGTTCTGCCTATTATCGTGCTGGGCCGTCGCGTGCGCCGTTTGTCCAAGGAAAATCAGGACTGGATCGCGCAATCTTCTGGTGATGCGTCAGAACAATTGTTGTCCGCGCAAACGGTGCAAGCCTTTACCCATGAAACGTTGAGCCGCAAGAAATTTGGCGACGTGACCGAGCATAGCTTTGTCGCGGCACGCCGGCGAATTGAAACCCGCGCCTTACTGACCGCGATCGTGATATTCATCGCATTTTCGGCCATCGTTGGGTTCCTCTGGATGGGGGCCAATGATGTGCAATCCGGTGGGATCACGGTCGGAGAGCTGGTTCAGTTCATGATCTATACGATCATGGTCGCTGGCGCCTTGGCCGCTTTGACGGAAATTTGGGGCGAATTGCAGCGTGCGGCGGGGGCGACGGAGCGTTTGGTTGAGCTGTTAACGACGGATGACGATGTTGTTGATCCGGTGAATGCTGTGCCCGTTCCTGCGTTAAAGGGTGCGATTACGTTTGAG
>CAKZVL010000154.1 GCA_937922155.1 uncultured Paracoccaceae bacterium | reverse complement strand
CATTTCGATATATTCAGGCACCTGACCGACTGCAGCGCCCATGCCGCGTTCCGACATCCCATGCGGGCAGCCAAAGTTCAGCTCAATCCCGTCTGCGCCTGTGTCTTCGACCAGCGGCAAAATCGCTTTCCACGCCTCTTCTTCGCAAGGCACCATGATCGACACGACCATCGCGCGGTCTGGATAATCGGCTTTGACGCGCTTGATCTCTTCAAGGTTGGTGTAAAGATCGCGATCGGTGATCAGCTCAATGTTGTTGATCCCCAAGACCCGACGGTCCGCCCCGTAAACCACACCATATCGCGGGCCATTGACGTTCACGACGGGCGGGCCTTCCTCGCCCAGGGTCTTCCAAACGACGCCGCCCCAGCCTGCTTCAAAAGCACGGCGCACGTTGTATTCCTTGTCCGTCGGCGGGGCCGAGGCGAGCCAGAAAGGGTTTGGGCTTTTGATGCCCAGAAAATCAGTTGTCAGGTCGGCCATATCAATTGCCCTCCATCAATGTCGCATGAATGTCCATGGCCGCATCACGGCCCTCTGCCACGGCAGTCACGGTCAGATCGTCACCACCGGCGGCACAATCGCCACCGGCCCAAACGCCTGCGCGGCTGGTCCGGCCCGCGCCGGTCACAGCAATCTTACCACCATTAAGGTCAAGGCCCGCGTCTGTCGTCAATGTCTGCCCAATCGCGCGAAGTACCTGATCGGCGGTCAAGCGCAGGGTCTCACCCGTTCCGGTGAGCTTGCCACCCTTGGTGGTGGTATATTCCAGCTCAAGCTCGGTTGCAGCCCCGTTGCCATGAATGGCCTTGGGCATGACGTTGAACAACAGCTTCACACCTTTAGAGGCCGCTAAATCCTGTTCATACCGGCTGGCACCCATGGCATCACGGTCGCGGCGATAGGCGATGGTCACAGTGTCCGCGCCGAGCAGCTTTGATTGCACGGCTGCATCCACCGCCGTCATTCCGCCGCCAATCACAACAACGTTGCGACCCACGCTTAGAGCGGCCAGATCATCGGCTTGGCGCAGGGTTTCAATGAACGACACAGCGTCCGACACACCGTCCTTGTCATCGCCGTCAACGCCCAAGGCATTCACACCCCCAAGGCCCACGGCCAAAAAGGTCGCCGCGAAGCACCCGACCACATCGTCGATCTTGAGCTCTGCGCCCAAGGCCATTCCATGCTTGATCTCGATCCCGCCGATAGAACAAAGCCATTCAACTTCGCGCGCGGCAAAGTCATCTGTCGATTTATACGCCGCAATCCCATATTCATTCAGTCCGCCGGACTTGGGCCGCGCGTCATAAACCGTGACGTCATGGCCCAGCATCGCCAAACGATGCGCGCAAGACAGTCCCGCCGGGCCAGCACCGATAACCGCCACCTTATGACCCGTTGGTGCCGCACGGGTGAAGGGCATCACGCCCTTATCCATTACAGTATCCGTCGCAAACCGTTGCAGGCGGCCAATTTCAACCGGCTTGCCCTCAGCCATTTCGCGCACGCAAGCCTGTTCGCACAAATCCTCGGTCGGACAAACACGGGCACACATGCCCCCCAAAATGTTCATATCAAAAATCGTTGTCGCCGCCGCCTCTGGCGTGCCAGTGGCGATCTGGCGGATGAAC
Source organism: uncultured Paracoccaceae bacterium (assembly GCA_937922155.1). Taxonomy (GTDB): domain Bacteria; phylum Pseudomonadota; class Alphaproteobacteria; order Rhodobacterales; family Rhodobacteraceae; genus Cognatiyoonia. The sequence continues at coordinate 34,852 of CAKZVL010000154.1, read as the reverse complement.
AGCGGAATGTCGATGTCCGTCGGGCAAGCGGTCACACAAGGGGCGTCATGGCAGAAATAACAACGATCTGCGGCAACAGCGGCCTCATGCGGGTTCAGTGGCGCATGAAGATCAGCAAAGTTTTCAGTCAATTCATCTGCTGGCAAACGCGCAGCGGCTATTCCGGGGGTGTATGGCGTGTTCATGTCGGCTCCGGTCGCGAATTTCTTTCCCAACATTGGCACAGATTATTTTTTTATCAAACGGTAAAAATTTGATGGGTGCGAATTAGCCGCCAAATGCCCAAGGTTCCGGTGGACCACGCCTTCCATTTGCCTAAGATACAGGCAATTCGCAAACCAACTCCAGATCGGAACGCCCATGCCCACCTATGCCATCGTTCAAGTCGACGTTCATGATGCAGACGAATATGCCAAATACGCCGCCCTCGCCGGACCAGCCGTGGCCAAATACGGCGGCGAATTCCTCGCCCGTGGCGGTGTTGTCGAAGTGTTAGAAGGCACATCCCGCGCGCGCTGTGTAATTATCAAATTCCCGGACATGGAAACGGCCAAAACCTTTTACCACGGACCAGAATACCAAGAAGCCTTGTCCTTTGCGCTCCCTGTGTCGGATCGGGACTATAAGTTCGTCGAAGGGCTTTGATACGGTCTGGGCCAGCACTCATGCCAATCATCTTGCCTAAAATACTCCCGCCGGAGGCAAGAAAATCACAAAGCCATGTCGATTAGCCCAGTGGAGCATTTCCACCGTGCGGAGGATAAACTCCCGAAACTGCGACCTTGCGGTGTACAGGGTGTGTACAGCTTGTGCCTGCCGTGTGATCCATCGAGCGGGGTTTGAAGGATACCAAAGTGGAAAGGGGTGGTGGCGTGGGGGAGACTTGAACTCCCGACCTATCGATTATGAGTCGATCGCTCTAACCAACTGAGCTACCGCGCCGGACCACAGACGGGCAGATACGAAACAGGGGCAGGGCTGTCAAACCGAATCTTGGCCCTACGCCATTGTTTTGCAACCGCGATCCGATGCGGAGGGTGGGTTTTGACCCACCGCCCCTTAATCGTACCGCAGTTCCGTCGCTTTGCCCCGAAACACGGTGTAGGCAAGGATCGTGTAACCTATGATCGTGGGCAGCACGAAACAGGTGCCAATCAGGATGATGAACAAGCTTTCCGGCGCGCTGGCCGCGTCATAAATTGTCAGCTTTTCAGGGACGACATAGGGATAAAAACTATAGGCCATCCCAAGAAAGGCGAGCACCCAAAGAAGCGTCGCAAGAACGAACGGATGCCACGATCCGCGATCACCCGCGCGCGGCATTTTCTGCAGCATCGACCACAGCCAAACCACCAAAATCGCGGATAGGATTGGCAGCGGTGCCAGATACAACGCCTGTGGAAAATCAAACCATTTTTCAAAAATCCGCGTGCTCACCAAAGGGGTCGCTGCCGATATCGCACCGATCCCCAGCACCAGCCCCCAGATGCCGCCCTTGGCCCAACCAACGGCCTTGCGCTGGAGGTGTTCATCCGTCTTATAGATCACCCAGGTTGCGCCGATGAAGCTGTATCCGACGGTCAGGAAAATCGCGGTAAGAACCGCAAAGGCAAAGTGGCCCCAAGTGTAATCCAGACCCATAATATACATGCCCAGCATGAACCCTTGGGACAGGGACGACAAAAGCGATCCAGCAAAGAACACATTGTTCCAAAGGTCTTTATAGGCTGCTGGTGCCTTGACCCGAAATTCAAACGCGACCCCGCGCATGATCAAACCGATCAGCATCAAAAAGACGGGTAAATACAATGCGGTCAGGATTTGCCCATGTGCAGTTGGAAAGGCCACCAGCATGATCCCAATGGCAAGCACCAGCCAAGTTTCATTAGCATCCCAGAACGGCCCGATAGAAGCGATCATGCGGTCCTTTTCGGCGTCGTCGGCAAAGGGGAACAACACCCCGACGCCTAGATCGAAACCGTCCAATACCACATAGATCAAGATCGACAGACCCATCAGAATTGCGAAAGTAAACGGCAGCCATTGGGCTGGATCACCAAAAGTATACATCCCTTACTCCGCCGGTTGGATTTTTTGTGTGGGTCTAAGCGGGACCGCAGGTTCAATCGACTTACCCATGTTGGATCGCCGCGCCAGATAAAAGATCACGCCGATATAGGCGACCAGCAAAATTGCATAAACCACAAGGTATCCAATCAGCGTCGACAGGACCAATGTTGCGGGCACATCGGCTACCGCTTCCTTGGTCGTCATCACACCTTGAACGAGCCATGGCTGTCGTCCAATCTCGGTTGTGTACCACCCTGCAAGGGTCGCCAACCAACCCGAAAAGCTCATCGCGACAAGGCCGTACATCACCGGTTTCGGCAGCCCGTCAACACCGCGCCGACCCGTCCCGTTGCGGTTTTTGCGCAGCATCAAACCCACTGTCACCCAGCTGACAATCAGCATGGCAAGCCCGGTACCAACCATAACGCGGAAGGACCAGAAAACAGGCGCCACGCGCGGGTGCAGGATCGTGCCATCCTCAGCGACAAAGTCGTTCAAACCTTGCACCTTACCGTTCCAATCATGGGTCAGAATAAATGACGCCAGCTTGGGGATCGCGATTTCAAAACGGTTCTCGCGCGCCTCTTGGTCAGGAAGGGCAAAGAGCACCAGCGGGACACCTGTTCCGGTTTCCCAATTGCCTTCCATCGCCGCGACCTTCGCGGGCTGGTATTCTTTGGTGTTCAGCCCGTGCATATCGCCGACGAGGATTTGGACGGGGATCAACAGCGCCGCCGCAACGATGGCGGTGTGCAGCGCCAACCGGACCCCTTCGGTCCGTCCACCGATCAGCCAGCGGAAGGCAGAGACCCCCGCAATCAAGAAGCTGACGGTCAGGAAACTGGCCAGCATCATATGGGCAAAGCGATACGGCATTGAGGGGTTAAAGATAATTGCCCACCAATCGGTCGCATGGGCCACACCATCAATCATCTCGAACCCCTGTGGCGTGTGCATCCATGAATTCAGTACAATGATCCAGAACGCAGACATCGTGGTGCCAAAGGCGACAAGAAAGGTTGCCGTCATGTGCAACCACGCCGGCACCCGGCTTGCGCCAAACAGCATGATACCCAGGAACACTGCTTCAAGGAAAAACGCGGTCATCACCTCATAGGCCAGCAATGGGCCGGCGACATTACCGACAATTTCCATAAATCCGGGCCAGTTGGTGCCGAATTGGAACGACATCGTGATGCCAGATACAACACCCATCGCGAATGACAGGGCAAAGATTTTGACCCAGAACATATAGGCTTCCATGAACCGCTGGTCAGAGGTTCTGGCAAATTGCACCCGGAAATAGAACAATACCCACCCTAGGGCGATTGTGATCGTCGGAAACAGAATGTGAAACGAAATGTTTGCCGCAAATTGTATGCGGGATAAGATTAACGCGTCCATCATGTCGGTCTACCTTCGGATTTTGTTCTACAAGTCTGAAATATTCCGCAAAAGGACAAAGCCAATGGGGGTGCGACAGCACATCGCGCCTTGGCAAAGCCTGCGAAACTTGGCACAGTTTTTATGGGATAAAAAGGTACTCAAGATGGCTGAAGGTTTTCTTACAACGCACGTGCTGGATACCGCCCGTGGCGCACCGGCAGAAGGGTTGAAAATTGATCTCTTTCGCATTGCGCCGGAAGGCTGGACTCATGTGAAGACCAAGGTCACAAATGCCGATGGCCGCACCGATGGTCCGTTGATGTCAGTTGAGGAATTTGAAGTCGGCCAGTATGAGCTGTTGTTCTACGCAGGCGACTACCTGACCAAGATCGGCGTCGCGATTGAATCGCCGCGGTTCTTGAACGAAATTCCGATCCGCTTTGGTATTTCAGACGTCGGGTCACACTACCACGTGCCCCTGTTGCTGTCGCCGTTTGGCTATTCGACATATCGCGGCAGTTAGGGTGCGCGACGCGTTTAGGCTTTTTTAGGGATTCTTTTTAATACCTACCGCGTGAAACGCCATTGCGTCGTTTGCTGATACGGCAACTCTGGCGTCACTTCGATGGATGGAAAGTTCTTGTTGTTGGGCGCATCAGGCCAAGCTTGCGCCTCAAACGCCAAACCTTCGTATGTCTCGCGCCCGGGTCGGGCAGGGGCCCGTCCATCATAGACTTGTAAGCCCGTTTGATCGCTGGTCATCGTCATTTCCAAACCAGACTGACCGCGCAACGTCATCACATCGCGCAACGGCTGCTTTTGCCCCGACAAACAAAAGTTGTGATCAAAGGGCGGCGCGCCCGCTGTCACAACGCGGGGTTGACGAAAATCCATCGGCGTGTCGGTGACATCCGCAATGTCACCTGTTGGGACATTGTCAGCGTCACATGGCAAATAGTGATCCGCCTTGATCCGTAGGCTGTGACCGTCATAACGCGCTGACCCATCTAGGTTCCAGTAACTGTGATTGGCGAAATTCATCAGCGTTTTGGCGTCCGTCGTGCCCGTGATCGTCAGGGTCAACGTCGCGGGGGCCGTGACCTCATAAATCGCGGTGATCCTCCGGTTCCCCGGCAACCCGCAAAGCCCGTCGATAAGATCACAGGTGAGCGTCAGGCGACTGTCACTGTGATCCGCCACTTGCCAGATTTGGCGATGGGTGGCCTTAGCCCCAGAATGCAGATGGATACGGCCGTCTTGATTGCGTTCAAGCTCATAGGTGAGGCCATCAATGGTCACGCGGCTGTTGCCGACCCGGTTGGCGATCGGGCCAATCAGCGTGCCGTGATGGCGCATGACCCCTTGGTAATCGGCGATGTTGTCGCTGCCCAAAGTCAGCGAATACGCTACCCCGCCCAAGCGCACGTCTTGCAGCGCCGCCCCCAAGGTCAGCACGCAAACCCGCAAAGCCCCTGCGCCAATGGTATGTGACGTGACATCTTCTCCGGCGCTTGTCTTTCCAAAGTTTTGTTTCATAAGGCCTCCCAATGGACACCGGCCGCGGGAATCGTTGTGCCGTTCCAAACCTGTGCTTCAGGAGCGTAGTTGAACACAAAGCGATGCGTGTCGGTGTCGCGGATTCGCAGCCCTTCGGGTAGGTCGTGGGTTGTGATACCCGCCTCTGCGCAATGGTCTTTGAGGATGCGAACATAGGTCGTATCGTCGGGCCACCCGGCAAGGACGCGTATATTCTTTGCACCCATAATGGCAGGTTGTCCGCTGGTGGTGGTTTCAAATACCTGCGCTGTGCCTTCCAGATGTTCAAACCAATGTTTGAAACAGCCGCCTTGCGCCAATGTGATCGCGTCCGTTGGTGGCAGGCTTTCGGTCAAGGCGATGGTTACATCCAAGCCGTCAATATTCGGCCCCATCGGGGTTGGGATAGACAGCTCAACCGTTTTTGTATCCGTGCGCGGCCCGATCAAGGCCAGCGTGTCGGATCCGGCGATGGCGGCGCGCAGCGGATTGCGCAGATGCATAATGCCGGGCGCGAGGACAAGCTTGTATTGCGACAAGTCCGATGCGTCTGGGGACAGGATGTCGATATTCACACCAAGTTTGCGCAAGGCGCGATAGGCCGCGAAGGCAAGGCGGAACATATCGAAATCCGCGCCCTGCGGTTGCGTATCCCAAGCAAACGCGCTGTCGTAGTCAAACACCAGTGCAACCGGGGCCTGAGCGCAGCCCACTGCGGGGAGCGATCTGAGTTCGCGCGCAACCTGTTTACACTCCGCCAAAGCAGGCGCAGGCGCGCTGTCCGGGCGCAAAAGCCCGGCGTGCATCTGTTCCTGCGCTATGGCTGCTTGACGCCAGCGGAAATAGCATACGGTTTCCGCGCCATGGGCGAAGGCCTCCCAAGCCCAAAGCCGGGCCATGCCGGGCAAGGGGGCCGGATTATAAGGTGCCCAATTCACCGGGCCGGGTTGTTGTTCCATGACCCACATCCGCCCCCGCCCCACGGCGCGGTAAAGATCATGATGAAACGCCTGATTGTCAGGATGTCCTTGGCGCAGAAACCGCTGCTTTTCCTGCGGCGTGCCTTCCAATCGGTCGCTGAGGAACCCAATCGGGTAACTGTCCCAAGATGCGATATCCAGATCGGCCCCGACAGCCCAATGGTCAAACGTGGTGATGCGCCCCATGTAGTTGTGGATGAGCGGCGCCTTGGTAAATTCGCGCAGAACATCGACCTGCGCGCGATTAAACGCCACCACTTGATCAGAGCTATAGCGTCGAAACGCCAGCACATGGGCTGGATTGGGTTCTGTCACCGTGAGGTTGGGTAGGTCGATCTGATCAAAGCTGTCATAATCCATCGACCAGAACACATTGCCCCAAGCGCGGTTGAGCACGTCAGTGGATTGATAGCGCTGCGCAAGCCAATCCTGAAATCCCACCCGCGCTGCGTCTGAATAGCTGAGCGTTGTGTCATGGCAGTCATATTCATTGTCGATCTGCCACGCTTGGATCGCGGGATGCGCGCCGTAGCGTTCGCCCATGAGTCGCGCGATGCGCACAGCCTCGCCCCGGTAGCCCAAGTGGCTGAAATCATAGTGTCGTCGTGATCCAAATTTGCGGATGCGCCCTTGATCATCCACGGGCAGCATATCGGGATACTTGTCGATCATCCATCGTGGCGGCGTGGCCGTGGGCGTGCCCATCACGATTTTCAGTCCGGCCTGTGACAGTACCTCTACCGCGCGATCAAGCCAGCCCCAATCAAAGACGCCGGGTGCGGGTTCAATCCGTTGCCACGCAAATTCACCGATCCGAACCCACGTCAGCCCAGCCTTAACCATCTGTGCGGCGTCATCGGCCCAAATATCCATCGGCCAATGTTCAGGGTAATAACAAACGCCGAGCGTGCGATCCATGTGCTGCCTTTTGAGTTTATTTCGCCAGATGAAGGTGAACCCTTGGTTCTAAACAAGGACGCGGTGTTCCTTTTGGCCGGTGTAGGTTGTGTCAATCGCAAAAGTCTTGCCTTCATCCCGCCCGTCCAACCCAACAGCCGCGCTGGTACAAAAGAGCGTTTTTCTATCAGGCCCGCCAAAGGCCGGACAGCTGGATTGGGTGCCGGGGACATCGAAGGCCTCGATAAAGGTACCGCTGGGATCATAGACCGCCACGCGTGCAGCCCCCCATTGCGCGGAGAACAGGTTCCCAGCTTGATCCACAACGGCCCCGTCGGGGCGAAAGTCGGTTTTGGATAGATCGATGTGGATTGACGCCTCCCCTTGTGGCCAGCCGTCAGCGTCAAGGGAAATGCGCATGATCTGCTGCGTGGGTGTGTCGGTGAAAAAGGCGGTTTTTCCATCCGGTGCAAAGCAGATTGCGTTGCTGATCGAGACGTTGTCAAAAAGCTTGCGCAGCTCACCCCTGTAGTAGCGATAAATGGCGCCTGCCTTCGCTTGCGCATCTATTCCCATTGTCCCGATCCAAAAACCGCCTTGCGGGTCGGCGCGTCCGTCGTTGGATCGTGTTGTGGGATTGTCGTCCTCTAGCGGGCAGACGTGTTCGCGAGCGCCGTTGCTGAGATTAAACACAAAAAGCTCTTTGGCACTTGCGATCAAAAGGTGATCTTTATCGACCCATCCTGCTGCTGACACATAGGTACTAAACTGCCAAAACTGGCCGCTGGTGTGCAAACGGTGGTTCAGGATATCGAACCAGAACAATTGCTGGCGTTCCGGGTGCCAAAGCGGCCCTTCGCCCAAGCGGCAGGGGGTTTCATCAAAAATCATTGCGCTGCCCGATCATAGGCTGCGACGATATCGGCTGCGCGGCTTGCGACCTCTGCCACACTGAGGCCGGGTTTATAGAGCGCGGAGCCAATGCCAAAACCATCTGCACTGGCCTTGATCCAATCTGCAAAGTTATTCGGTCCCGCCCCGCCCACGGCATAGACCTTTGTCTGAGGCGGTAGAACCGCACGGATCGCCTGTAGTCCGGCCGGACCAATCAATGTTCCGGGAAAGATTTTCAGCCCATCTGCGCCCGCCTTTAGGGCGGTAAAACATTCCGTTGGCGTCATCACACCCGGCCAGCTTTGCAGGCTTGCGGTCTTGGTGGCCACAATCACCCGTTGGTCGCAGTTGGGTGAGACAATTAGTTTTCCCCCAGCGTTGGCGACACGACCCACATCATCGGTGGACAAAACAGTGCCGGCGCCAATCAGGGCACTGTCGCCAAACGATTTGGCCATGCGCGCAATGCTGTCAAACGGGTCGGGAGAGTTCAGCGGAACTTCGATCGTGGTGATCCCCGCGTCGATAATCGCGCCGCAAATTTCCACGGCCTCCGCAGGTTTAACACCACGCAAAATGGCGATCAGGGGACGGGGCATTGCTTACTCCTTCAACGCGGCATAGGCTACGGTTAGCCCCGCCAGTGTAATGCGATCAGCCGCCGCACGGGTGGCGCGAACGCCTTGCAGCTCTAGCGCTTGGGCATAGTAGCTGGCAAGCTGACCTTCGCCCACGATAGCAACATTTTGGCCCAACCAATAGGGCTTGGTTGCCGCAAGTTCGCCACCCACCAGCAGCCCTGAAAGCCGTGCGCGGGCCGCATCGGGGCATTGATCGTTTAATAGCCCTTCGGCGCGCAGCGAAAACAAATGTGCGGCGATCCTTTCAGGGCGTGACATACCGTCCTGAACGCCCGCAACAAAGCTATCTTCGTTCCAGCCCGCGCCAATAGAATGGCGCAGCACGGTATGTCCGCTGATCGCGGCATATAGTTCGCCGGTCATCAGGGTCTGGAAACTGATGACCTCATTGGCGCTGACGTGGACCCATTTCGTGTGGCTTCCAGGCAGACATAGCACACCGTCCCAATTGGGGTTGAGCGCCAAAAAACCCGCGATCTGGGTTTCTTCGCCGCGCATCACATCGGCGGGGCTTGTTTGGGAAATGCCCGGTATGATGTGAACGTCCAGACGTGGATCATGGGTTGAGGCGCGGGCGAAGTTGTCTGCGATCACGGGGCAAGGCGTTTTGGCATATCCAGCCTCAACCCAACCTTGACGGCTGCCGACCATGCCGCAAGCCATGACCGTCGTTTTGGCGTCGATCCATTCGCCAATGAGGTCTAGAAGCGCAGGTTCGAATGCGTCTTGGGTCAAGCTGCCCATGCCCTTATCAGAATGCGCCGTCTGCACCACAGTTCCGCTTTGCGTCATGCCCCAGACCCGCAGGTTGGTCGTGCCCCAATCGGCCGCTATCCAAGCAATATCTCTCACCCCAGCATCGACTTTCCACCGTCCACGACGAGGGTTTGCGCTGTCATCATCTTTGAGATGTCAGACGCTAGGAAAAGGACAGTTCCGGGGATGTCTTCGGGCTCTAACATTTGCTTTAAGCACAGGCTTTCGCGGAATTCTTCAAGGGCTTCGGGAGTGGCCCATTTTGCCAGTTGTTTTTCGGTTAAAACCCAGCCTGGCGCAAGCGCGTTCACACGAATGCCCTTTGGGCCCCATTCGCGCGCCAAGGCGCGGGTCAAACCCAGAATGCCTGCGTTGCAGGACACATAAGGCGCCATATTAGTGGATGCGATCATGTAGCTGGTAGAAGAAAAATTGATGATAGAGCCGCCGTCTTTCATCAGTTGACCTGCCTTTTGGCAGGAAAAAAAGTAATGCTTGAGGTTAACGTCAACCATCTCGGCCCATTGCGCTTCGCTTACCGTGAGCGCGTCCATGCGCAAATCGTTAGCGGCGTTGTTGACGACGGCCTTGAGCGGGCCAAATGTGGCGACTGTCTGATCCATTGCCGCGTGTAGTGCGGTGACGTCTGTAACATCGCATTGGAGCGCGAGGGGTTCATTGCCATATCGTTCACCAAGGGCGCGCGCGGTGTCGCTGGCATCCATGATGTCGACAAAACCGACTTTCGCCCCTTGGGCGATGAAGGCCTCTGTAACCACGGCGCCGATGCCGCTGCCGCCGCCGGTGATGAACACGGTTGCATCCTGTAGATCATGGAATGTGGCGGGGATCATGCGCGTTCTCCTTCGATAACCCAAATTCGTTCTGGAAATGACCAAGGCAGTGTAACACCGTGTCGCATCAAATAGCTGCCGGACAGGCGCAGCTCTTGGGATTTGAGGGCGGTTGTTCCGCGCGACAATCTGGGTGCGGTATCGCGATTGGCCAGTCGGATTGTATACATTGCCTCGCCGTCCAGCGCGGTTAGGCGCAAAGGGCGGGGCGCGATTTGCGTGCTGGTCGCAGCTTTGCCTGCGAAGACGACAAAGCGGGAGGCATCTGTCGCCATTTGCTGTTCTGCGATTACCGCCGGGTCGGCGCTGTCCAGCCGCAAGATGTCTGCGGTTTGCATCCAACTGCGGTTGTGCTTCCACCAGCGTGTGACTTCGGTCAGGACGCGGGTTTCGTAATCATCCAACTCGCGCGGGTCCATTTCAAACCCCATGTGCCGTTGAGCGGCGACCCATGCGCGAAAAGAGATATCCAAGGTGCGCCCAGAGGTATGACAAACCCGTGGTCCAACATGGCTGCCCGTCACGGACAAAGGCAGGAACAGCGCCGCGTCATGTTGAATGCGCAACCGTTCCAGCGCGTCGTTGCTGTCAGACAGCCAAATCCGCTGCGTGCGTTGCATGATGCCAAAATCAATGCGCCCGCCACCCGACGCGCAGCTTTCAATCTCAACCATCGGAAAATCGCGGCGTAGCCTGTCAATCAGGGCATAAGAGCCGCGTGTTTGTGCCGCATCCGGCATGGGCAGCACACGGTTATGATCCCATTTGATGTAGTCGATGTCGTGATCGCGCAAGATCGCTGACATCCGTTCATATAGGTAATCCCGCACCGCTGGCAGCGCCATATTCAGCGCCTTTTGCTGACGGCCAAGCGTTTGATCCTCGCTGCCCAAGACCCAGTCAGGGTTGGCGCGGTGAATGTCGCTGTCTTCGTTGATCATTTCTGGTTCGAACCAAAGGCCGAAGGTCATGCCAAGGCTATGGACATGATCAACCAAGGGGCCCAAGCCGTCGGGATATTTGCGCGCGTCCACGGTCCAGTCTGACAGGCTGCGGGTGTCGTCATCGCGTTGTCCAAACCAGCCGTCATCAAGAACAAAGCGTTCCGCGCCCAAATCAGCGGCGCGTTTTGCGATGTCTTTCAGCACAGGCAGCTTGTGGTCGAAATACACGGCTTCCCAGCAGTTATAATGCACAGGGCGCGGCGCGTCGGGTTTGGGCCAGGTCACAATGCGGTCGCGCAGGTGCCGTTGAAAGCTAACAGCGCATCCATTCAGCCCAGTGTTTGAATAGGTGATATAAAGCGGCGCTGTTTTGAACTGCGTCGCAGCTTGCGTTTCCATCCGTGCGGCATGGCCCCACTGGATATGGCGGCGTCCGTCTTGTAATTCTTCGGCGATCATACGGTGCCCACCGGACCAACCGTAGTGAAACGCATAGCATTCCCCGTTGGTGTTGGTGGCCCCTGTGCAGGGCACATAAAGCCCCGGAAAATGTTCGTGCCCTGTGCGCCCTGTGCGGTTTTCGCGGTAGCGCATACCGGGCGACCACGCGGTGCGGTTCAGCGCGAACTCTCCGCACCAGCGGCCCGAGACGTCGATCATGTCTTCGCTTTGCTGTGGTCCGGGCAAGACAGGGGCCGCAAGCCAATGCAAGTGAACAGGACGGCTGGCATCCAGTGTCGTTTGGCAGGTGATCATGTGGGTGTCGGTATCAACGCTGAACGTGGTGGTGAGGGTGAGTTTGTTGACCTCGTCCTCATACACCAATTCCAGCGTGCCGTTCTGCGTTGCCTCTTTGAAACAGAACTTTGGCAGCAATGGCGTACCATCATTGTCGCGCACGATTAGGCCGGGTTGACCGGGAAAGCTGCGGGTTGCTTCGGGGCAGATCGACAGATCTGGGTTCTCGTCCAGCATCCCGCCAGTAACGTCAATGGCATGGGCGGCGTGGAGCGCTTCCATATCCTCATCCATGGGCAGCGCGGCACCCCAGTAGACGACTTGTGGCAGCCTGTCATTTGTAGCGGCCAAGACAAGCGTCTGACGACCATCATCCAGTCGGTAGGTTCGGATCATCGGTTATTTCACAGCCCCAAGAGTTAGACCGGCGATAAAGTGTTTTTGCATCAAGAAGAACATGATGACAGGCGGAAGCGCTGCCACGATGCTGCCCGCGCTCATCAGGTGATAGGCGGCGCGGAACTGGCTGTTAAATTCTGTGATTCCTGCCGTGACAGGCTGTGCGTTCGGACCTTGGGTCAAAACGACAGCCCAGAAATAATCGTTCCAGATGAAGGTGAAAATCAGAACGGCCAAAGCAGCAAGTGCGGGTTTCATCAGTGGCAAAACTACGTACCAAAAAATGCGCCATTCCGCGACGCCCTCAACACGGGCTGCTTCAATCAAAGGAAACGGCAGTGCGCGGATAAAATTGCGCATGAACAAGGTGCAGAACCCGGTCTGGAATGCGACATGGAATAACACGAGCCCCAGAATGGTGTCATACATGCCCAAGTTGATGGTCAAATCACGCACCGGCACCATGAGGATTTGAAACGGAACAAAGTTTCCGGCGATGAAGATGAAAAAGATCAACAGGTTCCCGCGGAACCGATAAACGCCCAGCGCAAAGCCAGCCATGGCAGATAGCGCTACCGCCCCGATCATCGTTGGAACAGTGATCAAAAGTGAATTCAAAAGATAGCGCGGCATGTTGGATTCAAAAAACACGCGGCCGTAGTTGTTGAACGCTTCGAAGGATGACGGCATGCCCCAATAGTTGCCATTGACGAAATCCGCCTCTGGCTTGATCGAAAAATTGGCGACCGCCAAAAGCGGTAAAAGCCAGATGATCAGCGCAATCGGCAAGAACGCTTGATAGCTGATCTGCGCTGTGCGTGAGCGTTTTTCGAGTGGGGTTGGAAACATATCAGTGCGCCCCTTGTTCGTCGCGCCACATCGAATACAGGAAGTACACGATGAAGAAGAGCATGATGAAGAAGAGGACAACGGCAATCGCTGCACCAAATCCCATGCGGAAGCCGAACTCAGACAGGCTTTCTTCGAACATATAAAAGCTAAGGACGCGAGTGGACCCAAACGGACCACCGTTGGTCATAACGCTGATCAGGTCAAAGGATCGCAGCGCGCCGATGATTGTCACCACAAAGGCGATGAAGGTCGCTGGTTTCAATTGCGGCAGAATAACATACCACAGCATCCGTGGCCCCTTGGCCCCATCAAGGCGCGCTGCTTCGACCTGTTCGGGGTCAACGGCGTTTAGGCCTGTTAGATACAAAATCATACAATAAGCCGTCTGCGGCCAAAGCCCGGCGGCAATGATGCCGTAGGTTGCCGTATCAGGATCGCCAAGGATATTCACAGGTTCCAACCCGATGCCCATCAGAATTGCGTTCAGCAATCCTTCGCGCGGCAGATAGAACCAGCTGAATACAAGGCCGACAACAACTTGGCTGATGACGAAAGGAAAGAAGAACAGCGACTTATAAAGCCGGATTCCCGTAACATTCTGGTTCAGGAACAGCGCGATGAACAAGCCCAGCGGGATCGCCAAAAGGTAGAGAACCAGCCAGCGCAGGTTGTTCCAGAAAGAGGTTTGGAATTTGCGATCCATGTTTTGATCACCAATTCCCAAAAGCCGTTCGTAATTGGCCGCACCGATATAGGTTTTTTCACCTAAACCGTCCCATTCATGGAAGCTGATCCAGAAAGATTGCCCAATCGGAATGATCACATAAACCGCAAAGAACAGCATGGCGGGGAGCAAAAACAGCCACGGCGTAATCGCAATTTCGTTGCGCTTATACCAGCTGCGTTGGGCGGGAACATTGGTTGTGGATGCTGCTGCCATTGGCGTTTCTTCCTTGGGTCAACACATACGAAAGTGCCGCCGGGCGCTTGCGAATGGGTTGGGGTGTAGGGTGGGTTTAAACCCACCCTACTTTTCGCGTCGCGCTTAGTTGTAGATGCGCTGACGTGTTTCTTCCAGGCGTGCCAGGATGTCATCCAGATTGTCTGGGAACACCATGAACTCTTGCAGGCCTTCCATGCCGACAGATGCCATCTCAGCTGAGAAGTCACGGTCAAAGAACTGCATGATGCCGCCGCCTGCGTTGTTGGACAGCATGTTGAAGCCTTCCTGAATGAACTTGTCATCAGACACTTCAGCCTTTGCGTTCACTGGCAACTGACCAAGTGCGTCGCCGCCGTTGATCCATGTCTGAACTTCGGGTGAAGTCACGTAGAGCAGGAACGCTTTCGCCGCGTCAACGTTCTGTGCGCCAGAGGCGATGTGGAACGTATCTGTTGGCGCATCTTCTGCTGGTTCAACATCAGGGTTGATCGCTGGGAACTGGTAAAAGTCCAACTGATCATCTGTCAGGCCACCGTCACGGAACGCCGCGACAGAGAAGTTACCCATCAGATAGGCCGCTGCTTCACCGTCGATCATGAACGGCATCGCTTCCTGCCAGCTGTAAGACTGGTGATCGTCGATAAAGGCACCCATGTCGATCAGCTCGCGCCAGTTCGCAAACGTCGCCTTTACGCGGTCATCTGTCCAAGGCACCTGACCTGTCGCCAGTTCGATGTGGAAGTCATAGCCGTTTGTGCGGCTGTTGATGTAGTCAAACCAACCGCCAGCAGTCCAAAGGAACTTGGACCCGATGGTATAGCATTTGCGCCCAGAATCGAGGATTGCCTGGCAGTTTGCCTTTTCCTCTTCCCATGTTGTTGGCTCGCTCAGGCCCAGCTCTTCGTAGATGTCTTTGCGGTAGTAAACGCCCCACTGGTAGTATGTGTAAGGCACGCCCCACTGCTTGCCGTCCAAAGTCATCGCACCTTTGGTGGAGGCAAGGTCAGCCATTTCTGGTTCGTTCCAAAGATCGGAGACGTCCATGAACAGGCCAGCTTCGACGTATGGCAGCATACGTGTGGCAGCGTACCAGTTTACGACGTCTGGCGGGTTTGCACCCAATGCGTTGCGAATTTGGGTTTTCCAGGCTTCGCGATCAACGATTGTCAGATCAACTGACAGATTTGGGTGAAGCGCGTCAAAATCCGCAGCCATTTTTTCCATCACCGCACGCGGCGCTGGGTTTGACATATCTGACATGATGCGCAGCTCACCTGACAGACCGTGTCCGTCAGCCGATGCAGTCGTCGCCACGCCAGCAGCGATCAACGCCGCAAGCGACGTCTTAAGAATGGAATGCATAGTGTCCTCCCTAAATGCTCCCACGATAATTCGTGATCCAATTCCAAGGTTTCATTTAATGAAACTTAGTTTTGGATATTGATACTAAACCGCGAAGAGCTTAGGCTTGTCAACACTTCGCCTGCGGTTTTGATGATGACATCCCCAGGCGATCGGGAGGAAGACAATGACGCGTGCGTCCGGTGACGGAACAGTCGGAAAAGCCCTTCAAGTGCTGGAGGAGGTGGCGGCGCTTGGTCGCCCTGTCCGGTTTGGCGAAGTCTTGGCCGCGTCGGATTTCCCTAAGCCCACGTTATATCGCCTGATCCAAACGCTCAGCTCGCAAGGGATGTTGGATCATGATCCAGAAACCAATACGTATACACCTGGCACTCGGCTGGTGCGTTTGGCACATTCGGCTTGGCGTCAATCCTCGCTCGCACAGGTCGCGCGCCCTCATCTTGAAGCGTTAAGCGCGCTGACCGGAGAGACCATTCACCTAGCAAAGCTTGACAGCGCGCAAGTACTTTACCTTGATAAGTGCAACGCCGAACAACCGGTGGAAATGTATAGCGATGCTGGCAAGGTTGGTCCCGCGTATTGCACCGGCGTTGGAAAGGCGATGTTGGCGTTTTTGCCAGAGGACGAGGCGCAAAGCCTGATTGAGCAGCAATCCTTTCATCGCTTTACCGATCATACCTTGACCAGTGCAGAAGTGCTCACCGCCGAACTGACCCAGATCCGTGCCAATGGCTATGGATTTGATCGTGAAGAACATGAACCTACGATCATCTGTGTTTCCGTGCCCATCTTATCCCAAACCTTGCGGGTCCTTGGGGCGCTGTCAGTGACTAGCACGACCCAGCGAACCAATTTGGCAGGGCTCGAACAACACGTCGGCGATATTCAAAAGTCTGCACAGACCATCGCGGCAGAGGCGCAGCGCTGGTCCTTTCCCGACCAAGTCAAACAACAAGAAACAAGGATTTAGCCATGTCCGGTGTCACTATGAACCAAGTCATCAAACGCTACGGCCAAGCGCAGGTGATCCATGGTATTGATCTAGAAATTGAGGACGGCGAATTCTGTGTTTTTGTCGGCCCTTCTGGCTGTGGTAAATCAACGCTGTTGCGCATGGTGGCGGGGTTAGAAGAAACCACCGGAGGCGCGATCCATATTGGCGCGCGCGATGTGACGAAGTTGGACCCGTCTGATCGGGGCGTGGCGATGGTTTTTCAGACCTATGCGCTTTACCCGCATATGACCGTGCAGGACAACATGGGGTTCGGCCTGAAAATGAACGGGCACCCGAAGGCTGAGATTTCGGCAAAGGTGGCCGAGGCGAGCCGCATTTTGAAACTGGACGACTACCTTGATCGCAAGCCTGCCGCCTTGTCCGGCGGGCAGCGGCAGCGCGTGTCGATTGGTCGCGCGATTGTACGCGGCCCAGAGGTGTTTTTATTCGATGAACCTCTGTCAAATCTGGACGCTGAACTGCGCGTAGAGATGCGTGTTGAAATCGCGCGCCTGCACAAAGAAATCGGCGCGACGATGATCTACGTCACCCATGATCAGGTCGAGGCGATGACCTTGGCCGACAAGATTGTGGTGTTGCGCCTTGGTGAAATTGAACAAGTCGGTGCGCCGATGGATCTCTACCGTGATCCTGACAACAAATTTGTGGCAGGCTTTATCGGATCGCCCGCAATGAATTTTCTATCGGGTAAGGTTGGCGATGGGGCGGTGTCGATTCCCGCGCTGAATACCGATGTCCCTGCTTCGATTGCGCAGGCTTACAAGGGCTATGACGTGACGGTTGGTATTCGACCTGAACATCTAACGATCGTTCGCAGTGGCGATGCGCTGCGGGTCGATATGATCGAAAGCTTGGGCGGTGTGTCCTATGCCTATCTCGTGGCTGAAACCGGTGAACGGCTTGTCGTGGAAGAACGCGGTGATGAGCGCGTCAGCGAAGGCGACAGCGTCGGGTTAAGTTTTGAGGCACATCGGATGTACCTTTTTGATGCCAAAACAGAAGCCCGTATCAGAGGGTAGGGTGGGCACTAGCCCAACCGTGATCTGAGATTGGCCCGCTCAACCCTGAAGAGAGATTATCGCTTTCCATAGTAAAGCGCGACCACATGTTCTGCTTGGGCAAAGAACAACCAGCGCAGGGCCAGAACACCCGCGATATGGCAGAGCACTGCAACGCCGGCGCCAAAGTGACCAGGTAAATACAACAACGCCAGCACGGGAACGACAAACCCAAGCAGCATAGAGATCAAGCGCAGTGCTTGGGCATGCTTGCGCCCGACCTCAAAAGCGAATTCCTTGAGCAGGTAATTTGTGCCCGTGTGCGGCGGTTCAAAGGCTGTGACACTGCCGATGTGACCCAGCCCCGTCGCTGTGGCAAGGGTTGTGCCACTAGCCGCCATCCGCCTGTCGCCGACGAACCAATGCACAAGAGCCGCGAGACCGGCCAGGATCAAAAGGACTGTGGCAAAGGTGATCTTGGCGGCAAACAAAGCCCCACCGCCAAGCGCAAGCAAAAGGAACAACGCCGGCGTGGACCAGTGTTTCCAGCGCGGCACCGTGTTCATCTGCGCATAGATCATCGAGGTTGTAAAAATTACACCCAATGACAACAGCCCGCCGATCCAGCCGAGCGGTGCGATATTGGTGTCAAAGAACACAAGCCCAGCGCCGTAAAGTGCCATCAAGGTCAATGCAGCCACAGCGCAAATCCCTTCACGGCTTAGCCAACTGGTTTTCCACTGGCTGAACGCCTTGAGAAAGCGTTCTGGGTGCCCGAGGTGAAACAAGGACGCCAACAATCCGCCGACCGCCATGATGTAGGCGAGCGCAAAGAAGGCAAAGGCGATCCATCCGGTTGGTGGCGTTGCATCAAAGCCAAGCCAGAACAGCAGCCCAAATCCAAGGCCGGAGAAGGTGTTGAAGAGTATAACTGAGGGTGCGGGATGCATTATTTGGATCCTCCCGGTAGGGCAGAAAGCGCCTTGTCCAGCCAATGAATTAAGCCTGCACCGTCTTGTGCCACAGGTTCCAGATAGGGCGCGAGGACATTAATGTCAGGTTCCACATCCTTTGGCCGCGGGGGCAGGTATTTGTTCACAGGCTTGGTGCCGAGTTCTGGCATCAAATCAAAGCCACCGCGTTCCTCGACCAATTGGCTGACTGCGCTGCCCGGATCACCCAGATCTCCAAAATGACGCGCGCCAGCAGGGCAGGTGCGCACGCAAGCGGGCTCTCTGTCTTCCTCGGGCAGGTTTTCGTTGTAAATCCGATCCACGCAAAGGGTGCATTTCTTCATCACCCCTTCGGCGGCATCCAATTCGCGTGCGCCGTAAGGACAGGCCCAAGCGCATAGCCCGCATCCGATGCAATCGCTTTCGTTAACCAGCACGATCCCATCTTCGCTGCGCTTGTAACTTGCACCCGTGGGGCAAACCGTCACGCAAGGTGCGTCTTCGCAATGCAAACAGGATTTGGGGAAATGGATCAGCTGGGCTGTGCCTTCATCCGGCTGCACTTCGTAAGAATGCACACGGTTGAGAAAGGTCCCCGACGCCGCGCCAGAATAGGCGTTTTGATCCGACAGGGGCGCACCGTAGTTTTCGGTGTTCCAGCCTTTGCAGGAAATCACGCAAGCATGACAGCCCACGCATGTGTCCAAGTCGATCACGAGGCCAAGCTTTTTGGCGGAGGGAGGAGGGAGCTGGGTCATGAAAACACCGCATTAGCTGGGCGGGAGTCAATTCTTTGAAAAAGAATTGGCGACAAGTTCTTAGAGAGAACTTGGCCTCCGGCGGGAGTATTTTTGGCAAGATGATAGGGGCGTGTCGCACTCGCGCGATCATCCCATGTGGCGACGTACCAGATGAAGGATCCAACCGTCAGAACGAGGAAGGCAGCGATTAGAGTAAGAACTTTTCGGTTGTTCATTTCCCGACCTTCCATGCAAGGTCCTTGGGTCCCTCAGGGACCGGCGATTGGATCGGTGTAAGGTTTGGTTGTGCCTCAGCGGGTGGTTCGGTTTTTTCGATGTTCACGCGCAGATCAAACCATGCGGCTTGGCCTGTGATGGGATCGGAATTGGCCCAGCGCAAACCGTCGCCTTTGGGCGGCAACAATTCGTGGATGAGGTGGTTGAGCAAGAACCCTTCACTGGCTTCGCTTGCGTCTGTTCCAAGGGCCCACGCCCCTTTGCGCTTGCCGATGGCGTTCCAGGTCCAAACAGTGTGGGGATTAAGCGACGCCTGATGCGCGACGGGCACCACGATCATGCCGTGGGTTGATGTGACCTTGGCCCAATCGCCGTCTTTGAACCCTTTGTCGGTCCAGATGGCTGTGGGCAGGTAAAGCGGATTACGCCCGTGGATTTGACGCAGCCACGCGTTCTGTGTGCCCCAGCTGTGATACATCGCCATCGGGCGTTGCGTCAGCGCATGGTAGGGAAAGTCATCCAGATCGACGGATGTTTCTTCGAACGGGGCATACCAGATCGGCAGCGGGTCCATCGTTTTGCTGATTTGGCTGCGCAAATGATCGGGAGGTTGGCGATGGCCGATCCCTTCTGCTGCTGCCTGGAATTTGCGCATCGGTTCAACGTAAAGTTGGAAGATATAGGGTTGTTCCACGTCATAAAACCCCATTTGCACGGCCCAGTTTTGATAGGCTTGGTTGAATGGTTTGTAGTACGAACCCTCTGTCGGGACATGTTCCATCCAGAAACCGCCGTTTTCGATATAGCTTTGAAGTTGCGCTTCGTTGGGGGCACCGCGACCGCCTTGCAGTTTTCCGTTGTCGCCAATCCGCCAGCCGGCCAAGGGGCCGACGCCGGGACGTCGTACATGGGTTTGGATGTAATCTGCGTAATCGGCGTATTTCTGTCCGCCATCGTCGTTCACAAAACCCGGAAGGCCAAGTCGCGCGCCCAGATCACAAAGCACTGATTGAAAACCCCGCACATCGCGGTCGGGTTCCACGACGGGCCAGCGGATTGCGTCTGCAACGGCGTCAGCTTCGCAAATGGGGCGATCCAACAGACTGATACAATCGTGGCGTTCCAGATAGGTCGTATCGGGGAAGATTAGATCAGCGTAAGCCACCATTTCCGAGCTATAAGCGTCCGAATAGATGATGTTGGGAATCACGTAATTCCCATCTTCGTCCTGATCCGTCAGCATTTCGATCACGCCTGAGGTATTCATTGAAGAATTCCACGACATGTTTGCCATATACATAAATAGGGTATCGATCTTGTAGGGGTCGCCTGCGTGCGCGTTGGAAATCACCATATGCATCAGGCCATGAGCCGACATCGGGTTATCCCATGTATAGGCCTTGTCGATACGCTTGGCTTTGCCGTCGTCGTTCAACAAAAGATCGTCCGGCCCCTGCGGATAGCCCAAGTGTGGCCCGTCAAGCGGTTTGCCCGGTTGCACATTGCCGTGCGGTTTTGGATGCGCGGTCGCGGGTTTCGGATAGGGCGGTTTGAAGCGCATGCCGCCGGGGGTTTCCACGGCCCCAAGAATGATTTGCAGCACGTGCAGCGCGCGGCAGGTTTGGAACCCATTGGAATGGGCCGAAATCCCGCGCATCGCGTGAAAGCTGACAGGACGGCCAATCATGTTGGGATGTTCTTTGCCCCTGAAATCTGTCCATGGCCGATCCAGCGTAATTGCCTGATCAAAGGCGACGCGGGCAAGGTCGGCGGCGGTTTGGAAAATCTTGATAGCCGGAATGCCGCATCGTTCTGCCACAGCTTCGGGCGCGTAGTCTTCGGACATGTAGCGGTCGGCCATCAGGTGGAACACAGGTCGATGCGTCACACCTTTGTTGCGGTAGGTTCCGCGCAGGTCGGGTTCAACGCCTTGCCCGTTCCAAGGCGCAAGTTTGCCAGTTCTGCTGTCGATTACCAGCGGTTGGCCTTCGTTATCGCGCAAAAATTCGCCCCGCTGTGGGCTTGCTGGATCTTCGTCAATCAGGACAGGTGCATTTGTGAATCGTGCAAGGTAGTCGAGGTCCATGTTCCCTGCCTTCATCAGGCAGTGGATCAGCGATAGAATGAAGAGACCATCTGTGCCGGGCGTGATCCCAATCCAATCATCTGCCACCGCGTTGTACCCGGTGCGGATCGGGTTGACGCCGATCACTTTTGCGCCGCGCGCTTTGATCTTGCCGATGCCCATCTTGATGGGATTGCTGTCGTGATCTTCGGCGACACCAAAGATCATCAGCATCTTGGTATGATCCCAGTCCGGCTGACCAAACTCCCAGAACGCGCCGCCCATTGTATAGATACCAGCGGCGGCCATGTTCACCGAACAGAACCCGCCATGGGCTGCGTAATTGGGGGTGCCGAACCCTTGGGCCCAGAAGGATGTGAAACTTTGCGACTGATCGCGCCCGGTAAAGAACGCCAGCTTTTCTGGATGCTTTTCGCGCAGCGGCTTTAGCCATTTGGTGGCTGTTGTCAGCGCTTCTTCCCAAGTGATTTCTTCGAATTGTCCGGAGCCGCGTGGCCCGACCCGTTTGAGAGGCGCGCGCAAACGCGATGGCGCGTTGTGCTGCATAATGCCTGCGCTGCCTTTTGCGCATAGCACCCCTTGGTTCACCGGGTGATCGCGGTTGCCTTCGATATAGGCGACTTCACCGTCTTTCATATGCACGTTAATGCCACAACGACAGGCGCACATATAACAGGTCGTCTTGCGCACCTCGTCAGAGACTTTTGGCGAAAGGTCCAGTTTTGGTTCATCAAGTGACATAGGCGATACTTTCAGTTTAAGGCTGTGCGGATTAAACCCGCACCGGCCAAACCACACAACAGGGTGAGGCAGAGAGGTCGATAATAAGACGAGAATCGTTCAACAAACAATCGTTGACCCAAAAGGACCCCAATGATTGTTGGTACGGCGAAGACAAGGCCCCTTGCAACGCCAGACAGGTCCATCACACCAAAAGCGATTTGGGTGATCATCGACATGATTGATCCAAGGAACAGAAATAAAACGAGTGATCCGCGCATGCTGCGCGGTGGGGCATCACTGGCAAGGACATAGAATGCCACCACCATACCACCGACATGGGCAATGCCACTGACAATCCCTGCAACAATGCCTGTGCCGTAAAGGCCAGCTTTGCTTGCCAAGAATCCTAGTCTGATTTTTGCCAATTGGCTGATCGCAAGAACGACAATAATGCTGAGCGCGATGATCTTTGAGAGGTTCACATCAATCGACGTCGTCAGCCAAAGCCCGATTGGCCAGCCAACAGTCGATCCAATAACCAACCCATATGTCGTTTTGCGATCTGCGTTGGCCCACCCCCCTTTGAGCATCAAAAGGGATGCGGCCATTTCCAACCACCAGAGCATCGGGATCAGCTCAATCGGGGGAAGGATAGTGACAGCCGTTGCCATGATGAGCGCTGATAGCGCGAAACCGGAAAAGCCCCGCACAATGCCGGCGATTATGACAATACCGAACACGATCCAGAATTCGCTGGTCGTCAGATTGGTGATGTCGATCAGCCAGTTCATGCGTTACCGTCGATCAAGGAAATAGCGTCGCGGGCAATCTGTTTTTCTTCGTCAGCTTGGATGATGTGTACAGGCACGTCACCGAAACATGTCAGATGTTGCATGATCCGGTCGCGAATTGGCGCTGCATTTTCACCGATGCCGCCGGTAAAGGCCACGGCATCGACACCGCCCATTGCCACAATTGCGGAACCGGCGTGGCGCGCTGCCCAATAGCAGAAATGTTCAACTGCGAAATCTGCGTCTTTGTCGTCGCGATCCAGCAACAACTTCATGTTGTTGTCACCTGCCAGCGCCTTTAGCCCGGAATTTTTGTTGAGCATGCGATCGGTTTCATCCTCACCCAAGGCGGCACTGATCCGCAACACAGCTGCACCGTCGATGTCCCCGGATCGGGTGCCCATTGTCAGACCTGACAGCGGCGAATAGCCCATCGAAGTGGCGATGGATTTTCCGTCTCTGATGGCGCAGAGTGAGGCCCCGTTGCCAAGGTGCAGAGCCAATAACCTGTGTGGAATGTTATCGCCGAGGTCCGCGACCATGTTGGCATAGCTTAACCCATGAAACCCGTAGCGCCGGATACCGGCATCGTGCTGGGTTTGCGGGATTGCATATCGGGTCGCAACGTCGGGGTTGGTTGCATGAAACGCAGTTCCAAACGAACAATATTGCGCCAGTTCGGGTGCGGCCTCTTGCAGGGCAAGAATGGCGGCAAGGTTGTTTGGGTTGTGTAGCGGTGCCAAAGGGATGCAGCTTTCGATGGCTGCGATGACCTGTGGGGTCACTTTTGCAGGTGCTGTCAGGATTGTTCCGCCGTGCACGACCCGGTGTGCAGCAGCGGTCAGTTTATCAAGCCCGAAGCCCACGCTGTTTAAGGCGGCCAACATCGCGTCCAGTGCATTTGCATGGTTGCTGGTCGTGACATCTTGTTCATCATCGCCCAGCGACAGGATGCCTCTTGTGCCGATGTTCGTCACCGCGCCGCTGATCACAGAGGTCAGATCAGGGTGGAACATCTCAACCTTGAGAGAGGACGAGCCAGCGTTTAGGACAAGGATCATTTTGGCAAACCACAAGAAATGGCAGCCAGCGCGATGGACGTCATGCGCGCGGCAGCCGGATCAGCGCGGGAGGTGAGAAGGATCGGCACCTTTGCACCTGTAACAAGCC
The DNA here is from genome assembly GCA_937922155.1 of uncultured Paracoccaceae bacterium. GTDB lineage: Bacteria > Pseudomonadota > Alphaproteobacteria > Rhodobacterales > Rhodobacteraceae > Cognatiyoonia. The sequence goes on along the minus strand of CAKZVL010000154.1, from coordinate 10,887 downwards.
CTGCAGCACAGCCGCCGGTGAGGTAAACAAACGCTTTAAACAACGCGTTGCCCGAAACGATATCTGGCACAATGATAGCGTCTGCCTGACCGGCGACAGGATCATCCGTCAGCTTTTTCGTCTTTACCGCATCCGGTGACATGATCAGATCAAAGGCGAGCGGGCCAGACACCAGCGCCTCTGGCACATTCTCTTTCGCCCAATCTGCTAGCGCTTTCCCGTCCAAGGAGGATGGCACGCTTTCGATTGCGGTTTCTGTCGCTGACAGGATCGCAATTTTAGGTTGGGCCGTACCAAGCTTGATCAGCAGTTTCGTGACCTCAGTGATTGCAGCCTGACGTGTTTCCAAATTGGGCGCGACGTTCACAGCAGCATCCGAGATCAAGATCGGGCGCCCACCGTCTGGCGGGCTGATGTGAAAGATATGTACAAACCGATTGCCCGTGCGCAGCCCCGCATCGCGGCTGACGGCCGCGCGCATAAAGGAATCTGTGTGCAGCTGGCCCTTCATCAGAACATCGGCCTCACCTGCACCACATAGCCCAGCGGCGACTTTGCCTGCCTCAAGTTCTCCGGTTGTGTCATGAATCGCAAAACCGGAAATATCCCAATCCAGCTTCTCTGCCTCTTCACGCACTTGATCGGCTTCGCCAACAAAGACGGGAACCATCAGATCGGCCTCTGTCGCTTCTTTCGCCGCTTGCATGGGCAGGGGGGCATTTGCACGTGCAATTGCCACGCGCGGACTGCCAAAGTTCTGGCCCATCGTAATGATATCAACGGGCGCTGTCGCAGCCTTGGCGGATAAGAAAGGGGATGCTGTCATCGTGTTACCTCAAATGCTTGCCCGCAGCAGACCAAGCACGGCCAGCGTCAGCAAGAGTAGAATTGCAAATTTGCGAAACCCTTCGGGGGAGGCGGCATTGAATCGACGCGTGCCGAGCCAGATTCCCAACCCTAAAAGCGGGAAGGCCAGCAACAAAGCATAGGCGGTTTCCCATGTCACAAGCCCACCCATCCAAAGCAATGGCATGGTGATAAGGTCGAGGCCCGTCAGATAAACGATCATAGTTGCACGGAACGTCGCTGCTGGCATTTTCTGCGCGGTCATGAAGGCCGCAACCGGTAAGCCGCCAATCCCGGCACTGTTGCAAAGCCCTGAAATTGCGCCGACCCCGATGTTGCCTGGGGTCTTGATCTGGCGCTGAATTGTCCAGCCGGTAAGCAGGATGATCGACATCACCAAAACGATGCCCGACACAATCAATCGCACTTGTGCGTCGCCCAGTGACAGGATCACCCAAACCGAGAACGGCAGCACAATCGCCGCGCCGCCCAGCATCGCGATAACCCGTTGCCAATCTATGTGGCCGCGGATTCCTTTCGCTTGGAACAAGGTCATCAGGATTTCGCATCCGAACACTACCGGGATGAGTGGCAAAGGGTTGGTGAGAAGCGCCGAAAAGGCAATAAAGATCGCCGAAAAGCCAAAGCCGGAATAGCCCCGGACGTATGCTGCGGCCACAAGTGCGATGGCCAGTGCAGCGACGACGTCCGGGGCAAGGTCGAATGGCAAGCTTACTCTGCTGCCATATCGGTTTTGGAGATTCCGGCCACTTTGACGGGTTTCTTCATCGCATCGCGGCGGAAGGGTTCACCCAGTTCCTGGTTCAGGATGACCTCGATCAGGGTCGTGGTGTTGTTTTCCATCTGATCTTTGATCGCTTGCTTTAGCGCAGCGGTGGTTTCTTCCATCGTGCGCGTCTGAACACCTTTAAGACCACAAGCGTTTGCGATCCCGGCATAAGACACTTTCATGTCCAGTTCGGTGCCAACAAAGTTGTCATCAAACCAAAGGGTCGAGTTACGCTTTTCCGCGCCCCACTGGTAGTTGCGGAAAACGATCTGCGTAATCGCAGGCCACTCATCGCGGCCAATCGCAGTCAATTCGTTGACGGAAATCCCGAAGGCACCGTCATCGGCTTTGCCGGTGACCGGCGTGTCGCGTTGGCCGATCTTGGCACCGATGATGGATGGCAGGCCGTAACCACATGGGCCAAACAGACCGGGGGCCAGATACTTGCGACCTGTTGGGAAGCTTGGATAGGCGTTTCCGATGGCGCAGTTGTTGCCGATGTCAGATGAAATAATCGCATCCTCTGGCATCGCGGACTGGATCGCGCGCCATGCCATACGCGGGGACATCCAGTCAGGACGGGCCGCGCGTGCGCGTTCGTTCCATGTGGTGCCTGGATCATCCTCTTCGTGATCAAGGGATGTTAGTTCTTGCGCCCAAGCGGATTTGGTCTTGGCGATCAGGTTCTTGCGATCCTCGCGACCCGCATCACCCGCCGTTTCGGACAAAGCAGCCGTAATTCCGTTGGCAACTTTCGTCGCATCACCAACGATCCCAACGGTGACTTTTTTGGTCAAGCCAATGCGGTCGGGGTTGATATCAACCTGAATAACCTTCGCATTTGTGGGCCAGTAATCAATGCCGTAACCGGGTAGGGTCGAAAACGGGTTCAGGCGCGTGCCAAGGGCCAGAACAACATCGGCCTTGCTGATCAGCTCCATCCCAGCCTTGGACCCGTTATAGCCCAAGGGGCCTGCGAACAGCGGGTGGTTGCCGGGGAAGGCGTCATTGTGCTGGTAGCCGACGCAAACAGGCGCGTCGAGTTTTTCGGCCAGAACTTTGGACGCCTCAATCCCGCCCGCAGACAGAACAACGCCCGCACCGTTCAGGATGACCGGGAATTTGGCTGTGGACAGCAGTTCAGCGGCTTTCGCGATTGAGTCTGTGCCACCGGGGGAAACTTCGAAGTTGATCGGCTCTGGGATTTCGATGTCGACAACTTGGGTCCAGAAATCGCGGGGAATGTTGATTTGGGCGGGGCCAGACAAACGATGCGCCTTCGAGATCACACGCGCGAGGACTTCGCAAATGCGGGATGGATCGCGCACTTCTTCCTGATAGGCCACGCAATCAGCGAACAGGTTCATCTGCTCCATCTCTTGGAAGCCACCCTGACCGATGGTCTTGTTGGCGGCCTGCGGTGTGACCAGCAGACATGGGGTGTGGTTCCAATAGGCCGTCTTCACGGACGTTACAAAGTTCGTAATGCCGGGGCCGTTCTGGGCGATCATCATCGACATCTCGCCGGTGGCGCGGGTGTAGCCGTCCGCCATCATGCCCGCGGTCATTTCGTGGGCACAGTCCCAAAAGGTGATACCCGCAGCCGGGAAAATGTCAGAAATCGGCATCATCGCAGAGCCGATGATCCCAAAAGCGTGACGAATGCCATGCGCTTGAAGTGTTTTTACAAAGGCTTCCTCGGTCGTCATTTTCATGAGCGTATCCCCTAAATGAATCTGCTGTCGGTTGGATTTATCGTGCACAGTACGGGCCCCACTTGATCTGCGTTAGGGCCAGTTGATTTGGCAACTTAATGCCAGTTGTTTGGGCTAGATACCAGTTCGAATTTTTTCGGTTTCTGCTGCAATGAGGCGGATACCTTTTGCGATCCGTTCCTTTGGAATGGAGGAATATGCAATACGATAGTAAAACCTTGGCGCAGGCTTTGCGACAAAGAAATGCGTGCCCGGTTCAATCAAAACGCCTTGCTGGTTTAAACGGCTTCCTAAGAGGCTGGTGTCGACAGATTGTGGCGCTTCTAGCCAAAGCGAAGAACCACCAACCGATTCTGCGGCCGGAAGCGGCAATCCTTCGTTCTTGAGGGCATCCAAAATAACCAAACGTCGTTCGTGATAGGCCCTGCTCATCCTGCGAACCTGTGCATCGTAATGCCCCCGCGACAAATAATAGCTCACCGTTCGTTGGATGTGCCCCGGCGGGTGGCGCAAGATCGCCCCGCGCAAGGCTCGCGCCGCAGCAATGAACGGTGCAGGCCCCACCAAGTAGCCAAGCCGCAGCCCCGGAAAAAGTGATTTTGAAAACGACCCGACATGGATCACACGCCCTGTTTTATCCAACGACTTCAGCGAGGGCGAAGGTGTCGCGCCAAATGTCATTTCAAACTCGTAGTCGTCTTCAACGATCAAGAAATCCTGCGTTTCCGCGGCATCCAGCAGCGTTTTGCGCCGCTCCATCGGCATCGTCACAGTTGTCGGTGATTGGTGACTGGGGGTCACAAACACCACGTCGGTCCCACTCGGGATATTCTCCGGCGGCAACCCTTTGCCATCGACGGACACCACAGCCTGTTCGCATCTGGTGTAATCTACAACAGAGCGAAGCGCGGGATAACACGGGTTTTCGATGACGGCTTTGCGGTGTGGGTCCAATAAAATCTGAGCGGTTAGCCACAACGCATTCTGCGCGCCCATTGTAACCAATATCTCATCAGAATCGGCGAGGATGCCGCGACGTGGCAATGTTTGACGCGCAATAAACTCCACCAATTGCGGATCATCAGCATCATAAGCATCTGACGTCAGGGATGCAAAATCGCGTTTTCCCAGAGCCTGAACCGCGCATAGCCGCCAGTTGGCGTTGTCAAAAAGGGTCGGGTCAGATTGTCCGTAGATAAAGGGATAAGGAAACCGTGACCAATCGCGCGGCTTAGGAAGCCCAAGCGATGGTATTGGTTGGTCGCCTATAACGCGGTTCCAATCGACGCTTGTGTCAGTGGCCCGCAGTGCGGGAAATGCCGGCGGCTCTGGCGCGTTTTCCGACACGAAATATCCTGAACGCCCTTTGGCGGTAAGGTAATCGTCGGCGACAAGTTCGGTATAGGCTAAAGTGACGGTGATACGGCTGACGCCAAGGTGCTGCGCCATCTTGCGTGAGGACGGCAACCGCTCGCCAGGGCGGAAACGTCCATTCAAAATGCCCTGCGCAACCATCTGCTGGATTCGCTGCTGCAGTGTTCCTTCGGCGGTTGCGTCAAGAAAGAAGGTTTCGATAGATATAGACATACTCTGGCCTTATGAAGGAGGCCAGATTGGACTTAAGTCAGTCGAGACTCAAGGGGTTTAGTCGGCCCGAAGTGAACCTTCCAATACGTAATCGGTCGGTGTTCCCTCTGGCTGAACGAGGTTTAGGAACAATCTGTCGGCATTTGTTCCGGTCGCACCGCCAAGGAACAATCCGTTGGCGGCCCCCGACGGAAGCGCTGCGAAATCCGGATCGGCAACCGTGAGGTTCCCACCGTAAATACCAGAGATAATCACCGGTTCGGACGGATCACTATTTGCGCTGCTGTAGTTTTGAACCAGAAAATCAATCTGTCCTTCAATTCCATCAATCGTCGGGCTTTGTAGGTTGGCAATGCTCCCTACAGAATCTGAGGGATTCTCGAAATCCAATGTCATCTCGACGGTACCCGCGACGTCGCCCACAATTGATGTATTCCGGATTCCGAGATCACCCGTGAATTGCCCCGCAAATGTGGCCGTGTTTGATGTCGGAAAATCCGAAAACGCAATCGCGTCTTCTGCCTCAATCGTGGCGAACAAGGCATCAAAATCGGCCGTAATTTCATCAAATGTCAGTGACGTGTCTGCTTGCTCTGGTGCTTCTGGAATGTCGGGCGCAACGATCTGATCACCACTACTGCTGCACGCAGCCAGCCCCACGAATCCAGTCAAGATAACAAACGTTTTGAGTGATTTGGTCATAGTTCCATTCCGATCCCACAATTAGGCCACAACAATAAGCATTCCGCGCCCACGTCAAATGGTCCAAGAGACGCATACTTCCCCTTTCAAGGATTGGAAGGGCAAAGCAGCCCAAACGGGCAAATGTTTCCGTACTGACGCTAAATGTGTTGTGGATTCACCCCAAAACCCGCGTTATCGCCTGATCTAAGCCATCTAGAATGTGGTCGATATCATCTTTGGTCGCGATCAGAGCTGGGGCAAATAGGATCGTATTGTTGAAACCCGGAAGCGATCGATTGGTTGCCCCAATAATCACGCCCTGCGCCATGCAATCCGCGACAATCGCCATGACTTTCTTTTCATCCACGGGTTCCTTCGTTGTGCGATTCTGAACCAGTTCAGCACCCGCAAAAAGTCCTTTGCCCCGCACATCTCCGATCCACGCATGTTTTTCGGCCATTTCGTGCAACTTATCCTTTAGATAGTCGCCCATCTTGGTCGAATTATCCAAAAGGCCTTCCTCTTGGATGATGTTCATGTTTTCAATCGCTGCTGTCGGCCCGGCAGTACAACCGCCAAAGGTTGAAATATCGCGGAAATACCCCATTGGATCGTCCGCATCTTTGAACTTGTCAAAGACCTCATTGGTCGTGACGCAGCAAGAGATCGCGGCATACCCAGACGCAACGCCCTTGGCCATTGTCACGATGTCTGGCTTGATCCCAAATTGCTGATATCCAAACCACGTCCCAGTCCGGCCCACACCACAAACGACTTCGTCGATGTGCAGCAGGATGTCATATTTTTTGCAAATTTCCTGGACCTTTTCCCAATATCCTTTGGGGGGAACAATGATCCCGCCGCCCGCGGTAATGGGTTCAAGGCAAAGCGCCCCGATCGTGTCGGGACCTTCGCGCAAGATCACTTCTTCAATCGCTTCGGCGGCTTTCACGCCATAGCTGTCGCCAGCAAATTCGTCCTGCGCACGGTATTCCAGGCAATGCGGCACCCGTACAAATCCGGGCGTGAAGGGACCGTATTGCGCGTTGCGTTCATCCTGGCCACCGGCTGACAAGGTCGCGATAGTGGTGCCATGATAGTCGCGCTCTCGGTAAAGGATCTTATTCTTCTTGCCGCCGTAATATTTGTGGCTGATCTGGCGTACCATCTTGAACGCCTTCTCATTGGCCTCAGAGCCGGAGTTCGCATAATAAACCCGGTCAAGGCCTGGCATTTTATCAATCAGCGCTTCGGCAAAGCGAGAGCCGGGGATCGACCCAGCAGCACCAGCAAAATAACACATCTTTACAAGCTGATCGCGCACGGCGTCAGCAATGCGTTCCCGACCGTAGCCGACGTTAACTGTCCAGACACCACCGGACACAGCATCGATGTGTTCTTTGCCTTTGATATCCCAGACTTTCATGCCCTTGCCCTCGACAATGATGCGCGGGTCAATGGTTTCGAACGGCTTATGCTGGATCAGGTGATGCCACACGTGCGCGCGGTCAGCTTCAACGATTCCTTCGGGATCATTCGTCAGGGTCTGTAAGTCCATCACATCGCTCCGTTCATGAGAAAGGCTGTGTTCAGGCGCGAATCCTGTCGCGTCACAGCGTACTTGGTCAAAGTTTGACCGATAAAATCAAACGATCAATAGGGCCACTGGCCTTACATAGATAAGTCCAGTTTAGTTTTTTCTTGGCTGAAATACCTGACGCTTGGGTCAAAAAGTGGTTTTGTATCAGTTGTTTATGCCGGAAAAATTCGCCCATCTTCGTGGATTGGGGCGGTAACATTTCAAAACACATGATTGACCTTCGTGCAAAATCTTCGTGCAGTCGGCACCGAAGCTGTGTGCCTGCCAAAAGTTGAGGCAGCTTGAACCAAACTGGACGGCTGTGCCGTTTTGGAATGGACGCCTTGGGGTTGGCGCATGTAGTTTTGGAATCCAAGCGGGAGAACCCGCAATCTGATGAGGTCCGGGCGAAACCGGACTACAACACGGGAGAATTCATATGACATTGAAGAATAAACTAGCTGGCGCTGCTGCTGGTATCGCCCTTTTGGCTGGCGGCTCTGCTGCGGTGGCTGACGGTCACGGTGAAATTACAGTCGCGTACTTCCTTGAGTGGCCAATGCCGTTCCAATTCGCCAAAGAAAATGGCATGTACGAAGAAGCACTAGGCACGTCGATCAACTGGGTCAGCTTTGACACAGGGACAGCAATGTCTGCGGCTATGGCCTCTGGCGATGTTCAGATTTCCGTAAGCCAAGGTGTTCCACCTTTCGTCGTCGCAACATCTGCGGGTCAGGATCTTCAGATCTTGGACGTGGCTGTTTCTTATGCGGACAATGACAACTGTGTTGTGGCGTCTGCCCTCGAAATCGACAAAAACTCTGCGGCTGAATTGGCTGGTAAGACGGTTGCTGTTCCACTTGGTACCGCTGCTCACTATGGCTTCCTGAAGCAGATGGGCCACTTTGGCGTTGATGTGGCCTCCCTAGAGGTAGTGGATATGGCTCCTGCCGAAGGCGCTGCCGCCCTTGCACAGGGTCAGGTTGACATGTCGTGCGGTTGGGGTGGCGCGCTGCGCCGCATGAAAGAGCACGGCAATGTTCTTTTGACAGGTGCCGAAAAGACAGAATTGGGCATCTTGGTATTTGACGCCACAACAGCACCTGCGGCCTACGTCGCTGAGAATCCTGAAATGGTTGCCAAATTCTTGGCCGTGACTGCAAAAGCCAACGAAATGTGGAACGCTGGCGATATGGTCGACGAAATGCTGCCTGTTATCGCAGCCGACGCTGGTATGGACGAGGACGCAACAGCCGAAACATTGGCTGGCTTTGTCTTCCCAACTGTGGATGAACAGCTTTCCGCAGCGTGGCTGGGGGGCAATGCTGCTGAGTTCATGAAAGGCGTTGCAGAAGTATTCGTCGAGTCTGGATCCATTCCAGGCGCGTTGGACAGCTACGAAGCTGCAGTAAACGCCAGCCCGTTGACCGACGCAGGCGCAATGTAATCTGATGCTTTCGGCGCGAGGGGTGAACCCTTCGCGCCGTTTTCAAAACGTCCGGCAAACGGTCAAATGGCCTTTTTCCCGACAGTTTGAAGCGGGGCAGCATGTCAGATCTAAATATCAATCAACTTTCCATGCGCTTCGACCTACCAAATGGGTCATCGGTTCAAGCGCTCAAGGATGTATCGCTGACGCTGAAGGCGGGGGAACTGCTTTCAGTGCTTGGTCCATCTGGTTGTGGTAAAACCACGTTACTTAATATCGTTGCCGGCTTTTTGGCCCCGACAGAAGGTCATATTGAACTGAGCAATGAAATCGTCGTTGGACCCGGCCCCGAACGCGGCATGGTGTTTCAGCAAGGGGCCTTGTTTGAATGGATGTCTGTGCGTGACAACGTTAGTTTTGGTCCGCGCATGAAAGGGCAAAGTGCGGCTCAGTATTCAGCAGAGGTCGACCATCTTTTGGATATTGTTGGATTACAAGACTTCAAAGAAAAAGCGATCTACGAATTGTCAGGCGGGATGCAGCAACGCGTCGCCTTGGCGCGCTGTTTGGCCAATGATCCCGATGTAATATTGATGGATGAACCGCTTGGCGCGTTGGACGCGCTGACGCGCGAAAAGATGCAAGGCCTTGTGCTGAAGCTGTGGAAAGAGACGGGCAAGACCATCATCCTGATCACCCACTCCGTCGAAGAGGCGTTGCTATTGGGCGAGCGCCTGATCGTCATGGCACCGCGTCCGGGTCGCATCCACAAAGAATACAACCTCCCATTTGCAGAAATGGGCGTGGGCCAAGACCTGCGCGAGGTCAAAAAGCACCCTCAATTTAATGACGTGCGAGAAGAAATTTTGGGTATGATTTGGGACATGGAAGAAGAGATCATGGGCCGAACAGAGACGGGAGCGTAAGCAATGGAATTGATTAGCGCCCTTTGGTCCGAACTCGTCGAGGTTCTGGCCGTGGTATTTTACGCCATACCTTATATTGCTGGATACATCGTTTTGATCCTTGCGATGATGTTTATCTGGCGCGCCATCCAACGGGTTTTGACGCCCAAAAAAGACTACGGATCGCTCAAGACAGTGACCTTTGGTGATGAAAGCGCGGTGTCATCCAATTTGGCCGCATCGATCATTTCGGTGGTCCTGATTTTCGTCCTTTGGGGAACCTTTACAGGGTCAAAGCTTTTGCCCAGCTTTTTGCATATGCCGGGCGCGTTTGTTGGTGAGTCCTCCTTTGACTATACTGCGACAGCAGAGGGGCAATCAGACATCGCAACTGTGTCTGTCGTGGTCTTTCCCACTGGTGAGGACATCTCAGCGCCTGAGGTCGAAGCAGGGGACGGATTTGCCAAGAATGACGCAATCGCGCTGCCAGAATACCGAACTGAATTACTGCGCGTGGACAGCAATGATGACATCAATCGCGACGCAGGTGCCGCAATCACCGCAATTGACGGGCAACCGATCGAACCGGGCGGATCTGTTAAGGTTGCCTTTGGGCAGGTCACTATGACACCGAAAGGGACCTTAAATATCGTCCCATCAACAGGCTGGCAAATGGAACCCATTTGGCTGCCCGCGCCAGAGGCGGTTTGGGCGCGCGTCAAAGAAATCTCAACCGAAGGATTCCGCAATTTCACGTTGCTGGAACACCTCGGTTTTTCCCTGTTCCGCGTCATCGTCGGCTTTTTGCTGGGCGCTATTGTCGGTATCCCGCTGGGCTATGCGATGGGGCTGTCCAACTGGTTTCGTGGTTGGTTCGACCCAATCGTTGAATTCATGCGCCCCGTGCCACCGCTCGCCCTGATCCCGCTGGTGATCATTTGGGCCGGTATTGGTGAGACGGGAAAAATTATTCTGCTGTTCCTTGCCGCGCTGTGGATCATGGCAATTGGTGCGCGATCAGGTGTGTCTGGCGTGCGCATATCAAAAGTCCACGCTGCCTATTCGCTGGGTGCGTCCAAGTGGCAGATCATGCGCCATGTCATTATACCTAACAGTTTGCCGGAAATCTTTACCGCTGCACGTGTGGCGATGGGTGTGTGCTGGGGCACGGTCGTTGCGGCAGAACTTGTCGCAGCGCAAAAGGGGGCCGGGATGATGATCATGGTGGCGTCCAAGTTCCAATCGACAGACATTGTTTTGATGGGGATCATCCTGATTGGGATCATCGGCTTTTCCATTGATATGCTAATGCGCTGGGCGGAACGCCTGCTTGTGCCGTGGAAGGGTAAGGG
>CAKZVL010000153.1 GCA_937922155.1 uncultured Paracoccaceae bacterium | reverse complement strand
TCTGATCAAAGATCGGGTGGAGCGTTTTTTCATAGCAGCCCAAAAGACGGGGGATGCGCCCTCCCTCAGAGGCGGATACAGAATAGTCCAGTCCTGCGAAGGGGCCGGATAACACCTTGGTTCCCGATTGAGAGATCAGGGTGTTTTCCAGTAATTTGGCGCGCCATTTCCCCAGTAAGCGAAGGGAATCGTTGAGCTTTTTCGTAGATGGCTCCCCTTTGAGAATCTCGGTGAGTTCTGCTGTAATAGCGTGGCTGAGAGGTTTGGGTTTGGTCATGCTGTGGCGAACCATGCATCAATGCGAGATTTGAGGGCTGCCCAGACGGGTGCGGCCCCCTTTTGAACCTTGGCGCCGACGCGGGTTTGGAGCTGGTCTGCGGTCACATTATAGGCAGGCCAAGTGCCGCCGCCGGATTCCAAGTTGGCGACGACGGGCTGCACCCGGTCGATGGATTTGGCGAAGATGGCGTCATCGCTTTCGCCCGCTTCGAATTCATCCCAGAGCGCGCGAAAGCTGCGTGCTTGGTCCGCCGGAAGCAGGCCAAAGATGCGATCAGCGGCCTGTTGTTCGATACGGGCCTGTTCTGCCGGGTCGTGGTCGCCGTGGATTGGGGCGTCGCCTGCGTCAATCTCCACAAGGTCGTGCAAGATCAGCATTTTGAGGACGCGCGTTACATCAATGGCCGTGTTGGCGTGTTCGGCCAAGGTCAGCGCGTAGAGCGCGATGTGCCAGCTGTGTTCGGCGGAGTTTTCGCGCCGTGATCCGTCGTTAAGCGTCGTGGCGCGCAGTGTGGATTTGAGTTTGTCGGCCTCAACCAGAAAGGCGAGTTGTTGATCAATGCGATCCGTCATGAGGTCTTCCTAAGGGGTGGCGGGAGAAACCCAACCTAGGCGCAAAGTGATCAACCCGAGGAGGGCCGTCAAGGGGGCACTGGGGCGATGGTGCGCAACGCTTTGGTGCCAATGACAGGTGGCGCGCCGGGAATCGGGGTTAAGCCCTTTGTTTATTGATAAATTGCGCCGCACAGCCTGTACACACTGTGTACACAACCTGTACACCTAAATCGCCCATTTCGGCGGTTAAGGCTGCGTGCGGTAGGGTGTTGCGGCGAAAGGGTTAAGATCGGGTAAAGGGGCGCGTTTCGGACGCCTCCGGCGGGAGTATTTTTGGCAAGATGATCATGGGTCATGGCACCGGGTCGGGCGGTGCCCGAGCGGGTGTTGGTGCGCCCAAGCAGGCGGAGGGTTTAGCCGCCGCGCGCGGTTTTGCTTTCTGCGAGGATTTCGCGGGCGCGTTTTTCGGAGCGGCGCACGCGTATCGCAGTGAGGTACGCTTCCTCAAGCGATTGGGAGGAGGCGCCGAGCACTTCGGCGATCCGATCTACGAGTTTTTCGTCACCGGAGGCTTTCGCCTCTTCCAGTGCGGCTTCGGCCAATTCGAAACCGATGTCGTCAATAAAGCTCATGGTTATCTTGTCGTTTCTGTGAGGCGGCGGCGCACGTAGGTTTGGACGTTGTCGATCATGGGTTCCATGTAGGGGTCTTCAAAGAAGTGTCCGGCGCCGTCCATTTCTTCGTGGGTGATTGTGATGCCCTTTTGTTCGTGCAGTTTGTTCACAAGGTTTATTGTGTCTTGTGGTGGGGCGACGCGGTCGCCGGACCCGTTGATGATCAGACCCGAAGACGGGCAGGGCGCGAGGAAGCTGAAGTCATACATATTGGCCGGTGGGCTGACGGAGATGAAACCTGTGATTTCAGGGCGGCGCATCAATAGCTGCATGCCGATCCAAGCCCCGAACGAGAACCCAGCCACCCAGCAGTGTTTGGAGTTGTTGTTCATGGATTGCAAGTAATCGAGCGCTGAGGCCGCGTCAGAGAGTTCGCCGATGCCTTGGTCGTATTCGCCTTGGCTGCGTCCGACGCCGCGGAAGTTGAACCGAAGCACTGTAAAGCCCATCTGATAAAAGGCGTAGTGCAGGTTATAGACCACCTTGTTGTTCATCGTGCCACCAAATTGCGGGTGCGGATGCAGGACAATCGCGATGGGCGCGTCCCGGTCTTTTTGAGGGTGATAGCGGCCTTCGAGGCGGCCTTCTGGTCCGGGGAATATAACTTCGGGCATTTTGGTGTCCGTTTAATTTCGGGTTGCGCATTCTTGACGAAAACACTCAACCACTTTAGAAAGATTCTAAATCAGCAAGGGCGTCGCGCTGATCGGGTTGAGGTGACCTAATCAGAGTGGCGCGAAACGTCAATGAAATTGCGCTGACATCTAGGGGGTCGGGGATGAAACTCAGCACGAAGGGCCGTTATGCGATGGTTGCTTTGGCCGATCTTGCCTTGCAGCCGGATGGGTCGTTGGTGAACTTGACGGAGATTTCCACCCGTCAGGATGTGTCGTTGCCGTATTTGGAGCAATTGTTTGTCAAGCTGCGCCGGGCGGGGCTGGTGGAAAGTGTGCGCGGCCCCGGTGGAGGGTATCGTCTGGCCCGTGCGCCTGCGGATATTCGTGTATCAGAGATTTTGGGCGCTGTGGATGAGACGGTGGATGCGATGCACAAGGGGGCGGGTGCCTCTGGTGCGGCGTCGGGGTCGCGGGCGCAATCGCTGACCAATCGGTTGTGGGAGGGGTTGAGCGCGCATGTCTATGTGTTTTTGCATCAAGCGCGTCTGTCGGATGTTGTGGGTAATGAATTGGCGCCCTGTCCGGCGGTTCCGGCCTTGTTTGAGGTGGTGGACGATGCGTGAGCAAGAGGAGCGGCTGCGCCGCACGTTTTTGATTTGCGCTTGGGCCGCGCGAGCCTTGGGGGCGTTGCCCCCAAACCCCCAGAGTATTTTGGGCAAGATGATACGATGAGCCGCGTTTATTTGGATCATAATGCCACGACGCCTTTGCGCGCCGAAGCCCGCGCGGCGATGATCGCGGCGATGGATCAGGTTGGTAATCCGTCCTCTGTGCATGCAGAAGGAAGAGCGGCCAAGGCGATTGTGGAAACCGCTCGGGGCCAATTGGCGGAGGCGTTGGGGGCGCAGGGTGCTGATATCATTTTCACCTCTGGCGCGACGGAGGCGGCGGCGCTGGCCCTTGCTGGGCGGGGATTGCAAGCCTCGCCCTTAGAGCATGAAGCGGTGATGGGCTGGGTTGATCCCGCTTTGCCGGTTGTTGCGGGGCGCGTGCAGGTTGAGGACCCAGTTCTGTCTGTCGTGCAGCTGGCAAATTCGGAAACCGGGATTGTGCAAGAGCTGCCTGCGGGCCTTGCCGTGTCCGATATTACGCAAGGGTTTGGCAAATGTGCGTTTTCTTATGCTTGGGCTGGTGTGGGTCAAGTGTTTTTGTCGGCCCATAAGTTTGGCGGGCCAAAAGGTGTGGGGGCTTTGGTTGTCCCGCAAGGGTTTGATGTGCGCGCGCAGATGCGTGGCGGCGGACAGGAAATGGGCCGCCGCTCTGGCACTGAAAACGTGATTGCCATCGCGGGTTTTGGTGCGGCGGCAGAGGCCACACAGCGCGATTTGGCCAGTGGAATTTGGGATCGGGTTGCGCACCTTAGAAATATTCTAGAGAAGGCCATTGAGGATAGCGCGCCGGATACTATTTTCATCGGTAGGGACGTGCCACGGCTGCCTAATACGAGTTGTTTTGTGGCCCCCGGTTGGAAGGGTGAGACGCAAGTGATGGCGATGGATTTGGCTGGGTTTGCCGTGTCGGCGGGGTCGGCCTGTTCCAGTGGCAAGGTGAAGGCCAGCGCTGTTTTTCAGGCGCTAGGATACGATGACGAACTGGCCCGCTGCGCGTTGCGCGTATCACTGGGGCCAGAGACAACGAAGGAAGAGGTGTTGGCTTTCGCTGAGAGCTGGATCCGCAAACGCACAAGCCGCCGGGCGGCATGAGAGGGAAATGATATGACTGCTTTGGACCATGTGGACGTCAAAGACGGTGTCGATCAGGAAACCGTGGATGCGGTGAAAGAGCTTTCGGGTGCGTATAAATACGGTTGGGAAACTGAGATCGAGATGGATTACGCCCCCAAGGGGGTGAACACCGATATCGTGAAGTTGATCAGTTCCAAGAACAAAGAGCCTGAGTGGATGACTGAGTGGCGGCTGTCGGCGTTTGAGCGTTGGGGCAAGATGGTCGAACCCACCTGGGCGATGGTGGATTACCCAGAGATCGATTTTCAGGACATTTATTATTATGCCCGCCCCAAGAGCATGGAAGAAAAGCCAAAGTCGCTGGATGATGTCGACCCGAAATTGTTGGAGACTTACAAAAAGTTAGGTATCCCGCTGAAAGAGCAGGCGATTTTGGCGGGCGTTGAAGGGGCTGAGGACATGCCGGCTGAGGGCCGCAAGGTTGCGGTGGATGCGGTGTTTGATTCTGTGTCTGTTGGGACGACGTTTCAAAAAGAGCTGGAGAAGGCGG
Source organism: uncultured Paracoccaceae bacterium (assembly GCA_937922155.1). Lineage (GTDB taxonomy): Bacteria > Pseudomonadota > Alphaproteobacteria > Rhodobacterales > Rhodobacteraceae > Cognatiyoonia. The sequence continues at coordinate 3,654 of CAKZVL010000153.1, read as the reverse complement.
GCGTTATTTTCTGTTCGATCTCAGAGGCGATTGAGAAGCATCCTGAACTGGTGAAGAAATACCTTGGCACGGTTGTTCCGCCATCTGACAATTTTTATGCGACGCTGAATTCGGCTGTGTTTTCGGATGGATCGTTTGTTTATATCCCGCCGGGTGTGCGCTGTCCGATGGAATTGTCCACGTATTTCCGCATCAATGCAGAGAATACCGGCCAGTTTGAGCGCACGTTGATTATCGCGGATAAAGGGTCATACGTGTCCTACCTTGAAGGATGTACGGCGCCCAAGCGTGATACAGCCCAGCTGCATGCGGCGGTTGTGGAGATCATCATCGAAGAAGATGCAGAGGTGAAATATTCCACCGTGCAGAATTGGTATCCCGGCGATGCAGAGGGCAATGGTGGGATTTATAATTTCGTCACCAAGCGTGCCGATTGCCGTGGGGCGCGATCAAAAGTGATGTGGACGCAGGTGGAAACCGGGTCTGCAGTCACTTGGAAATACCCATCCTGCATTTTGCGTGGCGATGACAGCCAAGGCGAGTTCTATTCCATCGCCATTGCCAACAACATGCAGCAGGCCGACACGGGCACCAAGATGGTGCATTTGGGCAAGAACACCAAATCGCGCATCGTCTCGAAAGGGATTTCAGCGGGCAAGGCGCAGAACACCTATCGTGGGCTTGTGTCGATGCACCCCAAGGCCAAGGAGAGCCGGAATTACACACAATGCGACAGTTTGCTGATCGGCGATAAATGTGGGGCACATACGGTGCCTTATATTGAGGTCAAAAATAACTCGTCCCGTGTTGAGCACGAGGCGACCACGTCCAAGGTGGATGATGATCAGCTGTTTTATTGCCGTCAGCGTGGCATGGATGAGGAAGAGGCGGTTGCACTGGTTGTAAACGGCTTCTGTAAGGATGTGTTGCAAGCCTTGCCGATGGAATTTGCGATGGAAGCGCAGGCGCTGGTGGCCATTTCCCTAGAAGGATCCGTGGGGTAGGCGCATGTTAGCGACGCTTGCACCCTTTCACCCGATGTTGCCAGCTGGGCGCAAACCCGCAGTAATTGCTGCTGGTGGTGCCGTAATGGTTAATGCATGGAGCCCTTATTTAGGGGGAGGATTTAGTAAATTGTCCCCATATAGCCGCAGGTCCGACTCTGCTGCGCCCTGTTTTGGTCGTATTCTCAAGCGACGATCACACCATGAACCATCAACAAGCATATTTCAAAGATCGGATCGCCCGGATCGAAGATCCCAAAAACATCAGTTATTTGGATCCCGAAACTGGCATGAACATTCCGCGGAAGATGTCGGTCGCGCAGATCAAGGCGCAGAGTGTGGTCAAGTCGCCTGGGCTGCTTGTCCTGTTGTTGTCATGCGTTCTGGGTGCGATGGCATTGGTCGCGGCACGGTATGTCCGGTTCGTTCTAGCCGAAATCCCCGAAATAGGAACCGCAGCCAATACGTTGGTCATCATGGATTTTGGCATCGCGGCGCTGATGGCGTTCGTCATTGGAGCGTTGATCAAACACAAAAGTCTGCGACACATGATGGCGCAAGCAACTGGAATCGCCTTGATGCTGGTGGCGATGCACAATCTGGTTTGGATGTATCCGAGCGAGTTCGCCCAAGTGTTTCCGCAAGCCTACGTCGATCAAGTGATTGCACTGACGTCGCCCAAGTCGATCTATGTCGCGGGCGAGACGATCACCCTTTAAACCCACTGAAATTCGTAACCGGAAATTCCCCGCAGCGCGCCGCGCTTGCGGGTGCTTTCGTGTTTGCCCCCATGCCGCAAGGAGAAAAGACATGCTGACAATCAAAGGCCTGAAAGTCGATCTGGAAGAAGAAGATAAGTCGATTTTGAAGGGTGTTGATTTGACCGTGGAGCCGGGCAAGGTTCACGCGATCATGGGGCCAAACGGGTCGGGTAAATCGACGCTGTCCTATGTCTTGTCTGGAAAGGGCGGGTATGAAGTCACTGCGGGTTCAGCCACGCTGGATGGCGCTGATCTGTTGGATATGGAACCAGAAGAACGCGCCGCGGCTGGCCTGTTTTTGGCGTTTCAGTATCCGGTTGAAATCCCGGGCGTTGGCAACATGACGTTTTTGCGCACGGCTGTGAATGCGCAGCGCAAGGCGCGCGGCGAAGAAGAATTGAGCGCGGGTGATTTTTTGAAGGTTGTGCGCGAAAAGGCCAAAGCGTTGAAAATTGACGCGGATATGTTGAAGCGGCCTGTGAACGTTGGTTTTTCAGGTGGTGAAAAGAAGCGCAATGAAATCCTGCAAATGGCGATGTTGGAACCCAAGATGTGTATCTTGGACGAAACCGATTCCGGTCTGGACGTTGATGCGATGAAGCTGGTTGCGGAAGGCGTGAATGCGCTGCGATCAGAGGGGCGCGGATTTTTGGTAATCACGCATTATCAGCGGCTTTTGGATCATATCAAGCCGGATGTGGTGCACATCATGGCCGATGGACGGATCGTTAAATCTGGCGGGCCGGAGCTGGCGCTGGAAGTTGAGAACAATGGTTATACCGATATTTTGGCGGAGGTGGCCTAATGGCGCTGCCCCAAGTCAAAGCGGATGCGACTGAGGCGCGCCTTGCCACGCTGACCCTGCCTGAGGGTGCAGAGGATGCGCGCCAGTCAGCGCTGTCGCGCGTCACATCAGCAGGGTTGCCGCATAAGCGCGACGAGTATTGGAAATACACCGATCCTGTCACGTTTGTGCAAGATGCAGCCCCGCAAGCGGCGTTGTTTCACAATGACGAAGGCCCGCTTTTTGATGCTGTCGAGCGGGTCAAAATCGTCTTTGTCGATGGTGTGTTTGATGCGGATGCGTCTGACGATCTGACGGCGGAAGGGTTGGAAATATCGCTTTTGAACGATGCGTTGACGGCTGATATTCATTGGGCCAAGGATCTGTATGGCACGCTTGAAACCGATGGTCAGACGCCGGTGCAGCGCCCGCTTGCCGCGCTTAATACCGCCTTTGCCAAGGATGGGGTTGCGATCCGCGCCACTGGGACGGCCAAGAAACCTGTGAACCTGATCTATTTGCACAAGGACATATCGTCGGATGCGATGCTGCATATTGTCATCAAGGTCGATGACGGGTGCGAGATGACCTTGATAGAAACCGGCCCTGCGGCGGCGCGGTTTTCGAAGGTTATGGAAGTAGATGTCGCGAAAGGCGCGACGTTTCATCATGTTCGGGCCCAAGGACGCGATCACGAACGTCGTGCTGTCACGCATAGTTTTGCACGGGTTGCTGAGGATGCGGTTTTCAAGTCGTTTACCATGACTTTCAACGGTGTTTTGACACGCAATGAGTGCATCATCGACATCGTTGGCGACAATGCTGTGGCCCATGTTGCGGGCGTTTGCGTTGGGGATGGCGCTGATTTCCATCATGACGACACTGTTTTCATCACCCATGACGCGTTGAACGGTGAAAGCCGTCAGGTGTGTAAGAAAGTGCTGCGCAATGGTGCGACCGGGGTTTTCCAGGGCAAGATCCTTGTAAAGGCGGGCGCGCAAAAGACGGATGGGTATCAGATCAGTCAATCGCTTTTGCTGGATGACGACAGCCAGTTTTTGGCCAAGCCTGAGCTGGAAATCTATGCCGATGACGTGGCCTGTTC
>CAKZVL010000152.1 GCA_937922155.1 uncultured Paracoccaceae bacterium | reverse complement strand
CGCGCCATCTGCGCCACCTGCAACCAGCCAGTAATGCCAAGGCAATTGCTGGCATCAGGCTGGATGAAATCCACATGCGGGATCGCGCGGGCAAATTCGTGCATCGTGTGCAGGTTTTCCCCCTGGGCGGTTTTGATCCCCCCTTGCTCGCGGATCAGCGCGTAATCCTCATACTCATCGGGAATGATCGGTTCTTCAAACCACGTGATGTCGTACTTGGAAACAGCCTCCGCCATCGCAATCGCCTGCTCGGTGGTCAGGGCATAATTGGCATCAATCATAAACGCATGATCAGGGCCGATATACTCGCGGATCGCAGCAATGCGTTCCACGTCTTGCGCCAACTCTGGCTGACCCACCTTAATCTTGATCGCGTTCAACCCGGCATCCAGATAGCCTTGCGTCTGCTTCAATAGCTTAGGCAAGGGAAAGTTCAGATCAATCCCGCCACCATAAGCATGGCACCGATCCGACGCACCACCTGCCGCCTCAACCAAGGACAGGCCACGCGCCCGCAGGTCCAAATCCCAAAGCGCAATATCAACAGCAGATATCGCAAACGACAAAACGCCGCCGCGCCCCACGTAATGCATGTGCCATTCCATCGCCTCGTTCAGGGCGGCAACATCAGATGCCTCTTGCCCAATCAGAAACGGCCCAAGGTCATAGGTGATCATCGCCGCCGTGGCATGCCCGCCGCGCCCGCCGTTATAGGTATAGCCTGTGCCCTGCCGTCCGTCCGATAGGGTGACAGTCGCCGTGATCAGATGAAAATGGCTATGCGCACCATGCTTGGCATCGACAAGCACCTCATCCAGTGGCACCGCGAACAAACGCGCGGTGACATCCGTGATCGTTACAGGTTTTGACATTCGGGAACCGGGCTGATCGTTGTGCCATCGGTCAAGAACTGCAGCAAGTTGTTTACCGACAAATCGCCCATCGCCATGCGCGTCTCGACGGTTGCACTGCCGACATGAGGCAACAGCGTCACGTGATCCATTGCGAACAACGCCTCTGGCACCTTAGGTTCAGCCTCAAACACGTCCAGTCCCGCATTGCCAAGGCGTCCATCCTGCAACGCCTTCACCATCTCGGCCTCATCCACTGCCGTCCCGCGACCGACGTTGATCAGCGTCCCATCAGGGCCCAGCGCCTCCATCACATCGCGGTTCACGATATGATGGGTCGCCGCGCCTCCGGGTGTGATGCAAAACATCACATCCACATCGCGGGCCATGTCGATCAGCTTGGGGTAATACCGATAAGAAACCCCCGGCTTTTCATTGCGCGAATGATAGCTGATCTCAGGGCTGAAAATGGCAAGACGCTGGGCAAGGTCTTCGCCAATGCGGCCCAGCCCCAAAATCCCAACCTTGCGGTTCTCAACAGATCGGGTCAACGGCGCCCCACCGTTCAGCCACGCACCACTGCGCACAAAGGCATCATCGCGCACAAGCCGGCGCGCGGTGGCAAGCCATAACAGAATGGCGGTATTGGCAACCTCTGCATTCAGCACATTGGGTGTATGGGTCACAACAACACCGCGCGCAGCACAATCAGCGGCGTCGATATTGTCATAGCCCACGCCATAGCAGGAAATCACCTTAACGTTCGGCAAATGCTGCATGATGTCCGGCTTCACGCCCCAATGACCATCGGTCAACACATGGGCAAATTTTGCCCCATTCTCCGCCAGCCACGATTGCTGATCCGCCTCTTTGGCCAACCAATGCAACGTGAACTTTTCAGCCAAAGCATCCTGCATCCGATCCGTCAGGCTTGGGCTGACTACCAATAGGTCCAACTTAGCCATCAGGCGTCCTGCCCAACGGTTTGGCGTTGGGTCCCCAGACCCTCAATCGAAAGTTCCATGACGTCGCCTTTGTTCAAATAAACCGGGTCAGGCTTGATCCCCATGCCAACACCGGGCGGGGTGCCCGTTGAAATCACATCGCCGGGGTGCAGCGTGAACAACCCGCTCAGGTGTTCGATAATCTCCGCCACGGTAAAGATCATGGTGGAGGTATTGCCCGTCTGCATCCGCTTGCCGTTCACATCCAAATGCATGGCAAGGTTTTGAGGATCCTCCACCTCATCGCGCGTCACCAGCCACGGACCAGTGGGGCCAAAGGTGTCGCAGCTTTTTCCCTTGGTCCAATTGCCCGACAGCTGCGTCTGGAAATGACGCTCTGACACATCATTGATGACGCAATACCCGGCAACATGATCCAGCGCGTTTTCCTTGGTCACGTATTTGGCCTCTGTGCCAATGACGACGCCCAGCTCAACCTCCCAATCGGTGTGGGTCGATCCACGTGGGATCATAACATCATCGTTCGGGCCAACGATCGCAGAATTGGCCTTCATAAACAGGATCGGATGATCAGGGATCGCCGCACCGGTTTCGGCGGCATGATCAGAATAGTTCAACCCTATGCAGCAAAACTTGCCAATCCCATCAACACAAGGACCAAGGCGCGGATTGCCATCAACCTTGGGCAGACTGGCCGGATCAAGGTCGCGCAGCTTGGCAAGACCCGCGTCTGACAGAACATCGCCAGAAATGTCAGCAACAACGCCAGACAGATCGCGCAGGTTACCATCAGCATCCAACATCCCGGGTTTTTCAGCACCAGCAGCGCCATAACGTAGCAGTTTCATCTTTTGTCTCCTTTAGCCGGACCAGCCGCCGTCAATGACGTGCGGTTGTCCTGTGGTGAATGCGGATTCGTCGCTGGACAGATACACAACCAGCGCAGCAATTTCTTCGGCAGTGGCAACGCGGCCCATGGGTTGACGGGCAACAAACTGCTTCATCGCAGCATCATATCCCCCCATCTCCTCGCCCAGCGCTTTGACGCGGTCTTGCAAACTTGGGCTTTCGACGGTGCCGGGACAGATGCAGTTACAGCGAATGCCTTTGGTGATGTAATCAACCGCGATGGATTTGGTCATGCCAATCACAGCAGCCTTCGTGGTGCCATAAATGAAACGATTAGGCGCTCCGATGATCGACGAACAGGCAGACGACATATTCACAATCGCTCCGCCCCCGCGTTCCAACATCCCCGGCAATGCAGCGCGCACCGTGCGAAACATCGACCGCACATTCAGATCAAAGGCAAAATCCCAATCCTCATCCTTGGCATCTAAGATAGACCCGTGATGGACAAAGCCTGCGCAGTTAAACAAAACATCCGGCTCTGCACGGGCAACGCCCTCCTTGACGCTCCCGTCATCGCGGGCATCCAGAACAAAGGTTTCAATCCCATCAGCCTTCAAATCGGCCAATGCGTCAGCGTTCACATCCGTGGCAAAAACCTGCGCGCCCTCAGCCGCCATGGCAAGGGCAGACGCACGGCCAATGCCCTGCCCTGCCGCCGTCACCAAAGCGCGTTTTCCGCTCAATCGTCCCATATCAGTTCCTCCCTAATACGTCGCGCGACCACCAGACAAATCAAAGACCGCCCCGGTGGTAAATGAATTCTCTGCCGACACAATCCAAACGATCATCTTGGCCGCTTCCTCCACCTCCAAAAACCGCGCGCGCGGAATTTTGGACAGCATGTAATCGATATGCTCTTGGCTCATCTGATCAAAAATGCGCGTGCGCGCCGCCGCAGGGGTCACACAATTCACCGCAATATCAAATCCGGCCAATTCCTTGCCCAGCGACTTGGTCAACCCAATCACACCCGCCTTAGACGCTGAATAGGCACTGGCATTGGGGTTCCCCTCTTTGCCCGCAATCGAGGCGACGTTCAGGATACGACCATAGCCCGCCGCCTTCATCCCCGGCACACAGACCTTGTTGACGTAAAACGTGCCGTTCAAATTGATGTCCATAACCTGCTGCCACGCGGCGACATCATAATCCTCAACCGTCGCATTCGGCCCCGCAATCCCGGCTGAATTGACCAGCACTAAGGGCACACCAACCTTTTTGCTGGTCTCAACATGGGCCGCCTGCACAGAGGCCAAATCGGTAATGTCACAACGCACCGCCGTCCCTCCAAGCTTGGCCATCGCACCCGCGTTCATCGGATCAATGTCCCAACTCACAACCTTTGCGCCAGCCTCAGCCAAGTGTTGTGCCACGGCAAATCCAATGCCCTGCGCACCTCCGGTAACAACCGCAACCTGTCCGTCCATTTTCATCGCTCAACCCCTCCCGATATAGGGCATCGTGGTGGCCATCACGGTCATGAACTGCACGTTTGCATTCAACGGCAGGGACGCCATGTGCAAGACTGATTTCGCGACATTGTCCACATGCATCACTTCCTCAATCGCGTTGGTCCCATCGGCCTGCGGCACACCCTGCGTCATCGCCGCAGCCATATCCGTTAGGGCATTGCCAATATCAATTTGCCCACAGGCAATGTTGAACGGACGACCATCCAACGACAGCGTCCGCGTCAACCCCGTGATCGCATGTTTGGACGCCGTATAAGCGGCAGAGCCCCAGCGCGGAACCTGCGCTGAAACAGATCCGTTGTTAATGATCCGCCCGCCTTGCGGCGACTGCTTGCGCATCTGACCAAAGGCCGCGCGCGCCGCAATGAATGCACCCATCACATTGACGTCGATCAAATGCCGAATGTCGCTCACCGATAACTCATCAATCGGCGCACCCTTCAGGCTGACACCTGCATTGTTAAACAGCGCATCAACTTGACCCCAATGCTGCGCCGCCTTGGCAAAGGTGGCGTCAACATCCGCTTCATCCGTCACATCGCAAGGCAGAACTAGGGCACCGCTGTCGCTCGCCGTCTCTGCCAGCGGCGCTTCACGTCGCCCCACCAAACCAACCTGCCAACCCGCCGCGAGAAAAGCGTGAGCGGTCGCACGTCCAATACCGCTCCCAGCACCTGTGATAATGATTGACGACATCTGACCCTCCCTGCTTGACGCTTGCCGCAACTTTGCAACTTGGTATACCAAAAGCCAAGTCAAATGCGCCCAATGTCACGCGAAACATCGCCTTGCCTTGCAGCACGCCCTCATGAACGGACCAAAGCCATGCTCGAAGACCCCGCCAAACTCATCCTGCGTAAATCCTTCGCGCGCCCAACGGCCGCGCAGGTCGCAGCCTTTAAAGACGTGCCAACCGGATTCGTCTGTGACGCGATGAACGGGGTGGGTGGTTTAGACACCGCCATCGGGCCCGTCGGCGGCGGCAGCGGCCTGCCCGAACACGCGGTTGGCGTGGCAATCGTGGCAGACAACGGCCCTGCAGAAATCCTCGCCACCCTTGGCGCGATGCACATCATGGAAAAAGGCGACATGGTCGTCGCGGCCACCCAAGGCTGCCAAAGCTGCTCTGCCGCGGGGGATATCTTTATGGCGATGCTGAAAAACAAAGGGGCTGCAGGGTTCGTCACCGATGGAACCATGCGCGACTTTGATGAAATCGTCGCGGTTGGCCTGCCCGCATGGTGCACCGGGCTCAACCCCAACTCCCCCTTCGCGCGCGGTCCCGGACGGGTCGGGTTCGGTGCAGCCGTCGGCGGTCAGATCATCAACAGCGGCGATATCCTCGTCGCCGACAAAACCGGCGTCGTCGTCGTCCCTTTCGACAAAATCGACGGGGTGATCGCGCAACTCGATCATATCAAAGCCTTGGAAGCCCAAGCAGAGGCAAAGGTCAAATCCGGCGCTGCGGATACATCGCGGATCGCAGACATGCTCAAGGATGGCAGCGCTGTAATCGTGGACTAATCCCCAGTCCAGATCATCGCCCATTCAATCGATCCTAAACCAGTATCATCTTGGCAAAAATACTCCCGCCGGAGGCATAAGGGACGGTGGGCGGGGCGTGTTGCCCCAACGGGGCAAGAGCGTCGTACAGCGCACCATACTGGCAATTCCAAACGGTTTTGCACAGGTCCCGGCACTGCACTTAGCGTCTTTCGCCAGGCCAAAAACGGGGGTGATCTCGGACCTTCCAAAACCGGTCCGGCCTGATCCATTCACCAAAAATTAATGGCTCATTCACCAATCATTCACAAACAGCACCGCGCGCTGCGTTAACCCGTCAAAGCGCCGAATTCGGTGCACGGGTTGTGTACGCGGTGTGTACAGGGTGTGACACGCGATTTCCCAACAAACGTTGGCCTTAACCCCGATTCTGCGGGAATGGAGGCATCGCGTACACCGAAGCGTTGCGTGCAGCTCAGGAAAACGCGCTTTTCGCACCGCCAGATTCTTGAGTTTTAAAGATCGACGTGATGTCCTTTGCCGGGGGCAACGGCATCGTCACAGGTACGTCTTCCAAGCGCGGCTTTAGGCATGGCGCCCCCGTGATTGTCCGCTCTTGCAGGTCGGCCCAAAACGCGCGTTGCCCAATCTCATGGATATAACTGCTCGCCCCCAAAAGCGGCCAAGCATCGGCCCTGGCAATCTCGAAAAACAGGATCTTGCGCGCCCGATCTGACACGTTCGGCGCAGACCCATGCAAGGTGCGCACATGGTGCACTGACATGCTTCCCGCCTTGCCCGTCAACGTCACCGCCTTGTCCGGTTCAAACAATGGATCGGCCGGATCAATAGCACCGCAAAACACACCATTGGCATGATGGCTTAACACGGGGCCCTTGTGCGTTCCGGGCAAAACCATAAGTGGGCCGTTATCCTCTTCCACGTCCTCCAACAGAATTCCAAATGCCAATAGGTCGTCGTTGGTATGGGGATAAAATGCCCAATCCTGATGCCATTCCACCGCCGCACCACCCCCCGGCGCTTTGGTGTTTAGCTTGGATGTGATCAGCGTGGTATCAGGGCCAAGCAAATCGCCAAGCACTTCTGTGACAACAGATTTTTTCAGAACTTCCTCAAAAATCTCATGTCGCTTATGGGGCAGCTTTATCCGTGTCAGACGCGGGCTTTCCTTGCTGTGACCCTTGTCCAAATCATAAATATCATTGCTCTCGCTCACACCGGCTGAGGCGGCAATCAACGCATCCGTCACCTGCTGCATCTTGCGCAGCTGCTTCGGCGTGACAACGTCTTGGACCATTAGAAAACCGTCCCGTCGATAGTCCTCCTTCTGCTGGTCGCTCAACATTAGCCTCGGCCTTTCTTTGCTTCTGCCTCCATATCCATCCCGTTCAGGCGTCCAACGTGATCGGTGATGGATGGCACAAAATCAGCGCCGTTTCCGCTGGCTTCTACATGGGCAAAATACTGTTTGGCGGCCGCCGCCATCACAGTGACCAACCCCGCATCATCCGCCATGGCATTGACATAGCGCAGGTCTTTGGCCGCATTTGAAATGGTGAATTTATGCACCTCTTCCCGGTCCACCGCATAGGTCATAAAGGTATCAAAAAACCCATTGGAAAGGCGGCTAGACCCAATCACCTCGCGCACCTTTGCAGGCGGAATTCCCACCGCTGCACCCAGCACAGTCGCCTCCGCATAAAGGGAGGCATAGCCCATGGAGATAAAGTTCATCAGCAGCTTCATCTTGTGTCCAGACCCCATCGGTCCAACATGGGTGATGTTTCCCGCCCAGCATTCCAGGATGGGTTTCACTTTGGCGAAAACAGCATTTTCACACCCCACCATCGCATCCAACGTCCCCGCCTCCGCCTCCTTGGGCGTCCGTCCCAAAGGTGCATCAACAAAGCTCCCGCCCTTCGCGCTCAAAGCCTCAGAAAGCACCGCGGTTGAGGTTGGATCAGCCGTCGTCGTATCCACGACAATCAACCCCTTTCGCGCACCCGCAAGAATGCCATCGAGGCCATTGAACGCGCCCTCGACCTGCGGCGAATTTGACAGGCACAGGTGGATCACATCGCAAACTTCTGCCATCTCTTTTGGGGTGGATACCTCTGTCGCGCCCATGCCCACCAGACTATCAACCGGCGCGCGATTGCGATTGCCTTTCACCCACAAGGGATAACCCTTTTGGATTAGGTTCTTGGCCATCCCATGACCCATATACCCAACGCCGATAAACCCTACTTTTGTCTCACTCATGTCGCCCTCCATTCACGGTTCCAGCATTGACAATCGGGTGCCAAACCGCCTTCATGAAAATGGTATACCATATGATCAATGATGCAAGGACGACGATGTTTTCTGACTGCCCATGCTGCACAAGGAACGCCCCGTGATCACCTTTGCGATTGCGGTGTTGTTCCTGATTGCAACGCCGGGGCCGGGCGTGTTGTCCACCGCCGGTGTCGGTGCGGGCTTTGGGTTTCAGGTGGGCTTGCGATATGTCGTGGGGCTGTTCATCGGCACGAACATCGTGGCCCTTGGCGTGATCACCGGGCTGGCTGCGATTGTCCTATCTGTGCCCTCTGTGCGCTGGGTGCTGATGGGCGCTTCCGTGCTTTATCTGCTCTACCTTGCTGCGCGTATCGCCTTTGCGGGATCAAAGATCGCCTTCATCACATCCGCGACCGCGCCAGGCATTGGCGCGGGTCTTTTGCTACAGGCTATCAACCCCAAGGCATACGCCGTCAACACAAGCCTGTTCACCGGGTTTCCCTACGCCCCGGATAGCCTTTTGTTTGAAACGCTAACCAAGGTTTTGATCGTCAACTTGATCTGGATTCCAATCCACCTTGGCTGGCTTTGGGCAGGGGCCAGCCTGCACCGGTTAAACCTGTCTGACACCGCACAAAGGCGGATAAATTACGCAATGGCACTCGCTATGTTGGCCGTTGTCGCCCTCGCCCTTTTGACGAGCACGCAGCAATGATCAACAGCCTACCAAAAGACGACAAAAAGGAAATCAAATGAACATTCTTATCATTGGCGGCGGCGGTGTTGTCGGGCAAAAGCTGGCGCAAACATTGGCAAAGTCTGGCACGCTCAACGGCAAAGCGATCAGCAAAATCACCTTGGCCGACATCAACAACCCGCCCAGCATTGAGGCCCCGTTCGACATTGAATGTCAGGTCTGCGACATCGCCGATCCTGCGTCTGTACAAAAAACAATTCACAAAGACACTGACGTCATTTACCTGCTCGCCGCGATTGTGTCGGCCCATGCTGAAGAAGACTTTGAATTGGGGATGAATATCAACCTGTTCGGGACGTACAACGTGCTTGAACGGTGTCGCGCATTGCGAACGAAACCCGTTGTCGTCTTCTCATCCTCCATCGCGATTTATGGTGGTGAAATTCCCGACCCGCTGGGCGATCATACCTACCCAAATCCGCAAACATCCTATGGCGGGCAAAAGGCGATGGGCGAGATTCTGATCAACGATTATTCGCGCAAAGGATTCATCGACGGGCGTGCGTTCCGCTTGCCCACAATCTCTGTGCGTCCGGGCAAACCCAACCGCGCCGCCTCCAGCTTTATGTCGTCCATCCTGCGCGAACCGCTGAACGGGCAAGAGGCGATTTGCCCCGTCGATCCTGACTTTCTGCACTACTACCTCAGCCCGCGAAAGTGCGTTGAGAACCTGATCAAAGGGGCAGAGCTTACGGCGGAAAGTCTTGGCATGAACCGGGTTATGCAGATGCCCGGACGCACATGGTCCATCGGCCAAATGATCGACGCGATGACGACCGTTGCAGGCAGCGAGCCTGCCAAACTGATCAAGTGGGACTCCCAACCAGAGATCAAGCGCATTGTGCTTGGTTGGAAATTTGACATCCATGCGGAGCGGGCAACGTCCCTCGGACTGTCTGCAGATGCAAGTTTTGAGGACAATATCCGTTACTATATCGAAGACGACCAGCCTACTTCGGTGTGACCTTAGACAGCGTCGCAGGCCGGGTCTTGTTCCCGCGCTCACGGTGCCAAATGTAGATGCCTGCTGCGATGATGATCAGCCCACCACCAAAGGTCCAGATCGTTGGCCATGTGTCGAAAAAGAGGATCCCGGCAATCGCCGCCAGCAGGATCTGGATGTAGATCACAGGCGCCAATATCGACGCATCCGCGACCCGGTGCGCGGCGGTCACTAGGATGTGCCCGCTTGCCCCGAACACCCCGATCAGCAGAAAGAACGCCCAGTCAATCCCTGTCGGCCATGTCCAGTTCGCAAGTGCAAAGGGAACAAGGCAGATCGTGGCCAGACCTGACACCCACAACTGGCTTGTCGCGTTGCTTTCAATGCCAGCAAGCAACCGCGTCATAACGAAATAGCAGGACGCGAGGCACAGCGCGGCAAGGTTCAGAAACATGGCCGGATGAAACTCCGTGCCCCATGGCTGCATGACCACAATAACGCCCAGAAAGCCGACGCAGACGGCGATGATGCGATGTATACCGACCCGCTCTCCCAGTACCGGGATCGCGAGGAGGGTCACGACGATGGGTCCAGCAAACATGATCGTCGTTGTCACCGTGATCGGCAGGTATTTCAGCGCGATGAAATTCAGCGTTGTTCCACTGAACAGGAACGCGGCGCGCAGCGCCTGTCGTTTGGGCGCGTTGGATCGCAGCGCGTCCAACCCCTCGCGCGGTAGGAATACGATCAGCGAAACGATCAGATGCCCGGCGTAGCGTGCAAAAACCACCTGAATTGCGGCATGTCCGGCTAACACCAGCCATTTGGCCGAGGTGTCAATCAATGTGAAAAAGACCACCGCGCCGGCCATGGCGGCAAGGCCAAGCGGGGTGCGTTCTTCTTTCGGTGCTACATGCGTGCTCATCGGGATTGCACGGTTTCTGTGCGCCCGCTGCTTGCCGCCTTTTGAATGGCGTCGAGCACCAACATACACCGCAGCCCGTCGTCACCGGTCGCCAGCAAATCATCCCTCGCCCCGCGTGCCACACCGGCAAAGCGATCTAGCTGCGTGGCGATCCCATCGACCCTATTAAAATCCGGTCCAGCATGATGCGCCAATGGATGCTGCCAATCAGGCGGTGATCCGGGTGTTGCGCCCCATGTCTGCAGCGATGGAAAGCCCATCGCGCCACTCGCCCCCATGAACCGTAAGGGATCATCGCCACGCACAGCGATGGCTGGGTTCTCCCCGGTGGCGGCCTCAAACGCCCATGGTGACACGGCCGCTTCGGACATTAGAAAATTGCCAATCGCGCCGCTTTCAAATCGAAGGGACACGGCGGTTGTATCTTCAACCTCATGCCCACGCGCAGCGTTGGACGTCATGGTGGATACTTCGCTGATCGGCCCGGCAAGACAGTGCAGCAAATCAATCTCATGGCTGAGGTTCGTCATGATCGGACCCGCCCCTGCTTTGGTACGCCAAGGTGCGTCATAATAGCTGTCGTGCTTGCGCAGGCACCAGATACCTTGGATCGCGATAAGACCTCCAAGCGTCTCAATCTGCGCGCGCGCTTCCGTCACAAATGGATGACAGCGACGGTGATGACCGGTCAGTAACGGCAGGTTTAGCGCCGCTGCATGCCCACATAATCGCACCGCATCCGACAAGGAATGCGTAAGCGGCTTTTCCACCAAGACAGCCCATCCGCGATCCAAACAGTCCGTCGCCACCTTCGCGTGATTTTGTGTCGGGGTTGCAATGATTGCGGCGGCCGTTTCGACCGGCACAGCATCAAGATCAGCAACCACCGGAAGACCCGTCGCCGCCAGCTCTTTGCGCCGCCGCGCATGGGGTTCCACAACGGCCGCAAGCGTCACCCCGTCAAATGCCAAAGCGCATTCAATATGGCGCATGCCAATTGACCCGGCACCAATGACGCAAAGCGGGAGCGGCGATGTCATGTTTCGCCGCCCACCGTCAGAGGAAGATCGTGATGATCGGCGGCCAGATCAGCAGAACTGACAAGGCGCACAGCTGCAACGCGATAAACGGCAGGAACCCACGGAAGATGTCGGTCAGTGAAATCTCTGGCGGGGCCACAGATTTCAGATAAAACGCCGCAGGTCCAAAGGGTGGCGACAGGAAACTGACCTGCATGTTCATACAGAACACCACACCAAACCAGATCGGAATGTAGCGCGCATCAACACTGCCAAGGAACCCGATTTCTTCTGCTGGAAGGCGCACAACAATCGGCAAGAACACTGGCATAATCAACAGCACGATGCCGACCCAATCCATGAACATCCCCATGATCAAAAACACGAGCATCATAACAAGGATAATACCCATCGTTGGCAGTTCTGCCCCGATGATCAGGTTGGCCACATAAGTCGGACCACCAACCAGTGTATAGGCCGCCGCCAGTGCTGCGGCACCAATCGTCACCCAGATGATCGTACCCGTAGATTTCAGCGTTCGGATCAAGCTGTCCCAAACGATATCAAACGTCATTTCACGTCGGATGACACCGATCGCAAAAACAGCGATGACGCCCATGCCAGCGGCCTCTGTAATGCCGGTGATACCGCCATAAATTGACCCAAGCACGACGCCGATGACGACTGTCGGCGCGATCAGGCCTTTGCCCATGTCCCAACCACGCGCTGTCCGCTCTTTGCCGACAACCACGTATACTATCAGCGCAAAAATGACGAATGCGCCGATGATCCACGGGATATCTGCGACCATGCCAAGCGGAATGGGATCTTCGCCTTCGCGGATCGTGTTGTCGCCAGTGGCAGTAAAGAACAAGGCGCGGGCGAGCAGGACACCCGTGGCCCACATCCCAAAGCGCGCCACAAATCCTAAGAACATCAAGCCCTTTTCGGAACCTTCAGCCTCACCCGGAATACGTTCAGGCAATGGCGCCAAAGACGTGTTCATCCGCGTGCGGATCAGGATGTAAAAGATAAAGAAGGACGCCAACATAAACCCAGGCAGGAACGAGGCCGTGAACAGCGCCTTAATCGACGTTTCAGTGACCAGCCCGTAGAAGATCAAAACAATCGATGGTGGGATCATGGTGCCCAATGATCCAGAGGCGCAGATCGTCCCAATCGCAAGGTTGCGATCATATCCAAGCCGCAACATTTGCGGCAGCGCGATCAATCCCAATAGAACGACCTCACCACCGATAATCCCAGACATCGCAGCCATGATCACCGCCATGATTGACGTGGCCACCGCAATGCCGCCCCGCGTCCGGCTTAACCAGACATTCAGCGATGAATACATATCACGCGCAATGCCAGATCGTTCCAACATCGCGGCCATGAAGATGAATAAGGGCACCGATATGAGAACATAGTTCGTCATTTGTCGATAGACCGCCTGCCCGAGCACAGACATTGGCCCACGCCCAAAATCCCCCCAGAGAAGATCAGGCGGAAATTTCAGTGATAGTGTGACAACCGCAAGGAAGGCAGAGGCAAATCCAAGAGGCATGCCGATGCCTAAAAGGATAAACATGCCCAGCAGGATGATCAGGGAAAGTGTGCCAATATCGACCATTACTTCTTTCCTTCAAGTGTGCGGCGGATGTTTTCAATCTCGACCTCATCAATTTCATCGGCAGGGGTGTGCGATTCAGGTGCCTTGTTCCAATCCGCAATCAGATTGGACACGGCCTGTAGACACACCAGTACGACGATGATCAGCAATGCAGGTTTGATGGTGCCCGGAATGGGTGGATCCCACGCGGTGCCAAATGTCTCCATTCGAAGGAACCGATTTTCAGCGTCGGTGTAGCCGCCCCAAACGAGGGCAAAGGTGAATGCAACGATCAAAAGAACCGAAATGCAGTCAGACAGTTTCTGCGCCCAACGGGGCATCATGTCATAGATAATATAGATACGGATGTGGCTGCGTTGCTGCATGGCATAAAGCCCAGCCAGCAGGAATACGAATGACCCAAGCCACAGCGAAAGTTCGTTCGCCCAGAGCGTCGGTTTGGAAAACACGTATCGCGACACAACTTCGTAAAACATAACCAGCACGATGAACCCGGTCATGATCATCGCGACCCGCCCTAAAATGACAGAAACAAGATCAAAGAACCCGTCAGGATTAATTTCAATCGCGCCTTTGGTATCCGCTAAAAAGAGGGATGCAAACATGACCGCAACGCTCAACGCGCCAAGTGTCCACTGAACCAATGTTCGTCCTTCTGGACGGATCATTTCGAACATCCCGTAGGACGATTCATTATCAAATATACGCAGCCCGACAAGGTAAGCATAAAGCGCCAGTGTAAATGCGATTGATAAAATCATCAGCAACTTTACTGGACCGCGTAGACGTCCAAGCAATAGCGAATTTTCGTGCATCACATGCCTCCCCTCATGGTCGCGTCCGGGATTGAACCCGGTTGAAAAAGGCGGGCCAAACGACCCGCCTCTCTGTCTTTGTCGCTAGGCGACCAACAGCTTAACCGCCGATCAGACCAAGCTGGGTCAGGTATGCCTTGTGGCTTTCCACAAGTGCTGCCGCTTCTGGGCTACGTGTTGCCCAATCGTCCCAAGCTTCTTGCGCCGCAACACGGAAGGCTGCTTTGTCTTCTACGGACCAGTCATAAAGCGTCACACCACTGGCCTGCAGCATAGCCGCCGCTTCTGTGTTGGCTTTTTCGTTGGCCATCGCAATTTGGAAAGCAAGCTTCTGCCATGCAGTATCAATGATACGACGGTGCTTTTCATCAAGGCCTTCCCAGACCGCTTGGTTACAAGCAAGGTGGTCAGATGGCATTGAGTGGAAACCAGGATAGTTCGCGTGCTTAACGATATCGTAAAGACCGAGGCCCACGTTGTTGGCCAGACCAGATGCGTCAGCACCATCGATGATACCGGTTTCAAGCGCAGTAAAGATTTCGGTGAAGTCCATCACAATCGGCGACGCACCAAGCTTTTCAAAGATTTCTGTTTCCATGCCTGGAGGTGAACGGAATTTCCATCCCACCAGATCTTGTGGACCAGAGATTGGCTTTGAGGATGCGAAAGATTCCTGACCATAAATGGCCCAGCCAATCAGCTGCATACCTTGGGCATTGTACAATTCCTGCGCGGCTTCATAGCCGTCACCATAGTAAAGCCAGCTATACTGCTGCCAAGGCGTGTCGTAGCCGCCCATGATGTCGCCAACGAATTGGAATGCTGGGTTCTTACCAGTCTGATAAGCACCGCCAGTCGCATCGCAATCAAGAATGCCGTTAATAGCCGCGTCGAATGTTTCAACAGTCGCAACAACGGATGATGAATAGAACATTTCGATCGCGATTTCGCCACCAGACATTGTCTGGACGTCGTCGATCCAAGTCGCCAGCATTTTGCCAGTTGGATGCTCTGTCGCGTAGTGCGTTTGAATACGCAGTGTGACGTCCTGCGCAAACGCAGGTGCCGCAACAACCGCAGCCGCGGCGGCAGCCATCATAAGATTTGATTTCAGTTTCATTTTTTTCCTCCCTTGGCGACGGTCTCATCGCCTTAATTGGCCACAGACCCCTCCATTGGTCCGCAGGTGGATGGTATACCATCTCAGAAGACGTTAGCGGCACTGTCCTCGACTCGCAAGCATTTTTGGTATACCAAATCGAGAATACGTCGCAGATCGGTTGCACGACAGCAAGAATAGGTTAGTCACCGTAGAATGAGCGAAGAAATCCTTGCCGAACAAATCGCCGATCAGCTGCGCCGTGACATACTGCGCGGCAAGCTGGCACCTGGCGCGACCGTCAAAGAACGCGACAACGCAAATGAGATGGGCGTCAGCCGCACACCCTTGCGCGAAGCGATCCGCATTCTAGCCAAAGAAGGCCTGATCGAACTGCGCCCGGCCCGTAGCCCAATCGTATCGGTGCCAACGGCCAAGCAAGTGTCTGATGATATAGAGGTGCTACTTGCAGTCGAAATCCTGTCAGCTGAACTGGCTTGCGAGCGTGCCACGGATGCAGACATCGCCGGCATTGCTGTCATTCAAGCCGAAATCGACGCCAAGTTTGATCATGTCGACCCGCTTGATCTGTTCGAAATTGATATGAGCTTTCACCGTGCCATCGCCTTGGCCGCGCACAATGCACCCCTTGCCGATATTCATCGTACATTTCTACGGCGCCTTTGGCGCAGTCGCTTTCTGGCTGCTGTCCAGCGGCGCAACCGTGACCGCGTCGTCGCACATCACAATGAAATTCTTATTGCCCTTCAAGATCGCAACCCGGTGGAAATCCGCGAAAAGATCATGACGCATATCGGTAATCTGAAGCGTGATATCCTCAGTTCGATCAGTCAGGATGATGCAGCAACCCTAGTGGATCAGTGACCCGCCGTTCACATCCACCTCTGACCCCGTGACATATGCCGACAAATCCGAGGCTAGGAAAAGGCAGCAACCCGCCACGTCTTGCGCCGTACCAGCTCGCCCCATTGGTATCCCAGCAAGTACGTTCGCGCGCATTTCGTTCGTCAGCTTTCCAGCGGTGATGTCCGTGTCGATAAAACCCGGACAAATCGCATTGGATCGGATGCCATCGGGTGCCAATTCACGCGCCATCGCTTTTGTCAGCCCGAGTATACCTGCCTTAGCCGCTGAATAATGCGGGCCACCAAAGATACCTCCACCCCGCTGAGCGGAAACAGAGGACATATTCACGATTGATCCAGATTGACGCCCGCGCATGTGTGGAATCAACGCTTGAGACATATAAAGCGTACCGCGCAGGTTCACATCAAGAACGGCTTCGTAGTTTTCGGGGCCAATCTCCATCAGCTTGAGCGGTTGGGTGATCCCCGCGTTGTTCACCAGAACATCAACCTGTCCAAATCGGGCGATGACATCCAGCACCGCAGCCTCGCAAGAGCCTTTGTCAGTGACATCGCAGACCAGCCCGATGTGCCCGTCCCCGGGAAGACCAGCGGCCGCACTGTCAGCGCCGTCCAGATCAAGGATGGCAACCCGCGCACCGTGTTCAGCAAACAACTGCGCCGTTGCCTTGCCAAGACCGCGCGGGCTGGCGCCCCCAGTGATGATCGCTGACCTCCCATTTAGCAGCTTCATGCCAACCATCCTTTGACGGAGGTTGTTACCGCATCAACTGAAATGCCATATTGATCATGAAGTGTGGGCAAGGCACCGGCATCTAAAAATGCATCCGGTAATCCGATTTGGCGGAACGGAACATGGACGCCAGCGCGCATCAACGTCGCTGCGACAGCCTCGCCCAGTCCACCCGTAACAGAATGGTTTTCAGCCGTCACAACAAGGCGGCCGCCTTTGCATGCCTCTGCAATGATAGTTTCGGTATCAAGCGGTTTGATCGTCGGCACATGCAGAACACCGCAATCAACACCGTCCTTTTGCAACGCCTTGGCGGCATCCAGCGTGCGCATGGTCATGAACCCAGACGAAACGAATAAAACGTCACGCCCGTCGCGCAGCATCTGTGCTTTGCCAAGCTTGAACTTATATCCATATTCCCCCAGCACATTGGGGACCTGCCCGCGCAGCAAGCGCATATAAACCGGGCCGGGATGATCGGCGATGGCACGCGTTGCTTGATCAATCTCAACCGCATCACAAGGATCAATGATTGTCAGATTGGGCATCCCTCGCATGATTGCCAAGTCTTCCGTCGCCTGATGGCTGGGGCCATAGCCGGTGGTTAGGCCCGGCAAAGCGCAGACGATTTTGACCGGCAGGTTTTCCTCTGCAATCGCCATGATGATGAAATCGTAGGCGCGACGGGACGCGAAGACGGCATAGGTTGTTGCGAACGGCGTGAATCCCTCACGCGCCAGGCCAGCAGCCGCCGACATCAAAACCGCCTCTGCCATACCCATCTGATAAAACCTGTCTGGATAGGCTTTGGCGAAAACGTGCAGGTCAGTGTATTTTGACAGGTCCGCCGTGAGGCCAACGATGTCCTCGCGCGTCTTGGCGAGATCCACCAAGGCATGACCAAAGGGGGCCGCGATTGTGTCCCGTCCCTCACTATCTAAGGACGCGATCATGGCAGAGGTTGCTAACCGCTCTCCCTTCGGCGCGACCCGTGCGGTGTATTTGGATTGACGGCGGGATAATTCTTGCTTGTTCATGCAGGCTTCCCCTCATCCAAAATCGACAGGGCCTTGGCCCATTCTTCGGGCTCAACACGGACAAAATGCGTGATTTCGCGATCTTCGAGGAACGGGATACCTTTGCACATTTTGGTGTTGCAGATGATCACACGCGGCTGCGCACCCTTGTGATGTCGCGCGGCATCAAAGGCTGCGACGACGGCATTCATGTCGTTGCCATCAACCTCTTGTGCGAACCATCCAAAGGCGTCCCATTTTGCGGCCTCTGGGACTTGCGCCAGCGCTTGCGTTGTGGGTCCGTCCGCCTGTTGGTTGTTAAAATCGACCACGGCGATCAGGTTATCAAGTTTCCATTGGACGGCAGACATAACCGCTTCCCATGTGGACCCTT
This sequence comes from uncultured Paracoccaceae bacterium, assembly GCA_937922155.1. Classification (GTDB taxonomy): domain Bacteria; phylum Pseudomonadota; class Alphaproteobacteria; order Rhodobacterales; family Rhodobacteraceae; genus Cognatiyoonia. Next base: position 34,751 of record CAKZVL010000152.1, on the reverse strand, counting down.
CGCCAAGCTCCCCATCGGACAGCATGTTGTAGACAAACGCTGGGTTCTTTTTTCGCTTTAGCCCCAATGCCGCACCAACAGCGATCCCCAAACCATGGCCCAGCGAACCTCCAGTGATTTCCATGCCCGGCGTATAGGCCGCCATGCCAGACATCGGCATTCGGCTGTCATCCATACCATAGGTGCCGATTTCATCCTCTGGCAAAATCCCTGCTTCAATCATCGCAGCATATAGGGCGATAGCATAATGACCGATGGACAGATAAAACCTGTCGCGCCCGTCCCATTCGGGGTCGTCAGCACGGTAAGTAAGCGCATGAAAATAGGACACAGCCAACACATCCGCGACGCCCAGCGCCTGCCCGATGTATCCTTGTCCTTGCACCTCACCCATGAGCAACGCGTTGCGTCGGATCGCCCAAGCACGGCGTTCTAGCGATACGTTTGACCTTTCGGTTTCCACGTGCTGTCCTCCCCATCCCTCTTGGTCTGTATCTTGGAAGGGTTAGCCGAGTCTGACAAGAAAAATTCGGTATACCATCTGGATCGTCTAGGATTGATGGTCTTTCAACCACCCAAGCGTCGCATCCGTATCGCCACCGGGTTTGTATTCGGCGCCAATGGGTGCGTCCCAACCAATACGCGTAAGGACGTTCCAAATATGCGGATAGTTCAGCTCCCCGTGATCAAGTGCGCCGCGATCCGGGACAGAGGCGACCTGCACGTGCCCGATGATTGGCCTTAACCGCTCTAGCGCGTTGCTCACATCCCCTTCCATAAGTTGGACATGATAGCAGTCGAACATCAGCTTTAGATTTGCGGCACCCACTTTCGCTATGATTTCTTCGGCTTGTGCGGTTGTCTGCAGAAAATATCCCGATGCGTCGTAATGGTTAAGCGGTTCAATCAAAATCGTCTTGTCGCCTGCCTTTTCACATGCGTAGCGCAGGGTTTTGATAAACGCAGCTTCGGCGGCAGGCCCGTTTGCAAAACCTGCCATGACATGGACGTTTGCAGTCCCCGTTGCGTCAGCGTAGGCCAGCGCTTGGTCGACGGCGGCGCGCGCTTCATCCTCTCTTCCGGGCAACGCGGATAGCCCGTTTTCACCCGGTTCACCACGGTGCGTGTTCAGACCCAACATCTTTAGACCGGTGTCCGACAATGCTTTTGCAACATCTGCTGCAGGGACATCGTACGGCCAATGACATTCCACCGCATGAAATCCAGCAGCTTTGGCGGCGATGATGGCCTCTGGCAATGGTCGGTCCGCCCAAAGGAAGCCTAGATTTGCGGAAAACTGCATTAGTCGTCCCACTCCACTTGAAATTTCGTGACAATGTCGTTGATCTGGGCGGCATTCATCATGCGCCGCGGAAGGCTGCGCGTCATCATTTCAAGGCGCGCTGTGTCTTCGAGTTCTTCGATGGCATAACAGGCTGCCTCGACATCTTTACCGGCGACGACGGGGCCATGATTGGCCAACATAACCGCGCTGCGCTTTCCAGCCAGACCGCGCACCGCATCGCCCATCGCAGGGTCCCCGGGAAGGAAAACGGGCAGCAGTTTAACCTTACCCAGTTTCATGATCGCATAGGGTGTCAGCGGAGGAAGAAAGTTGTCCGCGTCAACGTCTTCCATCATCGACAGCGCGACGGAGTGACAAGAGTGAAGATGAACAACGGCCCCAGCAGTACTGCGCGTTTCATAGAATGCGCTGTGTAAGGGCATTTCCTTGGTTGGCTTATCACCGCCGATATGCGCGCCAGTGGCATCAAACAACGAAAGGCGCCCGGGATCCAAACGACCAAAGCACGAACCCGTCGGCGTAACGAGCAAGCCCCCATCCGACGTTCTTGCGGAGATGTTACCGCTGGACCCGCCAGTGAGCCCACGATCAAACATTGATTTTGCGAGCATGCAAATCGTCTCTCGCAACTTGGAGTCATTCGTCATGTTACATCCACCATCTGCATCGCCGTTTGAAAGAAATCTTCATTGCCAAAGTTACCTGACTTAAGCGCCAAAGCGACCTTTTCGCCTCCGCTCTGCGCCGAACACCAAGGCACACCCGGTGCAATTTCGGGTCCGATATCCAAACGCGATACGGCCAGCGCTTTGGTCACAGCGCCTGATGTTTCACCCCCTGCAACGACAAAGCGCCTTACGCCCATACCCCGCGCTGCAACCGCAATCTGCGCGAGCGTGTCCTCGATCAATGCTCCCGCCTTTTCAGTTCCAAGCTGTTCTTGTGCGGCGCGGACTTGATCAGGCGCGGCGGTGGCGTAAACCAGCGGCGTTGTCGTTTGCGCGCCGAGCCATTCCAACACCGGTTCAATTCCACCAGAGTTCAGCTCAATCGGGTTCAGGCGAAACGAGGGGCCGATCTTTTGATAAGCTTTGACTTGTGCCTGCGTCATGGCTGAACAGGACCCTGACAGGATGATCCCTTTCCCCGCGGGTGGATTGAATGACGTTTCAGCGCCATCATCGTTGAGAAGCCCGTCTTTTCGATAAAGGTCAGGTAACGGCATAGCGACGGCAGACCCACCAGTCATCAGCAGTTCATCCCGGCACGCTTTTGCAATTGTGGTTAGGTCTGAATTTGCAACAGCATCAAGAATGACATGACGGGGGCCGGTATCCAGTGCCTTTCGAAGGGCCGTTGCACCGTTTGCAACCGTCAACCGATCGACCAATCCGACTTCACCCGTAACTTGCGGCTGAAGTAGCCTCATCAAGTTACTATCACGCATCGGGGTGAGCGGATGATCCTTCATTGGACTTTCTGCCAATAGCTGCTGACCGACGAACAGATTGCCCATGAAAATGCTTCGCCCGTTTTCTGGGAACGCAGGGCAATAGGTAGTCTGCTTGGCGCCGAGTTTATGCATTAACGCTTCGGCAACCGGGCCGATATTTCCATCTGGCGTTGAATCGAACGTGGAACAATATTTCCAAAAGAACCGCGTCACACCAGCGCCTTGAAGCCAGTCCAGAGCGGCGAGCGCTTGTTCAACAGCCTGCGAGACAGGTTCTGTTCTTATCTTGAGCGCGATAACTTCGAACGGGGCCGGGTCGGACTCGGGTTCTTTGGGGACGCCGATCCGCAGGGATACGCGTGCACCGCTGCGCGCCAAAAGCCCAGCAAGATCGGTGGCCCCGGTGAAATCATCCGCAATCGCCCCAAACAGCGCGGCCACGTCTATGCCTCCCCTGGCAATGTTAGGTTCACATTTCGCGCATAGACCTTTGCGATAGCCGCATCATCCTCTGCCCCCAGCCCAGATCCGGATGCAGCCAAATATTGCTGCAATGCGGCCGCCGTTAGTGGCGCGCCAAACTTTGCGCCTTTCGCGATATCCAGCACAATGCCAAGATCTTTGAGCCAAATGTCGACCGCACTCAGCGGTGTATAGTCACCCGCGATCACATGGGGTGCGCGGCTTTCGAGCGCCCAGCTGGTTCCCGCACACTGACGAATGACTTCTAAGAACTTTTCAGGCGTCACGCCTTGGGTCATTCCAAATGTCATGGCCTCAGCCATTGCCGCGATTTGGATGCCCACAAGCATTTGATTGACAGCTTTCATCGAAGACCCAGCGCCGACCTTATCGCCCAGTTCAAAGACCTGTGCTGCGATGGCGTCCAGCGCAGGACGCGCCTGTTCAAACGCTTCGGGACTACCGGAGGCAAGGATCGATAATGTCCCCTCCCCCGCTTTGATCGTGCCGCCAGATACAGGGGCATCAAGATAGTGCAAGCCAAGATCAGCGCACCGCTTTGCCAAATCTCTAGCAACGTCGGGTGCCATAGTGGCACAGGCAATAACGGCCGTTCCGGGCTTTAGTTTTGCTGCGATACCATCCGAACCAAACAAGACGGCTTCGGTCTGTGCTGCGTTCACGACGACGATGACAACACAAGCAAGGCCAGATGCGACCTCCTCGATCGAACCAGCCGCCCCACCTGCAGCACGAAACCGCGCGACGGCGTCGGTGTTAATGTCAAAACCATGGGTCGTCAGACCAGCGCGCAGCAATGAACCTGCCATGCCTGAGCCCATTGCACCCAATCCAAATATTGCAACTGATCCGCCCATATGAAAATTCCCTCAGTCCATTTTGAAAAATGGTATACCAAATTGCGGAACTCGCCAAGTACGATTAAGCAGCCCGGGAATACGATCTGATCTAGGTCGAAAAAGTTGAGCCGGACAACGACGCACCTTTTGTCTTTCCGATGACTGAGGTACGGTCGTACTCACTGGTATACTCAAAAGGAATAGAAATGTCGGGCGCAGATATTGGGTTGATAGGACTGGGGACAATGGGGGCGATGTTGTCGATGAACATTGCAGACAACGGATTTACCGTGGCGGTCCATAATCGAACCGCTTCTCGGATTCCTGAGTTCTTGGAAAAGGCTGGCTCATTGGCACCGAAGTTCACTGGTTGCGCAGACCTTAAAGATTTCGTCACGGCAATCGCCAAGCCGCGCAGTATTATTCTGATGGTTCCTGCAGGCTCGGCAACAGATCAACAGATTGAAAAACTACGACCACTACTGGACGATGATGACTTGATCATCGACGCAGGCAATGCGAATTTTCATGACACGCAGCGCCGATCTTCGGAGGCATCAGAAAACGGACACCCCTATCTGGGTATTGGCGTATCTGGCGGGGCAGAAGGTGCGCGGTTTGGACCGTCGATCATGGGCGGTGGCGAAAAATCCGCTTGGGATCGCGTATCACCGATTTTGAACGCTATTGCGGCCAAATATGATGGCGCACCTTGCGCAACATACATGGGGCCGGGTGGTGCCGGTCATTTCGTAAAAACTGTGCACAACGGCATCGAATATGCAGATATGCAATTGATTGCCGAAGCCTATGGGCTGATGCGCGATGGTATGGGCATGACGGCCGCTGAATGTGGTGATGTCTTTGCGAACTGGGACAAAGGACCGCTGAAAAGCTACCTGATTGAAATTTCTGGGAAGGTCGCATCGGCGATTGATCCTGAAACATCCAAACCCGTTCTTGACATTATCCTTGATCGGGCCGGGCAAAAGGGCACGGGTCGCTGGACGGTGATCGAAAGCCAGATGCTAGGCTCCGCTGTTCCGGTTATCGAAGCGGCGGTCGGTGCGCGCAACTTGTCTGCAGCGCGAGATTTGCGCCTAGAAGGTGCCGCATCTTATGGGATCAAGGATCGCAAACTTCCTGACGGAGCGTTGTCGCTTGATGAGATTGAGCAGGCGCTGATCGCGGGGAAAGTACTGTGTTATGCGCAAGGCTTTGATCTGCTGTCCAAAGCCAGCGAAGAATACGATTGGTCACTTCCTATGGCCCCCATTGCCGAGGTCTGGCGCGAAGGGTGCATCATCCGATCCGCAATGTTGAGCGATATGTCCAAGGCATTGGATAAGGAACCTGATCAAAATCTAGCCCTATCTGCGCATTTCAAAAAGATCATTAGCGATAATATTGACGGCTTGCGCAAGACAGCTGTTGCGGCACAAATCGCGGGCCTGCCTGTTCCGGCACTTGGTGCCGCGCTGGCCTATTTTGATACGCTAACGACAGAACGTGTGACCGCCAATATGCTGCAAGGGCAGCGCGATTACTTTGGCGCCCATAGTTTTGAACGAGTCGATAAAGATGGTGCGCATCATGGGCCTTGGCTGAACCAGCATATGACCACTTAGGTCACGCGCGGCTGTGCGCCCATGAGCACAGAACGAACATAGCGGATGGCATCCGCGACGACTTGATCAAATGCTTGGTCAATATTGATAACTAGGCCAAGTTCAGTGTCGCGTAGGTTTTCCAGTGTTTGATATTGGCTGTCGAGCAAAGTTGTCGGCATAAAATGATCTGCGCGGTTTTTGACCCGTTCGGCCAAGACATCCTGGTCAGCGTACAAATGCAGGAAATGAACCGGGCCAGCTTGGGCGCGGATGATGTCGCGATAAGAGTATTTCAGCGCAGAACACCCGATGCCGGTTGGCCCCAACGCCTGATCCAAACACTGCCCCACTGCTTTCAACCAAGGCGCGCGGTCCTGATCGTTAAGCGGCGCGCCCCGAGACATTTTTTCGATGTTCGATTGAGGGTGTAAATCATCCCCGTCGATAAAGGACATACCGCAAATGTTTGCGACGGCTTTCCCAACAGTTGATTTTCCACATCCTGAGACGCCCATAAAGATAAAGTGCATTATAGGCTCGCGGTGATGCCACCATCAACATAAAGCGTGTGGCCGTTCACAAAACTGGACGCTGCAGACGAAAGAAAGACGCAAGCGCCGACCAGTTCTTCGACGTTGCCCCATCTGCCTGCCGGTGTCCGCTTTTCCAGCCATGCAGAAAATTCGGGGTCAGCAACCAAGGCGGCATTCAAAGGCGTGTCAAAATATCCGGGCGCGATGGCGTTGCACTGCAATCCGTGTTGCGCCCAATCCGTTGCCATGCCTTTCGTCAGATTGCCAACCGCGCCTTTGGTCGCCGTGTATGGCGCGATTCCCGGACGGGCAAGTGCGGTTTGAACAGACGCGATATTGATGATCTTTCCAGCACCTCTGGCGATCATGTGTCGCGCAACAGCCTGGCCCACATGAAAGACAGACGCGATGTTCGTCTGCAGCAGTTTTTCGAACGCATCCGCGGGAAAATTTTCAAGCTCTGTTCGATGCTGCATCCCGGCATTGTTGACCAGAATATCGATCGGACCTGTGCCGTTTTCAAAATCATCAACTGCGCTGCGCACGGCGTCGTGATCTGTTGCATCAAAGGCGAGTTCATAGACCGTGGCGCCTTCATTGCGAAGTTTCTTTGCAGCAGCGGCTAGGTTTTCCAAATTGCGTCCGTTTAGAACGACCTCTGCCCCAGCTCCAAATAGTCCGCGCGCAAGTGCAAAGCCGATGCCTTGTGATGAACCCGTGATGAGGGCTCTTTTGCCCTTGAGCGAAAATAGATCAGCCACTGACATTCCTTTGTTCGGTTTTTAGGCGCGTCCTGCACGCTATTTTGGTATACCATCGCTTGTCAATTGGGCTATCACTTAGCCAAGTTCAGACAACGCATCCACAAACTGCCAATTTCGCCCAGTAGCGTTTTTAGAGGATACTATGAAAGCCATCGTCGCCCACGCTGCAAAAGATTTGCGGATTGAAGATCGGGACGTGCCAGCGCCGGGGCCGGGCGAACTGCGTATCAAGATGGCCGCTGGGGGGATCTGCGGTTCTGATCTTCATTACTACAATCATGGTGGATTTGGTTCGATCCGATTGAAGGAACCAATGGTCCTTGGCCATGAAGTCTCTGGATATGTGGATGGGTTGGGCGAAGGTGTCGAAGGGTTAGAGATAGGACAGCTTGTCGCCGTCTCACCTTCGCGTCCGTGTGACGCTTGCCAATATTGCCGGGAAGGTTCGCAAAACCATTGTCTGAATATGCGCTTTTACGGTTCAGCGATGCCGTTTCCACATATTCAAGGTGCCTTTCAAGACTACCTTGTTGTGAATAGCGGGCAATGCGCTGTCGCAGATGGCCTAACAGTTGGTGAGGCCGCCATGGCGGAACCCCTCGCTGTCGTGCTTCATGCGGGCAAACATGCCGGCGACCTGATGGGAAAGCGCGTGTTGGTGACGGGATGTGGGCCAATTGGATTATTGGCTGTTTTGGTCGCGCGTCAGGCTGGCGCGATTGAGATTGCCGCGACGGATATCGCCGAATTTACACTGTCAAAAGCGGCGGAGGTTGGTGCTGACACCACGATAAATGTTACGATAAACGCTGCGGGTCTTTCTGAGTATGAAGTCGGTAAAGGCCATTTTGATATCTTGTTTGAATGCAGTGGCGTGGCCAGTGCCCTTGCCGCAGCGGTTCCCACCCTGCGGCCCGGCGCGACAATCGTGCAACTTGGTTTGGGCGGGGATATGACGCTGCCGATGCAGGCCATGACCGCGAAAGAAATTCAACTGAAAGGGTCATTCCGCTTTCATACAGAGTTCTTTACCGCTGTCGAAATGATGCAAAAGGGACAATTGAACGTGAGACCGCTCATCACGCAAAGCTTGCCCGCAGCAAAAGCGGTAGAAGCATTTGATTTGGCATCGGATCGACAGCAAGCGGTAAAGGTCCAATTGCTTTTCTGATACCCAACCATCGGTTAGCCCGTAAGACATATGAAAGGTCGTACTGGCATCCGTGATTTTCAGATGCCAGCGCGTAAAACTACTTGTCCGCGGCCGTTTCGACGACTTTTTCCACCACTTCGACGTCTGCCTCAATGATTTCTTCGGCCACAACGATCTCTGCTGGTTTATCGTTACCGACAAGCAATGGCAGCATTTCCACACCAGCAGGCATAGCGACCTCTCCGCTAGGCGGTCGCTTCCATGCAAGGGTATCGAACGAACCGCAATTGGCACAAACGGGGACCCAAGCTGGGTGAATGTTCTGACAGCTTTCGCATACCCATTGCGGTCCACGATCCGCGGTCAGTGCTTTGGCCAACCATCCACGCACCACGGCGTCGTCGGCACCTTCACCACGTTCGATTGCGGCCATCAGCGTCAGGTTGCGGGCTGTTGGATCTTCGTCGATCAAATTGCCAAGCGCACGTTTCGCTTCTGGGAAATCTTCTGCCGCGATGTGCAATTCGGCAAGGAGCATTTTTGTTTCTGCATCATCTGGACGCTGCTTTGTCAGCGTGCGGAACCGCTTAAGCCGTTGAACAGGCGTTTCATCCGGAATGATCTCTGCAAAGGCAGCTGCCAATTCTGGGTGCGGCTGCGCGCCCCATGTTTTGGACAGAATGCGCGACGCATTCCGTGGCTTTCCGTTTTCAATGTATCCACGGGCGGCCATAACAGCTGCTGGGATCAGGTCGGGTGACAGACGGTTTGCTTCGATCGCAGCTTCGCGGGCTTCGATGTCATTGCCGTCTTCTAGCACGTCTTTTGCTTCGGACAGAGCGAGGACAGCATCACGACGCTTGTGAACGTCACGAGGCATGTTGCCCGACTTCAGCTTTGCGTTGAGCGTTTCGCGGGCACCTGTCCAGTCTTCCTTTTCGGCTTGAAGTTGAAGCAAGACATCTTGCGTATTTTCATGCTTCGGCTTCAAGGCGAATGCCTTTTGCGCCAGGGCCATTGCTGTGTCGGTATCACCTGACGCAAGTTTTTGGCTTAGCAATCCGCGCACACCCACAAACCGTGTTTCATCGCTTTTCAACAAACGCTTATAGCTTTCTTCAGCTGTCCGCGTGTCGCCGGTCATTTCTGCGGCTTGGGCTGTTAGCAATGTGGTCAGCGTTGGTTTGTTCAAAAGCTTTTCCGCTTTGGCCGCTTTCGTCATCGCAAGGTGACCTTCGCCGGATGCAAGCGCGAGCATTCCTTCGGATAAGGCGTCATACCCTTTGGCTGTGCGGTTGCGCTGGAAGTAACGCGAGATTGCCGTTTCGTCGCCATTCAAAAACTTGAACGCTGCAATCAGGAAGGCGCCGATTTTCAGCAGCAGCCAAACAGCAACGAAAAGGGCGACAAGTGCAAAGACAAGTTGCAGAGGTGTGAGGGAAAGTTCGATTCCCGCAATCTGAATGGTTGCACCACCAGGAACGTCGAGCAATTTCATTGCGCCAAACGTCAACGCCGTAATGACGACGACAAAGGCAAGAATTTTAATCAGTGACCAAAGCATGAGGGCAGCCTTCAGTTAATGTTCAATGTATCGGACAGGGTCGCAACAGCGTCCAAGGCGGCAGCACGAAGTTCTGCCTGCCCCACCCAATCCGAAAGTGCACCACGTACAACTTCCGGCAATCCGGCTATTTCCGCCAACGCATCATTGAGTTGGCCGTCGTTTACGTTTGCTTCTACACGGGACAGGATCGCATTTGCGCTATCCCCGTCCTGAGGTTCGACAGAACGAACGTCGAGTTGATTCCGCAGGAATGAACCAAAACCGCTGGTTTCTTCGCCATCAACACCTTCGGATCGAGCGATAGAGAGCGCAGCGCGCGCTTGTTCAGGATAAGATGCCTTTAGTTCGTCAAGCGTCGGAACGCCATCGCTTACCGCGGTAAGGGCGTCTGGAATTGGTTCATCCAATGCACCATCAAGATCTGACAGAAGTGCGCCTAACGGGGTGCCCGTATCCATCGCCTCTTGAACTTGTGTCAAAACGGTACGGGCTGTCGCCTTTCGCGCCGTCGCAACGGCATTCTCTTCGATAGAGATCGCTTCCTCACGCGTCGCTTCCAATTGCTGGGAAGCAGCAGCAACCATGGCTTGCAGTTCTTCGCGTTGGGTTGCCAGCTTTTCGCTCAAGGCTGTTTGTTGAGCCGTCATTTCTTCGCCCAAGGCGGTCTGTTTAGCTGTAAGTTCTTCACCAAGGGTCGCCTGCTGTGCGGCCATTTCTTCTCGAAGGACGTCAAGGTCGCTCTCAAAAGCGGCAATGGCTGTATCGGCAAAGGTTCCATCAGAATTCGGTCGACGTTCAAGCTCATCAATCCGGCCCGTCGCAGCTGTAAATTGCTGACCCAAATCCACCACGGCCGTGTCTAGATTCGTGACCGTTGTGTTCAGATCAGCCACCGCTGTGTCGATTGAACCGACGCTTGCGGCTACATCCGCAACTTGACCTTCTAACGGACCGATGTCGGTTGGCGCTGGAAGGGCAGCGATCTTTTCTTCAAGCGCGCTGATTGCAGCGGCCTGATCAGCCAGTGCTGTGTCTGAGGACCCTTGGTTCGCCCATTGAAAATAGGAAACGCCATAACCGATACCACCAGCCACTAGGCCGCCAATCAAAAGTGGGAAAAACCCTCCACCACTTTTTTCAACTGCGGGTGGCGGTGTGGCCGTCGTCTCATTGTATGAATCATTGTACGATGAGTCCGCGCTTTCCGTCGTTACCACATCTTCAGTAAGAACGTCGTTCGACGACGCTTCGATGTAATCGTCCGTTGACGCCACCACCTTTGCGTCCTCGATACCGTCAACAGACGCCAGTTCGTCAACAGGCTGATCTAGGTCATCTATCGTTGGAATCGGTTCATCAGCAGATGATTCAACCCGCGACTTGCCTGTTTTTTTCTTAGATTTTCTAGCCACCTAGTAACCCCCTGCCGTCTTTGGTCCGAAAAATTCGACCCGCCTACGTTATCGCGCCTTTCGCTGACCCTCAAGTCACGTAGCGCGCTAACTGATCTGATTTAGAACCTTTACGGTTGCATTGACCATTTCGTCCTCTGTTGGTTGCTCAGCAATGGTGCAGTTGAGCCAAGTTTCACTTAAAAAGGCTGCTTTCACTGCGGAACTCATTGCGATCAAATGAATAGGTGCTGAAACCTTTTGCCTGCTTAATAGACATGCTGAACGAGGTGAAAACACGGGGAGGACGATAGGATGCCTCCCCGCAAAGGCAGTAATGGCTTCGTCCGTTGGTGAACGGACAGATTGATTATATGTTTCAATACGCTGCGCAGTCATGCCCGCTTGAGTCAAACGCTCCACTATGTTGCCACGCGTATGCACGCCAGACAGGTGCAAGATGCCGCCCCGTGGAGCAACTTTTATGAGTGTCTTGACGAGAGTGTCAGCCGTTTCACCAGCGAATCTAGCGTCAAATCCCAGATCCATTGCAACTTGAGTCGTTGCTTTGCCTACACACCAAGTCGGAGTTCCTTTGGGTGCGCCCAATCGTTTTGCCTGATGTACACCGTTGAATGACGTAACGATAAGATGATCAAAACCTTCGTCCGGCAGATCAACCTGCAGAGGGTCAATGGTGAAAGACGGTGACAAAACCACATTCAGTTCGATTTTGGCTGCGTTTCTGACTTTCGCGACGAATCGGTCGGCTGCAGCGGCAGGACGTGTCACAAGCAAGATTGGTGTCATCTTTTGGCGCCCTTTGATTGTTCCTGCCGTGTCGGAGTGTTACCTGCAAGCTGACGTTCCGCAACCGAGAGTTTGATGACCAAGCCAGCGACCATTTTGGGTATCGAAAGCAGCTGTGATGATACCGCCGCTGCCGTTGTGCGCGGTACGTCTTCGGATTGCTCGATTTTGTCGAACATCGTGTTGGGTCAAAATGATTTGCACGCCAGCTTTGGTGGGGTTGTTCCGGAAATCGCTGCGCGAGCGCATGCGGAAAAACTGGACCACGTTGTTGAACAGGCTTTGCGAGAGGCTGACGTCACGTTGAAAGACGTTGATGCGGTTGCTGTCACGGCAGGGCCGGGCCTGATTGGTGGCGTCGTTTCCGGGGTGATGATAGCGAAAGGATTGGTGAGCGCGACTGGTCTGCCCTTGATCGGGATCAACCATCTTGCAGGTCATGCCCTTACCCCGCGACTAACGGATGCCGTGCCGTTTCCCTATTTGATGTTGTTGGTGTCTGGCGGGCATTGTCAGTTCCTGATCGTCCATGCGCCAGATAAATTTGAACGGCTTGGTGGCACGATCGACGACGCCCCGGGAGAGGCATTTGATAAGGTCGCGCGATTGTTGGGATTGCCGCAACCCGGTGGGCCAGCGATTGAGAGTTGTGCGCAAAGTGGCAACGCCAAGCGATTTTCACTTCCACGCCCACTTTTGGATCGGGACGGATGCGATATGTCGTTTTCCGGACTCAAAACAGCAGCGCTGCGCGCGCGTGATGCGACGGTCGAAGAAAGTGGTGGTTTGACCAAAAGCGATCAAGCTGACCTCGCCGCGAGCTTTCAGAATGCTGTCGTCGACATTTTGGCCCGCAAATCAGAAAGTGCGATTGCCGCTTATCGCCTTCATCAAGCGGTGGACGGAACGCTTGCCGTCGCTGGTGGTGTCGCTGCCAACCAAAAGATCCGGTCGCAGTTGGAACAGGTCTGCACCAATTATCATATTTCCTTTATTGCACCGCCGCTCAACCTGTGTACGGACAACGCCGCGATGATTGCCTATGCCGGATTGGCGCGGTTCGAATCTGGCGATTTTGATGATATGGCGCTTTCTGCTCGGCCGCGTTGGCCATTGGATGATCAACGGCCAGCAATGCTCGGCTCTGGCAAGAAGGGACCAAAAGCATGACCATCGGAGTGATCGGCGCGGGAGCATTCGGCAGTGCATTGGCTATGAACTATGCAAGCCATGATCATCCCGTCGTGGTAATTGGGCGTGACGCCCAGCGCATGGCATCGACGGAAAAAAGTCGGAACAACCCAAATTTGCCCAATGTCACGATGCACGAGAATATCAAATTCTCTGGTGACATCGCCGACATTTCAAACGTTGAAATTATCCTGATGGCTGTTCCTGCCCAGACCCTTAGTCAGGTCGCATCAAGCTATGCCAGTCAGTTGACGGATCGAACGATTGTTGCCTGCTGCAAAGGGATCGATTTAGAAAACCTAGTCGGTCCTTTGGAAATCTTGAAAGACGCCGTTCCTAGCGCTGATATCGCTATGCTGACAGGTCCGTCGTTTGCTACTGATATCGCTGTCGGTCTGCCAACGGCACTAACGCTGGCACAGACAACTCAAGATCGTGCGCTGCAAAAAGCACTTTCGACGTCTACACTTCGCCTATATCGGACGACTGATACGATCGGTGCAGAACTAGGTGGCGCCCTCAAGAATGTGATCGCAATTGGTGCAGGCATAACGATTGGCGCTGGCTTGGGTGACAGTGCGCGCGCATCACTGATGACACGTGGATTTTCGGAAATGCAACAGCTTGCAGAATGCCTTGGCGCCCGGCCAGAAACATTGAATGGGCTTTCCGGGTTTGGAGACCTCGTGCTGACATGCACGTCAAAGCTGTCTCGAAATTTTTGTTATGGTTTGGCGCTTGGCGCGGGGCAGGCTCCCGATGCGTCCAAGACCGTCGAAGGCGTGGCAACAGCGAAAGCTGTCGGATTGTTGGCAAAACAACATGGGCTCGACCTTCCTGTCTGTTCTGTGATCTCAGCGATTTGTAACGACACCATCACGGTTCAAGACGCGGTTGGTTTGCTGATGAACCGTCCTTTGAAAGAAGAAACCTAGAGGATTCCCGCTATGGCATATTGGCTTTTCAAATCTGAACCGGACGTTTTTGGCTGGGACGATCTGGTTGCTAAAGGCGATTCCGGTGAAGAGTGGGATGGCATTCGCAACTATCAAGCGCGCAACAACATGCGCCTGATGGCGCTTGGCGATCTTGGGTTTTTCTACCATTCCCGCAGCGGTCTTGAAATCGTTGGGATTGTCGAGGTTTGCGCCTTGTCCCACCCTGACAGCACGACCAATGATGAGCGATGGGATTGCGTTGATGTTCGGGCGGTTCGAAGCTTTAAAATGCCGGTTAGCCTTGATCAGATCAAGAAAAGCCCAGAGCTGTCGGATATGGTTCTCGTCAAGAATTCCAGATTGTCTGTTCAGCCCGTCACGGATGCAGAATGGGCGAAGGTTTGCGAGATGGGTCAGACCAAGCCTTAGACATCAAAGCTTCGAAGATAGGCAATTCTTGACAAAAGTTGGCGGGTCAAGGACCGTTCATCCAACATCGCTCAACGACTAGGGCTGCTCTGCAATGACACCGATTGGAGGAAGATATGGGATTCTTGAGTGTTTTGATTGCGACGATCGCTGCATTTGCGGTTGGTGCAGGTTACTATATGGCTTTGGCAAAACCTTGGATGGAAGTCGCGGGCATCGAAGTTGGCGATGATGGAAAACCGGTCAATGATGGACCTCTCCCCTATCTTGTTTCTTTTGTAATGATCTTACTCGTCGCCGGAATGATGCGGCACACTTTTGCATTGGCCGATATCACAGCAGTCGGAAAAGGAATTCAATCTGGGTTTGGGATTGGCGCGTTCTTTATTGCACCATGGATTTTCATCAACACCGGCTATTCAAACCGACCTTGGAAGCTTGCCGTGATTGATAGCGGGTATGCTATCCTTGCAGCGACGGTGATTGGTTTGGTGTTAACACTCATCTAAACAAAAAACGCCCACCAGAACGGCAGGCGTTTTCCAGAATTAGTTCGTCTGCTTAGCTATAAACAGATTCTTTGCCGAACTTTTTGCACAGCATGTAGTACACAACAGCGCGGTATTTGTTCCGCTCTGACTTGCCGTAGACTTCGATCACATCGTTGATCGCTGCCATCAGTTCTGGCCCGTCGGCCAAGCCAAGCTTTTTCATAAGATAGTTATTCTTAACTGTCTCAAGTTCATCAGGCTGGCTACCCGCGACTGTTGATGCATCCGCGTTATAGATGGACGGACCACAACCGATGGTTACCTTTGTCAAAAGGTCCATGTCTGGTGTCATGCCACACTTTGTTTTCAGATCTTCAGCGTACTTTGCGATCCATTCGTCTCTCTTACCCATATTCGTGTCCCCACTTTTGAATTGGCCCAATTGGGCGGGTCGCGCACAGTTCTTCTACACGCATTGCCGTCACGTTACTGCGGTGATTCCCGAGCCGCAAAGGAAAAATTAGGGGAAACTTTAAACCAGAGGATCATCGACAGGTGCCCCAACCCGTCGCTTGAAGGTGAAAATGGTCTGCATGCAAGGCGTTATAGTCTGGAGAGAGGGTTGTTCTGAACCAAATACAGGCACTGTCGCGGACTGCCTGTAAGAACAGTTTTTTGTCTAAATCCCCGTTCCAATCATCAATTAAGCGTATTCGAGTGCCGTCTGCAAAGTCAAAACCGGTTATATCTATGGCCAAAGCCATCGCATGACTGCTCCACTGGGTTGAGCCGCCAGAGGTGGTGCGTATCTTTCGGCAGCTATAGCTTCCTGCATGGCGCAGACGGGTCGCTTGGGTATTCAAGTAATGGTCTGCGGCAGGTTGAACACCGTGTTGTTCCCACATCGCCAAACGCAAGGCGGTTGCGCAGTTTGTTTCAATCGTACCAATCGTAGATGCGCCGACGGCAGCGATTTCGACTCTTGGCGCGATACCGCAATTTTCGTCGACACGCTTGTCATCCAGATACCGCATCTGTGCCGCACCTGCGAGGATGGCGCGACATTGTTTTGGATCATTTGCAGCCTGATCAAGTTTCCACGCCGTCAGCGGTGTCACAGGAGCCGCAATATGAAGTGGCTTTAGAGGGTGCCATTCATCGGGTAGCGGACTTTCCGGGTGGAACAGGCCCACGGCCAGAGCGAACACAGCAATCGTGGATACAAATAGCATGGCCGCGCGAACAAAATTCCCGCGGCCACTGGAACCCCTTGTCATGGATTAGTAACGGTAATGCTCGGGCTTGAACGGCCCTTCGACCGTGACACCAATGTAATCCGCTTGGTCCTTCTTAAGCTCTGTCAGCTTAACGCCGATCCGATCAAGGTGCAGGCGTGCGACCTTTTCATCCAAATGCTTGGGTAAGATGTGAACGCCGACTTCGTAAGCGTCACCGTTGTTCCACAATTCCATCTGCGCGAGGACCTGATTTGTGAATGATGCCGACATCACGAACGACGGGTGGCCCGTGGCATTGCCAAGGTTCAACAGGCGCCCTTCGGACAGCAGGATCAAGCGATTGCCGTTTGGCATTTCGATCATGTCGACCTGTTCTTTGATGTTCGTCCATTTGTGATTTTTCAGCGCTGCGACCTGAATTTCATTGTCAAAGTGGCCGATGTTCCCAACGATGGCCATGTCTTTCATTTCGCGCAGGTGTTCGATGCGAATGACATCTTTGTTGCCGGTGGTCGTGATGAAGATGTCTGCGCTATCCACGACATCTTCGAGGAGGACGACTTCGAATCCATCCATTGCCGCTTGGAGCGCGCAAATCGGGTCAACCTCGGTGACTTTCACGCGCGCTCCGGCGCCCTGCAAAGACGCCGCTGACCCCTTGCCCACATCGCCGTATCCCATGACGACGGCGACCTTGCCTGCCATCATCGTGTCGGTTGCGCGGCGGATGCCGTCGACGAGGGATTCTTTGCAGCCGTATTTGTTGTCGAATTTTGACTTGGTGACAGAGTCATTCACGTTGATCGCGGGGAACGGCAGTTGACCGTTTTTGTGCAGATCGTAGAGGCGATGAACACCTGTTGTCGTTTCCTCGGACACGCCTTTGATCGCTGCGCGGGTTTTGGTGAACCAACCGGGAGATTCTGCCATGCGTTTTTTGATCTGCGCTTTGATGGCTTCCTCTTCCTCGGACTGCGGCACAGGGATGATGTCTTCACCCGCTTCGGCCCGCGCGCCGAGAAGAATATACAATGTGGCGTCGCCACCATCGTCGAGGATCATGTTTGCCCCATCTGGGAACATGAAGGATTTGTCGAGGTAGTCCCAATGTTCTTCAAGGCTTTGGCCTTTGATCGCAAAAACAGGCGTACCACCTGCTGCAATGGCGGCAGCGGCGTGGTCTTGCGTAGAAAAGATGTTGCACGACGCCCAGCGCACGTCGGCGCCCAATTCAACTAGCGTTTCGATCAAAACAGCGGTCTGGATCGTCATGTGGAGGGAGCCAACAATACGGCCCCCTGCCAGAGGTTTGCTATCGCCATATTCCGCACGTAGCGCCATCAAACCCGGCATTTCCGTTTCGGCGATATCCAGTTCTTTACGCCCAAACTCAGCAAGCGCGATGTCTTTAACGATATAGTCCTTTGCCATCCGGGCGATCCTTTGCGATAGATTTTCTGCGCGATACCACGGGCGGGAATGTTCAACAACGGTAAGTCGCTTACGAAGAACCTAGGGGGTCGCATGGCACAAACAAGAGCATGGCAAAGAATGTTGTCCGGTCGCCGGCTTGATCTGCTGGACCCGACGCCGGTTGATATCGAGATCGAGGACATCGCCCACGGGCTATCATTTGTTGCGCGCTGGAATGGGCAAACGCAGGGCGACTATGCGTATTCTGTGGCTGAGCATTCGTTGTTGGTGTTGGAGCTGTTTAACCGATTGTACCCGAAGTCAGAAATCAAATGGCAGTTGGCGGCCCTGCTGCATGATGCGCCGGAGTATGTGATTGGTGATATGATCAGCCCGGTAAAGGCGGCGGTTGGTCCGGGGTACGAGGACCTAGACGACCGTTTGACAGCAGCCATTCATTTGCGGTTCGGCTTACCGGCCAAAATTCCACAAACGATCAAACGACAGATCAAGAAGGCAGATAAGGTCAGTGCATGGATGGAAGCCGTTCAGATCGCTGGCTTTACAATTGCAGAGGCCGATAAGCTTTTCGGCAAAACTGACCCGAACGTAGCAGCTGATCTTTCTATCCGGCTACGCCCACCGATGGACGTGCGCCGCGATTTCACACAGCGCCATCAAGAGTTGATTGATAAACTATGACACTGATTGTTCGCCAAACGACCAAAGTAGACATCCCAGCATGCGTTGCGATATTGAACCCGATTATCGCAGCTGGGGGATCAACGGCATATGAAGAACCTTATACCGTTGCCGGGCTGACCCAGAAGTACTTGGAAGAACCAGCAACAACGCTGGTTGCTGTTGATAATCAATGTGTTGTCGGCTTTCAGGCCTGTTTTGAAATTGAACCCGGCATCTATTCGATAGGGAGCTTTACGGACCGTGTTAACCCGATCAAGGGCGCGGGTCGTGCGTTGTTTGAGGGAACATTAGCCGCCGCCCGTGCGAATGGTGCCAAGGCGATCTTGGCGATGATAACGTCGGACAATACCGGTGGTCTGGCCTATTATACCAAGATGGGTTTTCAGGATTTTGATCTGATCAAGGGCGATCATACCCGCAAGGACGGAACAGTGGTGGATCGGGTGATAAAGCGTTTTGAGCTTTAGACCTTAGCGGCCGCGCGTCCATTCCGTTTGGTTCGACGTTGCGCCAAATTTCACAGCCAACATGACCGTGACGTAGACCGCGTAGCTGAGCGGCGAGCCTAAGAACAGTTTTAGGTGATCTTTTGGCTTTACCGGTGCTTTGCCTTCGTTGGCGACGAGGTCGGGGTAGAGTTCTGCAATTTGTGCGCCACCCGCGTCTTGGCGGCGGCGGACCTTTACCAACGCTTTGAAACCTTCGACAGGGGGCCAGTAGAACGAGGCGGCGACGGCTGTGCGTTCGTGGGGTTCGAATTGCAATCGGACGAAACTGTCATCGGCGATGATGGATGGAAATTCACCCCAGCGTTTGCGACCTGCTGCGTTGACCGCAAAGAGCCCAGCGCCAGTTGCACCGGATGTGGCCATAAAGGGGACCCGGCGCCAAAGGTGGATGAATTTTCGTGTGACCCAGCTTTGTGCTTCGGTGACGACCATTTGGCCGCTGGCGTAGGCCGGTGTCGGTTTTGAAAGTGCGTCATGGATCTGCGCGAAAACTTCGGCATCCATGACGATGTCTGCGTCCAAATAGATGCGGCTGTCGCCCTCGGCCATTGGTCCGGCGGCGGCGTCGCCTTTGTTTAGGGCGATGGGTTTGCCGCCCTCTTTGATGTCGAGAACATCTAGCGTCCAACCTGCGACTTTCGCTTGGTCGGTGAAGGCGGATGCCTCTGCGACTGTTCCATCGGTTGTTCCGTTCACCGCAACGATAATCTGAAGCCCACCAGTTTGGTCGGGCGTAACTGTCTGATCCAGAACGGATTTCAAGCAGCGGCCAATGTAGCCTTCTTCATTGTGGGCAGGAATGATGACCGTAAGCATTGCAAGTATCCCATCGCTGATGCGTCTGGCGTTGGCTCATATACGCACACAGCCAGAGGATCAAACAGGGAGTTATCCCATGCCTATCGTGGTGAGCGTTTTGCCAAGATACGTTGCAAGGTTCGCCGGTGCATGTTCAGCCGTCGTGCTGTTTCGCTTACGTTCCTGTCGCAGAGTTCGTAGATGCGTTGGATGTGTTCCCAGCGGACGCGGTCCGCGCTCATCGGGTTTTCTGGTGGCGGGGGTGGTTGGTCACTTGTGGCCAGTAATGCGTTTGTGACATCGGTCGCGTCTGCAGGTTTGGCAAGGTAGTCGGTTGCGCCGAATTTTACGGCGGCGACGGCTGTTGCGATTGCGCCGTAGCCTGTCAGAACAACGATCCGGCTTTCGGCGCGGCGCGCGCGCAGCGTTTCAACGACATCGAGGCCGCTGCCGTCTTCGAGCCGAAGATCCACGACGGCGTAGGCGGGCGGGCGGGCTGTGGCGATTGCCTTACCAGCAGCGACGGATTCTGCCATTTCCACTTTGAATCCGCGCTTTTCCATGGCCTTTGATAAACGTTTCAAGAACGCTTCATCATCGTCGACCAACAACAAGCTTGGGTCAGGTCCGAGATCGTGCATTTCGAGTGCCATGTCGCATTATTTCCTCTTTGTAAGAAAAAATAGCTCTCCGGACCCTGCCGTCAACTAAGGCCGAAAACAATGGCCCCGCGCGCGATTGGTGCAACGGTTTGGTGTACACCACAGGTCATGTGCTGAGAATCGGGGTTAACCTCAATGTTTGTTCGGAAATTCAGAGTCACAGCCTGTACACACCGCGTACACAACCTGTACACCGTTGATGCCGAAATTACGGCATTAACGCACCGTGCGACTCCACATGGTTAATTTGTATGAATGACGTCGATTTTGGTTTCTGGGATTTTGGCCGCGACTTCAGCCTGATCTAGGATCCGACATGGCAGGCGACGCGTTCCGCGATTTCTTCGGGACCTGTTTCGCGTCTAAAGAAATCCACGAACCCGTCTTCTGGTGTGACCAAATAGCTAAAGACAGAGTGGTTCATCAGATAAAATTCAGGATCATCATCCGCCTGACTGTAGACAACGCGGTATGCGCGGGCGGCGGCGCTGACCTGGGCATCGTCACCGGTTAGGCCTATCATTTTGGGGTGAAAGTTTTCGGTGTAGTCGCGCACGATCTCGACCGTGTCACGTTCAGGGTCAATTGTGATGAAGACCGGTGTTGCACTGATCCCGCGTTCATCAAGGATATCAACGACTGTGGCGTTTCGCGCGGAATCGATGGGACAAACATCAGGGCAGAAGGTGTAGCCAAAGTAGATAATCGTTGGTTCTGTGATGACGTCGGTGTCTGTGACGGTGCGCCCTGTTTCATCGATCAGTTCAAATGGTCCGCCGATTGATCCGCCAGCGATTGCGCCGCCTGAACAGTTTGGCGCCTCTCTCATGGTGGCGGCAAGTGTGCCACCAAGCAACGCTGCGACACCCCCCACTGCGACAATCACTAAGGTTCTGCTCATCCGAAATATCCCAGTTGATCATTGATCTTCTGCTCCTGCCATTAAATCAATGACAGAGCAAACGAAACGGATCACAATCCTGATATGTCAGATTCAGAGTTTCAAGTTTTTCAAAAGCATCAGCGTAGCAACTGGGTGCGTTTGCGCACGCTTGTCATTTTGCGATGGATCGCAATCGCCGGTCAGGTTGGGGCGATTTTTGTCGCTGTCTGGTTTTTTGACTTGCAGCTTGAGGTTGGCGCGGCGTCCTTGATTATCATTTGCTCTGTCTTGGCCAATCTGTTTTCGATTTTCCTGTACCCCAAGAACAAGCGTTTGTCGGGGCGTGAAGCCACCTTGATGCTGGTTTTCGACATCGTGCAGCTTAGTCTCTTGCTTTATCTGACTGGGGGTTTGAACAATCCTTTTGCGCTGCTGATTTTGGCCCCTGTGACAATTGCGGCCACTGTTCTGGGGATCGGCAGCATGGTGTTGGTGGGGTGCATCGCCATTGGATTGGTCAGTTTGATTGGCATCGCGCATATCCCAATTCGCACAAGCGCGGGTGAAATTTTGACCATGCCGTTTCTGTTTCAGTTTGGGTTTTGGGTCGCCCTTTTTGTGGGAGTGTTGTTTCTGTCGTTTTACGCGCGGCAAGTTATTGATGAGATGCATGCAATGGGGGATGCGTTGGTGGCAACGCAGCTTGCGCTGGCGCGTGAACAAAAGCTGACGGATCTTGGCGGTGTTGTTGCAGCGGCGGCGCATGAATTTGGCACGCCGCTGGCGACCATCAAATTGGTCAGCAGTGAGTTGATGGAAGAGCTGGAAAACCAACCAGAGCTTTTGGAAGATGCTGTTTTGATCCGGGACCAAGCGGAGAGATGTCGCGAGATTTTACATTCGATGGGGCGCGCTGGAAAAGACGATTTGCATTTGCGCACAGCACCCTTGCAGGCGGTGATGGATGAAGCGGCAGAGCCGCATCTGAACCGAGGCAAACAGGTGGTGATGGAAGTAACTGCAGAGGAAAGCAATTTGCAGGATCAACCAACAATCGCGCGCCGACCCGAGATTATTCACGGGCTCAGAAACCTCATTCAAAACGCTGTCGATTTTGCCGATGCGCATGTGGATATCGAAGCCAACTGGACAGCAAAAGACATCACGATCACAATCGAAGATGATGGCCCCGGCTTTCCGCAATCTGTCATTGGACGGATTGGCGACCCTTTTGTTCGACGTAGGCGGACCGGCGCCGATGCAACAAGCCGACCGGGATATGAGGGTATGGGCTTGGGTCTGTTTATCGCCAAGACGCTATTGGAGCGATCAGGTGCCACATTGTCGTTTAGCAATGGCCGTCGGCATGGTGAAACGGGGTGGGCTGGTCAGGCAACTGGCGGCGCGGTTGTTGTCGTGCGGTGGTCGCGTGAACAGATTGATATTGGATTGACCCAAACGCCGGGTGGATTGGGCGAAAACAAACCTTTTGAAACCCGAACGAGCGCTTAATTTAGAATTAACCTTCGTCGCCGATCTTTGCATGATCAGGATCGGGGTGATGTATGTCTTTTGTGACTTTTCAAGAATTGGTTGTTTGCAGCTTTGTTGCGATTTTGATCGCTGCGATTGTCTATTGGCTCTTTGATCCAACCCGGAGGCTTGCCCGATACAAGGGCGCGCAGGGTACATCTAAGTTTGCGCCGTCGTTTTTGTTTGAGGGGATGACATTGCAGCATGCCTCTGATGGGGCTGAAGAGCTGATTGCAAAGAAGCTTGATAATATGCCCGATTGGGAAGCGACATTGCTGATATTGAGCGAGGAGTTTCCGAGTGTTGAGGCGTTTTTATCTGACATCCCAGACAATGGCGTTGAAAGCTGTCGGTCCAAGGTGAATCCAGATGTTTCGCTAACGGCAGAGCGGACTGGGACGCGGATCCGATTGACGGTGCAAGGTATTGATCCTGCCACGACCCGCGATGTTTTGCACCGACTAGATCAGCTGTCGTTGCTGCGAGAGTTGGAATTGTTGCGCACAGTCGCCCATGACGCACCGCAGTTGATCTGGCAAGAAGATGACGATGGCAAAGTTACGTGGTGCAGTCGTGCCTATTTGTCCTATGCTGACAGGGCCAACCCGCACCAAGAGATCGACGTTCCAATCTGGCCGGCAAAGCCGCTTTTTGACGACCTTAAGCGACCCCCAAGACATTCTGAGTTTGCGCAGAAAAGCACGCTGCCACTTGTTTTGTCGAAGGACGATGCGGAGCATTGGTTCAATATTACCAGCATTCCCAATGCAAACGGGACGTTGCATGTGGCGTCGGATGCCAATGATCAGGTGCGTTCAGAGCGGGATCAAAAAGCGTTTATCCAGACGTTTTCGAAGACCTTTGCTCAGCTTTCGATTGGGTTGGCAATTTTTGATCGGTCCCACAATTTGAGCATGTTCAACCCGGCGCTTGTTCAGATGACAGGGCTGTCGATTAATCTGCTGAGCGCGCGTCCTTCGATTGAGGCGGTGTTGGATCAACTGCGTGAGACGGGCAAATTGCCGGAACCGAAGGATTATACAGCGTGGCGTATTGGGTTAACCCAGATGGTCGATGACGCAAAGTTGGGCACCTATCACGAGCTTTGGAATCTGACGGATGGGCAAACGTTTCGGGTGACGGGGCGGCCGCATTTGGATGGGGCCATTGCGTTGCTGTTTGAAGATGTCAGTGCAGAGGTATCCTTGACACGCCGGTTCCGTGGGGAGTTGGAAACAAGTCAGTCCGTTCTGGATGCGTTGCCAGATGCGATTGCGGTTTTCTCTCATTCGTCCTCACTTGTGCTGTCGAACGCGGCCTATGCAGAAATGTGGGATGAGCCGCATGATGTTCTCCAAACAGTGGATTTGCACGGCGCACTTGAGACCTGGACTCGGTCGAGTTCGCCAACGCGGGTTTGGAGGCGCATCGAATCTTTTGCCAATTCTCAATCGGATAGGACACCTTGGCGCGACAGTTTTGTTTTGAACAATGGGCGACAGATCGTCTGTCATGTCCAATCTGTTGGTGGTGGGATGATCATGGTCAAATTCTCCAAGCAGCACAGCAGCGCAATGGTGATGAACAGGTTGGTCGAGCGTCAGGATAATATCCCCGCCATGCGTTGAATGTGCTTGCGGCCATGAGATTGGCGAATACTCTTAACCAATGTTATTGGACGCCAAGACTTTCATGCTTTCCACTGAGGAAGATACACGACACCTCGCCGAGAAGTTTTCAGACCTGCTGCGCCCGGGGGATTGTGTTCTGCTGTCTGGCGACATTGGTTCGGGAAAGTCGTACTTTTGTCGTAGTTTGATCCAACATCGTTTTGGGCTGCTGATCGACGTTCCCTCGCCCACGTTTACGATTGTGCAAACTTACGATCATCCAAACGGGGATATTTGGCATTGCGATCTATACCGGCTGGGCGGCGTTCATGAGATCATTGAGCTGGGCCTGCAAGCTGCGTTTGAAACCGTGATTTGTTTGATCGAATGGCCAGATCGGCTTGGCCCATTAGAACCGGCGAACCCGATCCGGTTGACACTGAATGCCGGGGTGGACCACCACATCGCAAGTGTTGAAGGGCCCAAAGAGTTTGTTGCGCAGTTGGGCGATATTTGATGGCGGATCGACAATCATCCCGCCTACAGTTTTTGAACACGACTCGCTATGCTGATTGGTCGATTGAACCCTTGGCGGCGGATGCGTCGGCGCGATCATATTTTCGGGTTTGGACCAAAAACCAATCTGTCATCCTTGCAGATGTTCCTCCTGAAACAGAAGACTATAGCCGGTTTCTGGAAATTTCTGATGTCTTGCGTACGGCTGGGATGAATGCGCCGGAATGTTTGGTCGCGGATCCAGAAAATGGGTTCTTTGTCATTACAGATCTCGGCGCGACGTCATTGGCCGAACATATGCTGCGGGTGCCTGATGAAACGCCCGTAATGCTTGATGGGTTAGTTGGACTGTTGGCACAGTTGCGGCAGGTTGAAATTGTCGATCTGCCGCGTTTGGATGCGGTGATGGCGGGGGACATGCTTTCCCCGCTTTTTGATCGTTATGGCGGGCAAAATCAGCAGATTGTCCAAGAGGCGATGAAAGATGTTTTTGAACAGCGGGTGTCGAAAACATTGACCTTATCGCTCAGGGATTTTCATTCTGAAAACCTGATTTGGGACCCTACCAAGGCTGGGATCGGACGGTTTGGATTGCTTGATTTTCAAGACGCGTTTTTGGCCCCTGACGGATATGATTTGGGGTCGTTTACACGCGATGTTCGCCGCGACGTGCCTGTTTCGGATCAGCGTTTGTTGGAACGGAAGTTTGCGGATGCCTGTGGGCTGAACCGCGATGCATTTCAATGCCAAGTTGCAGTTCTGTCGCTTCAGAGGAATTTGCGCATTTTGGGTGTTTTTGCCAATCTGATTGCAAAGGGCAAAACGCGGTATCGAGACTTCCTCCCCCAGACGTGGCAGTATATCGTTCAAGATCTGGAACACCCTGATCTATCCGACCTTGCGCGTGTTATCCGAGACAACATTCCGCCACCTAAGGGCATTTAAATGAACCCATTGCCTGTCATGATTTTTGCCGCAGGGCTGGGGACGCGGATGGGCGATCTTGTCAAGGATAGGCCAAAGCCGTTGGTGCAAGTTGGTGGTCAAACCTTGCTGGATCATGCGCTGTCGTTTGTGAACCTTCCCGCGCTGGGGCGGAAAGTCGTGAATGTGCATTACAAGGCAGAGATGGTTATTGATCATCTTGCTGGTCAAGACGTCGTTTTTTCTGATGAGCGTGACGCGCTTTTGGAAACTGGGGGCGGTTTGCGAAGAGCGTTGCCCCTGTTGGATAGTCTAGTTGTTGCCACGCTAAACACGGATGCTGTTTGGGTTGGTCCAAATCCGTTTGAGGCGCTGCTGACCGCTTGGGACGCTGACAAAATGGATGCGCTGCTGTTGCTGGCGCCGCTTGCGCAGGTGCATGGCCATCCGGGCACAGGGGATTTTATTTTGGATGAAGCTGGCAGGCTGAGCCGTGGTCCCGGGTTGGTTTATACAGGCGTGCAGATTATCAAAACAAAGGGGTTGAGTGACATGCCGGATGGATCGTTTTCGCTGAACCTTTTGTGGGATGCCATTGCTGATCAGGACCGGCTGTTTGGCGTGCGGTATGGTGGAGACTGGTGCGACGTTGGCCGACCGTCGAGCATTCCTGTCGCGGAAAAACTGCTTGGTTCCCATGTTTGAGCCGTCGTCAAAGCCGCGCGTGTTTGGCATGGCGCCGGGTGTCGATTTCGCGCAAGCCCTTGTTGATGGAACATTCGAACGACTGAAGGGTCAAAGCCCTGAGGCCATCGCACGGGTTGAGATTTATGTGAACACATCCCGTATGCGGCGGCGTCTGGCAGAAGTTTTTGCAGAAAGCCCGGCGATGTTGCTACCACAGATCAAGTTAGTAACTGATTTGGCGCTGGAACCGGTTTCGGACATTCCGCCTGCAGTTTCGAAATTGCGTCGCCGGTTAGAGCTTTCCCAGCTTGTGCGACGATTGCTGGAGGCCGAGGCAAGTCGTGCGCCGCGATCTGCGCTATATGATTTGTCCGATAGCCTTGCGACGTTGATGGAGGAAATGCACGGAGAAGGTGTTGCGCCGGATGACCTGCTGAATTTGGATGTGACGGATCAATCGGGGCATTGGCAGCAATCGCTAAAGTTCATTGGCATTGCGCAGCAGTATTTCGAAGCCGACAGCGCACCGGATCAAGAGGCACGACAGCGGCGCGTTATTGAAGAGAAGATAGCGACCTGGGCTGATGCGCCGCCGGACCATCCGATCATTGTTGCTGGTTCGACCGGATCGCGTGGGGCGACGGCGCTGTTTATGTCGGCTGTTGCGCGGCTAGCGCAGGGGGCGTTGGTTCTGCCGGGATTTGATTTTGATTTGCCGACCCCGATTTGGGCGAAGGTCGAAGCGGAGGATCATCCGCAGTTTCGATTCCGGCTTTTGATGGATCAGTTGGAGCTGACGCGGGATGATGTCCAACCTTGGTCAGATGCCAAGCCACCGAATCCAGCGCGCAATCGATTAATGTCGCTTGCGCTGCGCCCAGCGCCGGTGACCAGTGGTTGGATTGCGGATGGCCCCAAACTTTGTGATTTTGAGAACGCGACAGCGGGGTTTACGCTGTTTGAGGCTGACAGTCCGCGACAAGAAGCAGAGACGATTGCGTTGCGCCTGCGAAAGGCGGTTGATGAAGGGATCACTGCGGCGCTGATCACGCCGGATCGGATGCTGACCCGACAGGTGACCGCCGCGCTGGATCGTTGGGATATTGAACCTGATGATAGTGCGGGTGTTCCGCTTGTCCTGTCTGCGCCGGGGCGATTGTTGTGTCAGGTCGTGGATTGCGCGGGCACGGCGGTGCCTGCCGATATTCTGTTGGCCTTGTTGAAGCATCCGTTGAGCAATACGGGGGGTGTCGATCGGAATTGGCATCTTTTAACCACGCGAGAGCTGGAGTTGCATTTGCGGCGGTGGGGGCCAGCGTTTCCAGATCGGGCGAGCCTGATGAAATGGGCAGAGAAACGCGAAGACGCGCGATGTTTGGAATGGGCATCCTGGGTTGGCGATCTGGTTGAACGGATTGCGGCGGTCGAGGACGCGCAGCTGAGCGATGCGATTGCGCAGCATATCGCCCTTTGTGAATTTCTGTGCGCGGGGCCGGGGCAGGATGGCAGTGGCGGCCTTTGGGATACGGCGGCGGGGCGTGAAGCGGACCGGATGTGTCAGCGGCTGATGGATGATGCGGACGCGGGCGATGTGACGAGCGTTGCTGATTTCGCCAATATCTTTCGAGGTGTCCTGTCAGACGGCGTGGTGCGGGATCGTGATGCTGGGCATCCCAGTGTTCTAATCTGGGGCACGTTGGAGGCCCGCGTTCAGCAGGTTGATCTGGTAATTCTTGGCGGTTTGAACGAAGGGGTTTGGCCCGAGGCCCCAGCCCCTGATCCGTGGCTGAACCGAAAGATGCGCCAAGACGTTGGTTTGCTGTTGCCTGAACGCCGGATTGGATTGTCCGCGCATGATTTCCAGCAGGCTGTTGCCGCAAAGGATGTTTGGATCACGCGATCAAAGCGCACGGCGGATGCTGAAACCGTGCCGTCGCGTTGGTTGAACCGATTGACCAATTTGATGGAAGGTTTGCCTGCTGATGGCCCCCGCGCGCTTGAGCAGATGCGCGAAAAAGGGGCGCGTTGGGCGCGGCAAGCTGCAATGTTGTCAAAGGTTGATGCACCAGTGGATCGCGCCAGTCGCCCATCCCCCTGCCCGCCCATTGATGCGCGTCCCGAAGCGTTGTCAGTAACGCAGATAAAGACTCTAATCAGAGATCCATATTCGATTTACGCAGAAAAAGTTCTGCGGGTGAAGCGATTGGACCCACTTGCCATGCAAGCAGACGCACCGCTGCGCGGGATTATTTATCATCATATCTTGCGACGGTTTATCGACAGCAAACCTGATGCGGCTGACCCTGATGCCGTTCAAAGCCTTATCGACATTGCTACGACGGAGATTGAAGCGGCCTGCCCTTGGCCGGCTGTGCGTTTACGTTGGACCGGGCAGTTCGAAGCCCTTGCCCCCAGGTTTGTTCAAGACGAAGAAAAGCGCCAGGCCGAAGGGAGCGACCCCCAGCTGGAAATACGTGGAGAGCTTCCTATTCCCTCTTTGAATTTTAGACTGTCGTGTGTTGCGGACCGGATTGATTTGACGCCAGAGGGACGCGCGATCATTTATGATTATAAGACAGGGCAAGTCCCAACTGAGAGCCAGCAAAAGTCGTTTGATAAGCAGTTGTTGCTAGAGGCGGCGATGGTGTCGCAGGGCGCCTTTCCAGCTTTGGGCAGAAAACAGGTCGAAAAGGCGATGTTTGTGTCGATTAAGCCTGACATGAAGCTGGTCTATGCGCCATTGAAGGACAATTCGCCAGACGATGTTTGGATCAATTTCATCGGGCTTATCAAGCGATGGCAGAACCCTGATCGTGGCTATACTGCGCGAATGGCCATGATGCTGAAGGATTCGATCAGTCCCTATGATCACTTGTCGCGCTTTGGCGAATGGACGCTGAGCGATACAGCGAGCAAGGTGAAGCTGCCATGATCCGTGATGATGCGACACAGCGGCAGGTTGATGCTGCTAACCCTGAGTTTTCGACATGGGTTTCAGCGAATGCAGGATCGGGGAAAACACGAGTTCTGACGGACCGCGTTGCACGTTTGCTGCTGAACAAGGTCAATCCACAGAATATCCTGTGCCTTACCTATACGAAGGCCGCCGCGACGGAGATGCAGAACCGTCTGTTTGGGCGCCTTGGTGCGTGGTCCATGATGGAAGACAATAAGCTGCGATCTGAGCTGCGCACGCTTGGGTATGAGGAAGAGGTGACGCTGAACACGCTGGACGATGCGCGGCAGCTGTTTGCGGGTGCGATTGAAACGCCGGGCGGGTTGAAGATTCAGACGATCCATTCGTTTTGTTCATCGCTTTTGCGTCGGTTTCCAATGGAAGCAGGGGTTTCACCGCAGTTCCGAGAGATGGAGGATCAAACCGCGGCGCACCTAAGACTGGATGTTCTGGATGATATGGCGAGTGGGTCAAATGCGGGTCTAACTAAGACATTTTTGGCGGAATTTACTGGCGCGGATTTTGACGATCTCCTGAATGAAATCACACGTAAGAAGGGGTTCTTTGACGTTGCAACCAATCTTGATCACCTGGCGCAGGAATTTGGTATTTCAGCGAGCGATACTTTGGCTGATTGTGCCGCGATGGCGATCCAGCCGGATGATAAGTCTGTAGCGATGGACGTTTCAAACGCATTTTCAAACCAGTCTGCAACCTACAAGAATTTTGCGAAATCGTTGTTGAGCTTGAACTACGATGCGCCAACGCTTGCTGATTTTACTGAGGTTAAACGGCTGTTTCTGTATGCGAAAGATCAGACGTCTAAGTCTGTGAACTTTCCACAATCCAATCATTCGAAGGCTGTCGAAGCAGCAGAGCCGATCATTGACGAATTGCATGCTTGGATGGATCGCGTTGCAGAGGCGCATCAATGGGCGTTGTCCATCCAAGCATTGAACCGCGCGCGCATTTTGTACGAATTTGCGGTGCCTTTTATTGCGGCCTATGAGGCGCGTAAATTGGCGACTGGGCAGCTCGACTTTGATGATTTGATTGGGAAGGCCAAGTCGTTGTTGAGCGATCCGAATGTCGCGCAATGGGTTTTGTTTCGTTTGGATGGCGGGATTGACCATGTTTTGGTGGATGAGGCGCAGGATACGTCGCCAGATCAATGGTCGGTCATTCAGTCCCTAACAAGGGAGTTTGCCACAGGCCATGGGGCGCGGTCTGATGTGCTGCGCACGATATTTGTTGTCGGTGATAAGCAGCAATCGATCTATTCATTCCAAGGGGCTGATCCCAAGGCATTTGATCGCATGCAGCATCATTTCCAGTCAGCTTTGGACGGTGTGGATCAGACGTTGCAGTCTGTGAACCTGAGCCATTCGTTTCGGTCATCGCAGGCGATCTTGACGGCTGTTGATCAGACATTTGGCACCGATCATCGTGAGGCGATTGGTAAGGTTCAGAACCATATTGCGTTTCAGGATAAGCTGCCCGGACGCGTCGATCTGTGGCCGGTTATTGAGGCTGCGAAGGATACGAAAGAAGAGATCGATTGGACAGAGCCTGTCGATCAGGTCAGCGACGAACATCATATGGTGCAGCTGGCCAATCAGGTTGCTGAGCAGATCAAGCATATGTTGGATCACGAGACGCTGCCCATTCAGGATAAGGACACGAAGGAATTTAACCATCGCCGCATTACACCTGGCGACATCATGGTTCTTGTCCAGCGGCGAAGCGAGTTGTTTCATGAGATTATCGCAGCCTGTAAGCGTGCGGATTTGGCCATTGCTGGCGCGGACCGCTTGCGTGTCGGTGCGGAATTAGCGGTCAAGGATATTACCGCTGTTCTACAATTCCTTGCCTTGCCGGAGGATGATCTGTCACTGGCCTGCGCGCTGCGGTCGCCGATTTTTGGGTGGAGTGAGGAAGAGCTTTATCAACTAGCGCATCACAGAACCGATAAGTTTCTTTGGACGGCGCTGCGCAAGGGAGACTATCCAGCGACATTCGCGATTCTTGATGATCTGCGGCGGCAGACCGATTTCCTGCGCCCTTATGATTTGATTGAGCGGATTTTGATGCGCCATGATGGCCGTCGCAATTTACTGGCCCGGTTAGGGCAAGAGGCGGAAGACGGGATTGATGCGTTGCTGTCGCAGGCACTGGCCTATGAGGGATCAACGGTTCCGAGCCTGACGGGTTTTCTGACTTGGATGCAGGGGGATGACCTAGAGATTAAGCGGCAGTTGGACGGTCAAGGGGATCAAATTCGGGTTATGACGGTGCATGGTTCCAAGGGTTTGGAAGCGCCGATTGTGATTTTGCCTGACTGTGCCAAACGCAAAGTAGAGATACGGGAAGAACTGCTGCCAAGCGGCGAGATTGTTTTGTGGAAGACGCGAGCGGAGAACACGCCGCCTGCAATCGCTGCGGTAAAGGAAGCCATGCAAGCAAAGGAGGCCGCTGAAAGGCTGCGTTTGCTGTATGTGGCGATGACCCGCGCGGAATGTTGGTTGATTGTTGCGGCGGCAGGTGAGGTCGATGACAGTGCCTGGCATAGTATCGTGGAACGCGGGGTTTCGCATTTGGGTGTTGTCGATGATTTTGCAGGTGACTTATCCATTCAGCGGTATAGTCATTTGGATTGGATGCCCGGTGAGTATGTTACGGTGACCAAGGAAGAGGCGGTGCAGGGCGAAGTCGTTGTGCTGGAGCCGGTTGTGAAGCCCGAAAAAAGTAAATCGCTGTCGCCTTCTGACCTTGGTGGGGCAAAGGTCATTTTTGGGGATCTAAGCGGTGGTGATGGCGATGACGCCATGACGCGCGGCACGGCTATTCATTTGTTGTTGGAGCATTTGCCAAAGCAGCGTCCGCAAGACCAACAAGCCTATGGGGAGAGCCTATTGCAGTCGTTCCCCACGATCGAGGGGTTGGATCATACCACGGTGACAAGCGTTCGTGATTTACTGACGCTACCTGAGCTGGCTTTTGTTTTTGCGGACGACACTTTGGCTGAGGTTGGGATCACTGGCTTTGTGGCCGCGCTGGATTCCAGTATTTTGGGAACGATTGACCGGCTGATCGTGGAACCAGATCGCGTGCTTGCCATTGATTTTAAATCAAACCGTTTGGTGCCAGATAGGGCGGAAGATACGCCCGAAGGGTTGTTGCGGCAAATGGGGGCTTATGCAGACGCCCTTGGCCAGATCTATCCCGATCGAAAAATTGAGACGGCAATCCTATGGACGGAGACGGGAACGCTGATGCCTTTGCCGGGTGCACTTGTTTCAGATGCTCTCGCTCGTGTGAGCGTCCCTTGACGATTTAGCGGCCCGTCCATACTTTCCAATTTCGAATACATTATTAGGAGAGCCGAAATGGCCACTGTTGCAGTCACCGATGAAACTTTTGACGCCGAAGTGCGCCAGTCTGACATTCCCGTTGTCGTCGATTTTTGGGCGGAGTGGTGTGGACCCTGTAAGCAGATTGGTCCCGCACTGGAAGAATTGTCCGCCGAGATGGAGGGCAAGGTGAAGATCGTTAAGGTGAATGTTGACGAAAATCCAAATTCCCCCGGCCAGATGGGCGTGCGCGGTATCCCAGCGCTGTTCCTGTTTAAAGGTGGTGAAGTGGTATCTAACAAAACTGGTGCTGCGCCAAAGGCGGCCATTCAAGGTTGGATCGAAGAGTCGATCTAAACCACAGCTAAAACGATGTGACTGGGGCGCCATTTGGCGCCCTTTTTCGTGCATCCCTTGTTCCTGCAACGCGCAAAAGCCATATAGGGTCCAACAATCAATGGACGGGCGATATGGCAAAAGAAGAATTTCCGGGCTGGCATGGCACCACAATCATCGGCGTACGCAAGGATGGTGAGGTCGTCATTGCAGGCGATGGGCAGGTGAGCCTTGGGCAAACTGTGATCAAAGGAACCGCGCGAAAGGTGCGGCGTTTGTCACCGGGTGGACAGGATGTGATTTGCGGCTTTGCTGGTTCGACGGCTGATGCCTTTACGTTACTAGAACGGCTGGAAAAGAAGTTGGAGGCAACACCGGGCCAGTTGGCGCGCGCCTCTGTCGAGTTGGCCAAGGATTGGCGTACGGACAAGTATTTGCAAAAATTAGAAGCGATGTTGATCGTGTCTGACGGGAAAGACCTGTTTGTCATCACGGGTGCCGGTGATGTTCTGGAACCGGAACACGATGTGACTGCGATTGGGTCGGGTGGAAATTACGCGCTGGCTGCTGGGCGCGCGTTGATGGATGGAAAGCTATCTGCTGAGGACGTGGCGCGTCAGGCGATGGCGATTGCGTCTGATATCTGCGTTTACACCAATGGCAATCTAACCGTTGAGACGATCAAAGGGTGATTGAGCGCGACGATCTTCGTGCCGCGGTGGGCGCTGGCATTGTGAGCGAGAAGCAAGCGGCGTCGCTTGCGTCGTTAGCCGATAGTCGGCGTGGCGCGCGGGAGAACCTCGCGCCCGGTGATGAACCGTTTGAGTTGTTCAAAGGGTTCAATGAGATCTTTATCGTGATCGGTTTGGTCATTCTTTCCTTTGGCTGGGTCGGGGTTAACGGCTTTGCCATGGCGACCCAGATTACGAACCCGCAACAGGCGGCTGTGACGCTTGGCCTGGTTGGTGCCATTATACTTTGGCTGCTGTCAGAATATTTTATCCGGCGACGTCGGATGGTTGCGCCTGCAATTGCGCTGTCGGTTCTGTTTGCTGGCAATGCCGCTGTGGCGCTGACCGCATATTTTGCCCAGCCTTTCATGCTGGCGCAGGAAGATTTTTCCAGCCTTCCCCTCCCCTTTGCGATTGGGACATTTGCGCTGTTCGTCTATTGGTTCCGGTTTCGGGTTCCGTTTGCCATGGCGATGATCGCTGTAGGGCTGTTCATCGTCGCGCTTTTGCTGGCTGCCACGACAAGTGGCACACCGCAAAACCCTCAGGACCTTTTCCTACTGTCTGCCGGCGGCCCGTTTGCTTGGATCACGCTTGCGGTTGGGGTCTGTGTCTTTGTTGTCGCCATGGTATTTGATATGTCCGATCCACATCGTGTGTCACGTCGCAGTGCAAATGGGTTTTGGCTTCATATCGTTGCAGCACCCGCGTTGATTAATACAATCGCCCTTACCCTGCTTGATCAGGGGGGCAGTGGTGCGCAGGTTTCGTTAATGGCGTTTCTTGCTGTCTTGGCGATTATTGCAATGATCATTGATCGCCGATCATTTCTGATTGCAGCCATTGGTTATATTGTTGCCCTTTCGGCCACTGTGTTTGATGGCGAAGGTGCGGCGATTACTGTTTTGATCCTTGGGATCATCCTACTTATCCTCGGCGCGT
>CAKZVL010000151.1 GCA_937922155.1 uncultured Paracoccaceae bacterium | reverse complement strand
CTTGGCCTTGCTGGTCTGATCCCGTTCTTTTGGGGGGCGGCTACAGTCATTTGGCCTGAACTTGGGACTTGGGGCACACAGACCCTCGGGAACCGGTTTGTCGGACCTTATGTGCAGCTGTTTTATGGCGCTGTCATCCTGTCGTTCATGTCCGGTGTCCTATGGGGCTTTGCGACGAAATCGGACCACCCCTCTGGCTATGTCCTGTCGGTCATCCCTGCCCTTTGGGCGTTCTTTATGACAGGGGGCGGGCCGACGGAGGCGGCGATAAACCTAAGTTTTGGCTTTGCTGGCTTGCTTCTGCTTGATTGGCACTTCTGGCGGTTGGGGCAGACACCGGATTGGTGGATGTCGCTACGCGGCCTGTTGACCGTGCTTGTTGTCCTGTCCTTTATCCCGTTGTTTTTCTGATGGCAGATAAACGCACGATCGACGTCTATGATCAAAAGGCGGCGGAATATATCAAACTGACCGCGACCTCGGCACCGGATGCCCATTTGCAAGGATTCATTGACGCAGTGACACCCGGTGGCAGGGTGCTTGACCTTGGCTGCGGGCCTGCAACGGCTTCTGCCCATATGCGCGCCGCGGGGCTGCGCCCTGACCCTGTTGATGCGTCCCAAGGCATGGTGGAGTTAGCCAATGCCACTTACGACATCAACGCGCGGTTGGGTACGTTTGATGATCTTATGGCCGTACAAACCTATGACGGTGTTTGGGCCAATTTCAGCCTGCTGCACGCGCCACGCGCAGACTTGCCGCGTTATATCAAAGCAATTTCAACGGCCCTAAAACCCGGTGGCGTTTTCCTTACAGGCATGAAAACCGGTGAAGGCCAGTCACGGGATACGATTGAACGGCTTTATACCTATGTCAGCGTCGCTGAATTGGGGCAGATGTTAAAGGATGCCGGATTGGACATCACATTTACAAAAGAAGGCAAAGACAAAGGGTTATCCGGCAGTATTGATCCTTTTGTCATTATGCGGGCGGTAAAACATGGCTGATCTATTCGCCTATACAGACGGGGCCTGTTCGGGAAACCCCGGACCCGGTGGCTGGGGCGCACTGATGATCGCACGCGAAGGCGACGTCGTCGTGAAAGAGAGGGAGCTCAAAGGCGGCGCGCCAGAAACAACCAATAACCAGATGGAGCTGATGGCCGCGATCTCCGCGCTTGAAGCTTTGTCCTCTGCCTCTAAAATCACCATCGTCACCGACAGTTCTTATGTCAAAGATGGGATCACCAAATGGATTTTCGGCTGGAAAGCAAAGGGTTGGAAAACCGCTGCCAAAAAGCCGGTAAAGAACGAAGAACTGTGGAAACGGCTGGATGCGGCGACGCAAGCCCATGACGTGACATGGGAATGGGTCAAAGGCCACGCAGGACACCCCGAAAACGAACGCGCCGATGAATTGGCCCGCGCGGGGATGGAGCCGTTTAAACCGGCGTGATCCTTACGCTGATCTGAAAGTTCACACCTTAAGGACGATTTTCCCGATGTGGTCGCTGCTTTCCATTCGCGCATGGGCCGCACTGGCGTCTTCTAGCGCGAACTCTTGATCCATCACCGGGCCAATGCGCCCGGCGTCCAATAACGGCCAAACGTGTTCGCGTAAGCTTGCCGCAATCCGCGCCTTGGCCAGAGCGCTTTGCGGGCGCAAAGTTGATCCCGTCATCGTCAAACGCCGCGTCATCAGCTGGACAAAGTTCACCTCGACCTTCGGCCCTTGCAGAAAGGCGATTTGCACCAACCGCCCATCGTCGGCCAGCGTTTTGAGATTGCGCGGGATATAAGGCCCGCCCACTATATCAAGGATCAGGTCCGCACCGCCCTGCCCACGCATCACCTCGACAAAATCCTCATCGCGGTAGTTGATCGCACGCTCTGCCCCCAAATCCACGCAAGCCTTGCATTTCGCATCCGTCCCGGCGGTTGCAAACACCCGTGCGCCAAACACCTTGGCCAGCTGGATCGCAGTTGTGCCAATGCCAGACGACCCGCCATGCACCAAAAACCGTTCCCCCGCCTGCAAGCCGCCGCGCATGAACACGTTGGACCAGACGGTGAAATAAGTTTCCGGCAAACAAGCCGCCTCTTTCAGCCCCATTCCTTCCGGCACGGGAAGGCAATGGGCCGCTGGTGTGTTCACCGCCTCGGCGTAGCCGCCACCGGGCAACAGCGCGCAAACCTCATCCCCGACAGACCAATCAGTTACGCCATCGCCAATAGCTGCAATAACGCCTGCGGCCTCCAACCCCGGCAAATCGCTCGCCCCTTTGGGCGGATTGTATAGGCCCGCACGTTGCAAAGCATCCGGGCGGTTCACCCCCGCATAGGCCACAGCGATCTGCACTTCGCCTGGCTGGGGCGGTGCAATGTCGCGGGTTGCAGGCACCAAGACCTCTGGCCCACCGGGGGCCGAAATTTCAACGACACGCATTGGATTATCCTTTGGATTATTCAGGGTCGCGCCACATGCCGGGCAAATCAACGTCAGGCACTTTGGTCGGCGCTTTGACATAGCCCATCATCTGGTTCAGCGGCCCTATCAACGGTTTCAACAACGGGTTGCCGTTTACGGAGGCTTTGACCTTTTCGATCGTCATCACGTCCTCGATCCGCCGATCAATAAAGGCCCGCGTCGCCTGCCCATCCACACTGTCATCACCCAGCCAAAA
Organism: uncultured Paracoccaceae bacterium; assembly: GCA_937922155.1. Lineage (GTDB taxonomy): Bacteria > Pseudomonadota > Alphaproteobacteria > Rhodobacterales > Rhodobacteraceae > Cognatiyoonia. Next base: position 1,523 of record CAKZVL010000151.1, on the reverse strand, counting down.
CAGCACAACAGAGGCATAGACCCCCGACAAGGTCGCGCGCTTTGTGTACCAGTTCACATCCCGCGACGGATCGCCCAAGGCATCCCATATGGCATCTGCAGTACCCCAGATCAGTTTCGCCCCGTCTGGCGCCATGTGCGGCAATGCAAACAACACGCTGCCCCGGCGCACCGCCTCTTTGTCGGTGATCGCATGAAGGCGCAGTTCAATCGCGCGCGCGATCTTGTCGCGGATGCGCAAGGCGCTGAAATCTTCGCCCTTGATCGCCGCGATCATCGCACGGTCCCCCTCAACGTGATACAGAATCGCAAGATCGACAGCCCCCCGCGGGCACAGCGTTTTTGCATGTTCTGGATTGATGTCGACCTCTGCCACAGCAGCGTCAAACGCCGCCGCGGACCAGCCATCAAAGGCCACATGGGGCAGAATTGCAGCTAAAAGGTCTAGCTTTTTCGGGTCCGTAGGCGTTTGCATCTGCGCGCTCCTTTGGCTGTTGGCCTATACTAGACAAACTAGGGCGCGGTTGCTATACGCCCACTTCCTGCAATCTTGCAAATCTAACCTAGAAAGGTGGTGACACCACATGCAGGTAAGTGTTCGTGACAACAACGTCGATCAGGCGCTCCGCGCTCTGAAGAAAAAGTTGCAACGCGAAGGCGTATTTCGCGAAATGAAGCTTAAGCAACATTTCGAAAAGCCATCCGTGCGCAAAGCACGCGAAAAGGCCGAAGCGATCCGCCGTCAGCGCAAGCTGGCCCGCAAGAAGCTACAGCGCGAAGGCATGATGTAAATCATCCCTTTATCGCAAAGCGAATTCAAACCCCCGTCTGGCAACAGGTGGGGGTTTAATTTTGCGCCGCGTTTTTCCAGATTTACGCCGCGCGCTAGTTGGGGAATTCAGGATCAACTGTTTCGGCTTTAATCTAAACTCACTGACCCAAATCGAGAGAGCTGAGGGTCCTAGACTAAATCGGCAGCGCCGTGGTCTGGCGCACAGTCCGCAGCGCAAAGGACGATTGCAGCTGCGCCACCCCAGGCAAAGTCGCTAAGTGCTTACGGTGAATACGCGCGAAATCTTCGGTATCCCCCGCGACGACCTTTAACAAATAATCCGCCGTTCCCGCCATCAAATGGCATTCCAAAACATCCGGCACACGCGCCACCGCCTTTTCAAACGCATCCAGCACTTCGTCTGCTTGCCCTGACAACGTGATTTCAACAAACACAGTGGTCGGTCGCCCCATCATGCGGGAATCCAACAAGGCGACATAGTCGCGGATGTACCCTTCCTTTTCCAACCGCTGCACCCGGCGATGGCAGGCAGAGGCGGATAGGTTCACATCCTCCGCCAATTCGGCGTTGGACATGCGGCCCCGTTTTTGTAGGACAGACAGAATGCGGCTATCGGTCGGATCAAGGGTCATTGGCAATCGGTCCTTCAAACAGCCCGCTGGTTGCGCAAGGTTTCAGCGTAAGGTTGCGCAATAGCTAACGACCCTCCCCCCTTGCTGCAAGCCAAGGAG
>CAKZVL010000150.1 GCA_937922155.1 uncultured Paracoccaceae bacterium | reverse complement strand
TGTCGCCAGCTTTCCAAAGGAAACGACCAATCGCCTTGGCCGGGCGCACAAAAATCACATCGTAAAGCTCATCAACATACCATTTGTTCAGCAGGAAATTATAAAGCGGCGCTTGTTGGTCCGCCAATTTCGCAGGCCACTCTGGGCGACGGATGTAAAACTGATAGGCGGTCAAGAAACCGATCAACATCGCAAAGAACGGGGACAGCTTCACCCATTTCGGCACATAATGCGCCTCATGCAAAACGTGGTTGTCCGGATGCTTAAAGATCGCGCCCTTGCCCGGTGTTGCAGGCCAAGACGCCTCACCGTGATCACCACCCTCGCCCGCCGTTTCGGTCGCGGCATAGGCTGGAGAAATCAGGTTAAACCCAAGGCCAGCATGATCCGCCGCGTCTGCCTTGGCATCCAAGACGCCAAAGTACTTGCCAACGCTTTCGTCGGACCCAAAGAACGGCTTGTAAAACACCATCCCGGCAAAGATCGCACCAACGGCCAACACGGCAAGCGGTGCCACCATAACGCGTGGGCTTTCATGGGCGTGATCATGCGTATGTTTGTCACCGCGCGCCTCGCCATAGAACGTCAGGAACATTAGGCGCCAGCTATAGAAACTGGTGAACAATGCCGAAATAACCAACATCCAAAACGCATATCCTTGACCCGCGGCAAAGGCGCTTTCAATGATCGCGTCCTTGGACACAAAACCGGCAAAGCCAACGGGGAACCCGATATATAGCAGCGGAATACCAACGCCGGTGATGGCCAAGGTGCCGATCATCATCGCCCAGAACGTCATCGGCAGTTTGTCTTTCAAACCACCGTAATTGCGCATGTCTTGTTCGTGGTGCATCCCGTGAATCACAGACCCCGCCCCAAGGAACAGCATCGCCTTAAAGAACGCGTGCGTCAGCAGGTGGAACATCGCCACCGAATAAACGCCTACACCCGCAGCCACGAACATATAGCCCAGCTGCGAACAGGTAGAATAGGCGATAACCCGTTTTATATCGTTCTGCACCAAACCAACAGTCGCGGCAAAGAACGCAGTCGTCGCCCCCATAAAGACGATGAATTGCTTCGCCTCTGGCGCAAATTCAAACAAGGGCGACATGCGACACACAAGGAAAACACCCGCCGTCACCATGGTCGCGGCGTGGATCAAGGCGGACACAGGCGTCGGCCCTTCCATCGCATCCGGCAACCACGTGTGCAGGATGAACTGCGCGGATTTACCCATGGCCCCGATGAACAGCAAAACACCGATAAGGTTCGCCGCGTTCCAATCGCGCCATGCAAAGGACAGGGTCGTTTCAGCCAATTGCGGCGTGACCGCAAAAATGTCGTCAAACTTGATGCTATCGGTCAGCATGAACAGCGCAAAAATACCAAGGGCAAAGCCAAAGTCACCAACTCGGTTGACCACAAATGCCTTGATCGCCGCAGCATTCGCGCTCGGCTTTTTATAGTAGAACCCAATCAAAAGGTAGGACGCAACGCCCACGCCTTCCCAACCAAAGAACATCTGCACAAGGTTGTCGGCGGTGACCAGCATCAACATCGCAAAGGTAAAGAAGGAAAGGTAAGCAAAGAAGCGCGCCTTGTAATGCTCCCCCTCTTTGAAATTCTCGTCATGGGCCATATAGCCAAAGGAATATAAGTGGACGAGCGCGGACACCGTGGTGATCACGATCAACATCGTCGCCGTCAAACGGTCCATCCGGATCGCCCAATCGGTGGACAGGCTACCACTTTCGATCCAGCGCAGAATCTGAATGCTTTCGGTGACGCCATCAAACGACAGGAACACAATCCAGCTCAGGAACGCTGCCAGAAACAACAGCCCTGTGGTGATCCACTGCGCCGCCGTCTCACCAATGGCCTTCCAGCCAAATCCGGCAATCAGCGCGCCAACCAATGGGGCGAAAAGGATGATGGTTTCCATGTGACTTAGCCCTTCATCACGTTGACGTCTTCAACGTCGATGGTCCCGCGGTTGCGGAAGAAACAAACAAGGATCGCAAGCCCAATCGCCGCCTCAGCGGCCGCAACCGTCAGCACGAACAAGGTAAACACCTGCCCCACGAGGTCATTGAGATAGCTTGAGAAAGCAACAAAGTTGATGTTCACCGCCAGCAGCATCAATTCAATGCTCATCAGCAGGATGATCACGTTCTTGCGGTTCAAGAACAGGCCAAAAATGCCAATCACAAACAGAGCCGCAGCAACGGTCAAATAATGTTCAAGTCCGATCATGTGCACATATCCTTAGCCACGGGGCGCAAAACTCTTCCAAGAGTTTTGGCAAATTTCGTTGATGAAATTTTCATCACAACCCCTGCCCCGGTTTCACGTCCTTCAACTCCATCGCAAGCGCAGGGTCGCGGGACATTTGTTCCATCACGTTCTGACGTTTCACATCCACACGGTGGCGCAGCGTCAAAACAATCGCCCCGATCATCGCAACCAGCAGGATCAAACCCGATAGCTGAAACAGAATGAAATACTTGTCATAAAGGAGTAGACCCAAGGCCTTCGTGTTATGTTCCTCGCCCGTTGGGGCTGCAATGTTGCCTGCAACCGCATCGGAAAAGTCCCAAACGCCAATCGCGATCGCCATCTGCATCAGGATGATCACCCCGATAAGCAAGGCCAGCGGCAGGTATTTCGACATCTCAGCCTTCAGCTCTGCGAAATCCACGTCCAGCATCATGACGACGAACAAGAACAAAACCGCAACCGCGCCGACGTAGACGATGATCAACAACATCGCCACGAACTCCGCGCCCAAGGTCACGAACAACCCGGCCGACGACAGAAACGCAAGGATCAACCACAGCACCGAATGCACCGGGTTGCGGCTGATCACCGTCATCAGACCGCCCAGCACCGTCGCCACGGCGAACATATAAAATACAAAGGCAAATACCGTCATGTCGTTTCGTCCTTGTCCAAGACTTCCTTGGCCAGTTCCATGGCCTTTGCCATGCCTGTCCCGCCGCCAAACATCGCGCTCAGCGCGATGGTTTCGGCAATTTCTTGTTCCGTCGCACCCGCCGCAACCGCATGGCGCACTGTCAGGCGCACCTGCGCTTCCGCCTCAGCGCCCGCGATCGTCAAGCCCATCAGCGTCATCAGCAAACGGGTCTTTGCATCCAACCCTTCGGGGTTCACGCCCTTACCAAAGGCGGATTCCATAGCCTCATCCGACATAGTCGGGATCATATCCTCGACCTGCTTGGCCCATTGCTGGCCCATTTTCATCATGGCTTCAAAGGGGTTTTGGTCGGTCATCGGTACGGCGCATCCATC
>CAKZVL010000149.1 GCA_937922155.1 uncultured Paracoccaceae bacterium | reverse complement strand
TCTTGCGATTTGCGGCAGCTTTAATGGCTGGTTCGTGCTTTCGTGCAGCTTTGTCCGATCCGTTGGAGACAATTTTTCGCTGACGTGAGAGATCCTTTTGCTTTTTGGCTATAGGATCTCTCGCCTTTCGTGTGGCTTCATCTCCCATCAATTACACCATCACCGCGCCGCCAGCCTGAATGGCATTGGCGGTATCCGCGTTTTCGCCCAGCAGCATTTCGTTGTGCGGCTTGCCTGACGGGATCATTGGGAAGCAGTTTTCGTGCTTTTCCACCAGACAGTCGAACACCACGGGGCCGTCGTGGTTGATCATTTCCATGATCGCATCGTCCAGATCATCGGGGTCTTGGCATTGGATGCCTTTGGCCCCAAAGGCTTCGGCCAGTTTCACGAAATCAGGCAGGCTTTCTGACCAGCTTTGCGAATAGCGTTCGCCGTGCAGCAGTTCTTGCCATTGGCGCACCATGCCGAGGCGTTCGTTGTTGAGGATGAATTGTTTGACCGGCAGGTTGAATTGCGTCGCCGTGCCGAGTTCCTGCACGTTCATCAGCCATGAGGCTTCACCCGCGACGTTGATGACCAGTGCGTCTGGGTGCGCGCGCTGGACGCCGATGGAGGCCGGGAAGCCGTAGCCCATGGTGCCAAGGCCGCCGGAGGTCATCCAGCGATTGGGGTCCTCGAACCCAAGATATTGCGCGGCCCACATTTGGTGTTGGCCCACTTCGGTGGTGATGTAGCGGTCGTGACCTTTTGTCAGCGCCTCTAACCGCGAGAGCGCGTATTGGGGTTTGATGATTTTGCCCTTTTGTTCAAAGGCGAGGCAGTCCACCGCTTGCCAATCTTTGATCTGTGCCCACCATTTGTCGAGGCCTTCGGCGTTGGTTTTGGCACCGCGCGATTTCCAGACCTTGAGCAGGTCCTCAAGCACGTGGGCGACGTCGCCGAGGATCGGGATGTCAACGTGGATGACCTTGTTGATCGAGGAGGCGTCGATGTCGATATGCGCCTTTTTGGAACCGGGGGAGAATTTGTCGATCAGCCCGGTGATGCGGTCGTCAAAGCGGGCGCCGATGTTGATCATCAGATCGCAGTCGTGCATCGCCATGTTTGCTTCATAAAGCCCGTGCATGCCCAGCATGCCGAGCCAGTTGTCACCAGACGCGGGATAACAGCCGAGCCCCATGAGCGTTGAGGTAATCGGGAAATTCGTTGCCGCCACCAGTTCGCGCAGCAGTTGTGATGCCGCTGGCCCAGAGTTGATGACGCCGCCGCCGGTGTAAAACAGCGGGCGTTTGGCGGTTTCCATCGCTTTGGCTAGTTCGGTGATCGCGTCGATGTCGCCTTTGACGGGCGGGTTGTAGTGGGTTTCGACCTGTCGCGCCTCTTTATAAGTGCCGGTTGCGAATTGGACGTCCTTGGGGATGTCGATCAGAACCGGGCCGGGGCGGCCTGAGGTGGCGACGTGAAACGCCTCATGCAGGGTTTCTGCCAGCTTGTCGGTTTCTTTGACCAGCCAGTTGTGTTTGGTGCAGGGGCGGGTGATGCCGACGGTATCGGCCTCTTGGAACGCATCAGAGCCGATCATGAAGGTCGGCACTTGGCCTGTCAGAACGATGATTGGGATGCTGTCCATCAGGGCGTCCGTCAGGCCGGTGACGGCGTTGGTGGCACCTGGGCCGGATGTCACAAGGGCGACGCCGGGTTTGCCGGTAGAGCGTGCATATCCTTCGGCCATGTGAACCGCGCCCTGTTCGTGGCGCACGAGGATGTGTTCGATGTGGTTTTGCTGAAAGATCTCATCATAGATCGGAAGGACAGCACCGCCGGGGTATCCAAACACGACATCCACGCCCTGATCCACCAGAGCCTGAACAATCATTTTTGCGCCCGTCATCGTCTTTGTCATTTGCTTTGCGTCCTTCGCGTTTCGTTTCATATCTCACAAAAAAACCCCCGAGGCTGTCGGGGGCGCATGGGATCGTTATGGTTTTACCGTTACCGGCCCATGCGCGTTATATTCACCAAGAGTACGACGATATCAATCATCAAGGGGTCCTTTCGTCTGTGTGAGACTTTAGGCTTGTGATTCTATGGGGTCAACAGGGGTTGGTTGAGAAAGTGTCGCGTTTTGGTGCGTTTTGGTAATTTTATTACGAATACTTCGCCTGATGTAGCGTTTCCTGACGCCACAACCCATTCGTTCGTAATTTTGCATTGCAGGAAAATCGCAGAAACCTGCGCGCGGCGGCTGAAATAGGTCGGTCGCGCGCAGGGAGGTGTTTAGCCCATTACCGTTCTGATCAAGACAAAGATCACGGCGGACAAGATTGCGGCTGATGGGACCGTGATGATCCATGCGGCAATGATCGTCATAAAGTGGGAGCGTCGCACAAGCTTGCGCCGGGCGCGTTCTTCTGGAGGATAGGAAATCCGATCTGGCGTGGCCAATCTGGCTTTCTTGATGCGCCGTTCTGCATCCCATTCACGAAAGAAGCCAACCCCGAAGACAGCCCCGACCGCGATATGAGTGGAGCTGACGGGAAGCCCAAGCCAGCTTGCCACGATCACGGTGATGGCAGCAGACAACGCCACGCAATAGGCACGCATTGGGTTTAGCTTTGTGATTTGCCCACCGACCATGCGGATAAGTTTGGGTCCAAACAGGAACAAACCAAACGAAATACCAAAGGCCCCAATCACCATGACCCAGCCGGGAATGCCGATCGCATCGGTGAAATTGCCGGATTGGGAGGCTTGCACGATCGCAGCTAAAGGACCAACTGCGTTGGCCACATCATTGGCACCATGGGCAAAGCTGAGCAGCGCAGCGGACACCACAAGTGGCACGCCAAACAGAACCTTTAGAGATTTGTTCCGATTTTCCAGCCCTTCTGACTGTTTGCGGATCACAGGGATCATGACGGCCCAGACAAGACCTCCGATGACAGCGCCGATCAGCAAAACAGTCGGCAGGTCGATTTTGAAGATTTTCTTTAGTCCCTTCAGCGCAAGGTAGGCGGCAAAAACGCCTGCCATGATCCCAACCAGAAGGGGAACCCATCTGCGGGCCGCGGCGATTTTGTCGTCTTGGTAGATGATCCTTGATTTAATGACCCATAGGAAAAAGGCCGCGATGGCCCCGCCAAGGACGGGGGAAATCACCCAGCTTGCTGCGATCCCGCTCATCGTGGCCCAGTTGACGGCACCAAATCCGGCGGCTGCGATCCCGGCGCCCATGACGCCACCCACAACCGAATGTGTGGTTGAAACGGGTGCGCCAACGTATGTCGCCAGATTGACCCAAAGTGCGGCCGACAAAAGCGCGGCCATCATCGCCCAGATAAAGGTGGCGGGTGTTCCCATGCTTTCTGGGGCGATGATCCCTTTGGCGACTGTTTTCACAACATCGCCACCTGCGATCAGCGCACCGGCGCTTTCAAAGACGATGGCAATGGCAATCGCGCCGCCCATGGAAAGTGCGTTTGCACCCACGGCGGGCCCCATGTTGTTGGCCACATCGTTGGCCCCGATGTTGAGCGCCATGTAAGCGCCCAAGCACGCGGCGATGACAACTATCGCTGAATTGCTTTCCTGGCCAAAAAACAGCATGGCCGCGATGCCTGCGAACAGGATAAAGACAAAGGATATGCCGACCCCGATCATGGGTCGTGCCACATACGCTGTTGCGGCCTCTAGGTTTGAATATCGTGCGAGATCGCGATCCAATGTATCTAAGTGGCGTGGATCGCCTTGGTCTTCGGCCATGTTTAGGTCCCCCTTTTGGTGGAATACGGCTAACGTTGTCGATGGGGGGATTTCAATGGGAATTAAGGATCAGGCGTGCTTTGCCAGTTCGCTTGCCTCGTTTGCGCTGTCGATTTGATGTCGGAATGGGTGATGCACGGACTGTTTTACGCGGACGGCAAAGCGGTTCCAGACGTTTGGGGTCGATTTTGGCGGTTTGGCAGGCGCAATTCGCCCTAGTTGCGCTGTTGATGGTAGCGCACCCAGACCGGAACGGCGCGACAAGCGCCGGTCTGGCAGCCGACCCGTCCCGGCGGGGAGGCTGTTTGGTTGCTCGCGCTAGCGGTTGGACCCTAGCTATAACTTGGCCACTATAAAGCGCCTAGTAAGAACCGATCCAATCGCCACCAACTTCTGCTGCGCGGGACTTTGCCGTCATTCCTGAAAGTCGATCTAAGGTCTGCTTTGCTCTGATCTCAGTTCTCCAAAGCCATCTTTCATCAGAGCGTCGAGCATGGGACACGCCGCTGTCCCATCATCGCAGTTCGCAGATAAGCTGAGAAGTGCTTTGCGAAGGAGTTCTAGGTTTTCGATCTTGGCGTTGATCTCATCTAAATGGCTTTCCGCCAAAGTTTTCACCTCTCCGCAAGAACGATCACTTTGCTTCGTCAAGGACAGGAATGTTTGGATGATCGAGATAGGGAAACCCAAGTCACGGCATCGGCGAACAAACCTCAATGTTGCGATCTCGTCGGGTGAATAGAGCCTGCGTCCGCCTGCGGATCGACCCGGTTTTGGCACAACGCCTTCGCGCTCGTAGTAGCGGATCGTTTCGATGTTCACGCCGCTTTGCTCCGATGCCTTACCAATCGTGAACATTTTTCTTGCTCCTGTAGCTGCTACAGGAAGTAGAAGAGCAAAATGAATCTAGAGGCAAATGAACAAACAGCGACAGAAGCCGGATTGATCGGCCGGATGCTCATGCCCCTTGCAGCAGCTCTCGCATTGTTGTCAGCGTCATGTTGCGTTCTGCCGATTGGTTTATCGATCATTGGCCTTGGCGGCTCATGGCTGACGATGCTTGGCCCCTTTATCGCTTATCGCGAATTCATCCTGTTCGGTGTTGCCGTTGCGCTCATCTGGGCGTGGTATCGGGTGGTTCGGCCAAACCCATGCGTGACGCGTAGGCGGTCCGCTATTGTCTGGGCATCTCTTGCAAGCATTGCATTCTTGATCGCACTGTCCTCGCCTTATTGGGAGGCCTCAGCGCAACGGTTCATGTGGGATTTGTGGAGATCGACCCGATGAAAAACAAATTGCTGGCTTTTGGTGTCGGCGGCACCGTCTTGGCAATCCTGTGCTGCTTCACACCGCTCTTGCCGGTCGTACTGACGGCACTTGGCCTGACCGGATTACTCGGCGCTCTATACAACGATGCTGTTCTACTGCCGGTTTTGGCAGGTTTTCTCATATTGACGGGGTACGCGCTATGGCGACAGAAGCAACAAAAGTAGTCTTGGAATCCTCGCTGACCTGTCCGTCATGCGGGCATGTCGAGACGGAAACCATGCCGACAGATGCCTGCCAGTGGTTCTATGAATGCAAGTCCTGTCAGACGGTGCTGAAACCGCTTGAGGGTGACTGTTGCGTGTATTGCTCATACGCAACTGTTCCTTGCCCACCGATCCAAGAGGGCAAGTCTTGCTGCGTATAGCAGTCGTTCGCGACGTCGCAGCAACTTGGTAGGTATGGGCTCATACCAGTCCTTCGACGCACACCGCCCCAAGGTCTTCTTTGGAATTTTGGGTCAGTTCATACCGTAAAAACCAAAGTCGTGTGACGTCGCACACGTCGATACCTGCAGCGTTTAAAGCAAATTATCTTGAGATTATTTGTTGATCGTTAACCACAG
>CAKZVL010000148.1 GCA_937922155.1 uncultured Paracoccaceae bacterium | reverse complement strand
GAAGAATTGAACGAGACAACAAAGCGTCCGCTTGAGGCTGAAACTTGGGGCGGTTGTGTTGATGCGGTTGGTGGTGAGATGCTCGCGCGTCTTTTGGGACAAATGAAATACGGCGCGTCTGTCAGCGCGGTTGGTCTGGCTGGTGGCGCGGGCCTTCCGGCCACCGTCATTCCGTTTTTGTTGCGTGGTGTAAATCTGCTCGGCATCGACAGTGTGATGCAGCCCTATGACAATCGCCTGCGCGCTTGGGAGCGGATCGCCAAAGACCTGCCCATGGACAAGTTAGAGGCGATGGTGCAGCCCGCCGTTCTGTCGGATCTGCCGCAGCTGGGCCGTGATATTTTGAAAGGTCAGGTCAAGGGCCGGGTTGTTGTGGATGTGAACGCGTAAGCGCGTTTGCGACAGGTGATTTCACAATTATTAACAGGGCGGTCTGGTCAGCGGGTCGCCCTGCATTATGTTCCCTTGTAACAACCTTGGGGCGGGCATGACATCACCGATTATTTTATGGTTTCGCCGTGACTTGCGGCTGGACGATCATCAAGCGTTGAGCGCGGCCTGTGCCACGGGTCGCCCGGTGATCCCGGTCTTTATTCATGATGAAACGGTTGAGGCCTTGGGCGCGGCCCCGCGGTTTCGGATCGGATTGTCGGTGGCGGCACTGTCTGATGATTTGGCGCGGATTGACAGTCGGTTGATCCTGCGTCGCGGCGATGCCTTGCCCGCTTTGCAGACATTGATTGCGCAAACCGGGGCCGGGGCTGTCTATTGGTCACGCGGCTACGACCCGGACGCGATTGCACGCGATATGCCCCTAAAGGCCACGCTGAAAGAGCAGGGCGTCGATGCCCAAAGCTTTAAAGGGCATTTGCTGTTCGAACCTTGGACGGTGGAGACCAAAACAGGCGGGTTTTACAAGGTTTACACACCGCTTTGGAAAAACGTGCGCGACCGTGACGTAGCTGAACCATTGCCTGCACCTGGAAGCATCACCTCGCCGGAGGTCTGGCCAGAAAGTGACACGCTGACTAATTGGAATATGGATGGCGCGATGCATCGTGGCGCGGACGTGTTGCGCGCACATTGCGTTGTGGGGGCGGCTGCGGCGCGGGATCGTTTGAACGCATTCGTGCAAGAGCGGATCGCAACTTATGTCAAAGGGCGCGATATTCCGTCGATCCAAGGGACCTCGGGATTGTCAGAGAATTTGGCATGGGGCGAGATTAGCCCGGTGACCTGTTGGCATGCGGGTATGGCTGCCTTGCACAATGGCGCAAGCGATGCGGAGGTGTTCCTAAAGGAACTGGTGTGGCGCGAGTTTGCCTATCATCTGGCCTATCACACGCCCCAAATTGTGTCGGGCAATTGGAAACCTGATTGGGATGCGTTCCCGTGGAACACAGACATTACGCCTGAGGTGCAGGCATGGCAGCAGGGCCGGACAGGTATTCAATTCATAGATGCGGCCATGCGTGAGATGTATGTGACTGGCACCATGCACAATCGCGGGCGTATGATTGTAGCGTCATATCTGACCAAACATATGCTGACCCACTGGAAGGTCGGTCAAAAGTGGTTTGAAGAATGCCTGATCGATTGGGACCCAGCCAGCAACGCAATGGGCTGGCAATGGTCGGCTGGGTCTGGCCCCGATGCGACGCCCTATTTTCGGGTGTTCAATCCAGTGACGCAGTTGGATAAGTTTGACCCCAAGCGGATCTATGCCAAAGCTTGGATCGCTGAAGGTCGCAAAGAACCGACATCAACCGCTTTGTCCTATTTCGCAGCTATTCCCAAGTCTTGGAACCTATCGCCCGGTGATCCTTATCCCGATCCGATTGTCCCCGCCGACGAAGGACGCAAGCGGGCCTTGACCGCCTATGAGGGTCGTGGATTTTGAATGAGCATTACCTGCCAACCATCTGTGACCGCACGTAAAACATTTTTGGATCAAGTATTATTGACCTCTTTGGACGTGACAGTCGTTTAAGAAAGGTTAAGCTAGAGAAAACGCTCGCGCATGCGGGTCATAACGGGATCACTGAATGATACTTACCTCAACCAAGGGCCAGTCGGATTTACCGCGCTATTTTGCTGCCGTGTGGGACAAAATTTCCGACCTGAAGAAGGGCCGTTTGGATATTATACTGCCCGATGGACGGGTGTTTCGGGCCGAGGGACCGCAGGCTGGAAAAGTCGCGGAAGTGAAAATCAACAACCCGGATGTGTTCGCCCGTACAATCCGCGAAGGGGACCTGGGGTTTTGCGAAGCCTATATGGAAGGCTGGTGGGAAACGCCGGATCTGCAAACATTTATGGACATGGTCCATGACGATGCAGAGGACATGTATAGCGGCTTTCCCGGTCAAGGCTTGGTCCAGCTTTATGAAAAGTTGCGGTTCTGGTGGCAATCCAATTCGCGCCGACAGGCGAAAAAAAACATCAGCTACCATTACGATCTGGGCAATGATTTTTACGGGTTATGGCTGGACGACACGATGACCTATTCCAGCGCCTTGTTTGAAACGGGTCAAGAAAGCTTGGAAAAGGCGCAGACGCAAAAATACGCCTCAATGGTCGATCAAATGGGTGCGCAGCCCGGCGATCACGTGTTGGAAATTGGCTGCGGCTGGGGTGGGTTTGCCGAATATGCCGCCAAAGAACGCGGATTAAAGCTGACCTGCCTGACCATCAGCCAAGAACAGTTTAACTATGCCGTGGATCGCATTGAAAAGGCGGGTCTCGCGGATCAGGTTGAGTTTAAGTTGCAGGATTACCGCGACGAAACCGGCACCTATGATGGTATTGCCAGCATCGAGATGTTCGAAGCGGTGGGTCAAAAGTATTGGCCGATCTATTTCGAGACTGTCTATAATCGACTAAAGCCCGGCGCAAATGCCACGTTGCAGGTGATCACGGTCGAAGACAAACGTTTTGATATCTACGCCAGCCGCCCTGATTTCATTCAGAAATACATCTTTCCCGGCGGAATGCTGCCAAGCCCCGGGAAATTGCGGCAAGCCGCTGAAAACGCGGGGCTCACCTTTGCCCATTCCGTCGAATTTGGTGAAAGCTACAGTCAAACCTTGCGCCGCTGGCATGATACCTTCAACGAAAAGTGGTCGGAAATATCCACCAAAGGATTTGACGCTCGATTTCGAAAAATGTGGGATCTTTACCTAACCTCTTGCGCCAGCGCCTTTCATAGCGGAACATGTGACGTAACGCAGATTACGGTGACACGGGCTCGATAAACGAAGCTGCGGCACCTGTAAGAAAGAGGGAGCAGTCCTATGCCGACAGCCGGCCGCCTTATCGGAGCGCTATGTTTCGCGATCCTTGGTCTTTTGATTGCCATTCTAACCGTGCCTTTGTTCGAAGAGGGGAAATCGCCTGGTTTCTGGTTTCCGTTGTGCTTTCTTGCCGGAGTCTGGGCCGGTTGGGTCGTTGTGGGGCCAAAAACAGGCGGTGGATTTTCCGCAAGTGTCGGCATTTCACTAACGGGTGTTGCTATCCAAGTATTTTGGATACTGTTTCTGATGTCTGGCTATGACATGATCCGCAAATCCATGCGCCGGGCCTACGACGGGCCTGTTGAAGCTGTGATCAATATATTTGAAATCGGCGGGACCTATGCGATCCAGTTCGCTACCTTTGAGGTGATCGCGACAGTTTTGGTAGGCGGTGTTGTCGCCGGATTGTTCACTGAATTCTTCTCGCGCATTTATCCTCACTGATGCGGCTTTTTGTTTATGGGACGTTGCAACATCCAGATCTGATGGCGGCTGTTGCCGGTGGTGTAATTGCACCACCGACGCCCGCATGTCTTTCAGGGTTTCAAGTCTCCCGACTGGCAGGGGATGTTGTGCCCCTTATTGCCAAAGCCGATGGGCAGATGGCGAAGGGGCGCATTTTCGATGGGTTATCGCAGGAACAGATCGCTCGATTGGCTCACTTCGAGGGTGCGTTTGGGTATCAGCGACACCCGATGACTGTGGGTACATCCGACGCGGAGGTGCAGGCAGACGTCTTTCTGCCACCAAACACGGCCGACGTTGGCGATGAAAACTGGTCACTGGAACACTGGGCACAAGACCATCTGCAACCGATGATCTACGCCGTTGAAGAATTATTTGCCCACGATCCTGCGCCCGATCAATCCGAATTGCGTCGTATGTGGCCGGTGATTGAAAAACGCGCGTGGGCGCGTCATCGTGCGATATTGGCAAAGGCCGCACCCGCGCAACTTCGCTACGACGCCAAAGCAGGCGATGCTGCGATCCTTGATCATGGCCCCGTTCGCGGCGAATTTTTCCGCATCCAAGCGATGGATGTGGAACATCGCCAGTTTGATGGCGGGCGAAGCGACATATTGCGCCGTGAGGTTTTTCTAGGCGTCGATGCCGTGCTTGTACTGCCCTATGATCCGGCCAGCGGTCACATCCTCTTGGTCGAACAGGCCCGGATGGGCCCGTTGCGCCGCGGCGATGCCAACCCGTGGACGCTAGAACCCATCGCAGGCATGACCGACGCGCGCGAAACCCCGGATGATGCCGCACGTCGCGAGGCAGAGGAAGAGGCAGGTATCGTTGTCGATCGTCTTGATCATATGTTTTCGATTTATCCATCGCCCGGCAGCAGCACGGATTTCTTTGTCTGTTATTGCACGCCCTGCACCTTGCCAGATCGCGACGCCTATCTAGGGGGCTTGGACGAAGAGGCAGAGGATCTGCGCATTCACCAATTGCCGCTGACGGACGCTTTGGCGATGATCGACACAGGTGAAATCAATGCAGGCCCCTTGGTTGCCATGTTGCTTTGGTTGGATCGAAACAAAGATCGTTACCGCGCCACGTCTTGAGTTCGCTGGGTGCGCGATTTAGACAGGTATAATTAGGGGGAGCATCAGGCATGGATATCAAATCAGATCTCGCATCGGCGGTGGGAAATACCCCCCTGATCAAGTTGCGTGCCGCCTCAGAGGCGACGGGGTGCACCATCCTTGGCAAGGCTGAGTTTTTGAATCCTGGTCAATCGGTTAAAGATCGCGCGGCCCTTTTTATGATCCGCGACGCCGTCGCGCGCGGGGATCTCAAGCCCGGTGGCACCATAGTCGAGGGGACGGCAGGCAATACCGGAATCGGTTTAGCGTTGGTCGGGGCGTCGATGGGGTTCAAGACCGTGATCGTGATCCCCGAAACCCAATCCGAAGAGAAAAAGGAAATGATCCGCCTTGCTGGTGCGGAACTGGTACAAGTGCCCGCCGTGCCCTTTGCCAACCCCAACAACTACGTCAAATATTCCGCCCGTTTGGCGATTGAACTGAACAAAACAGAACCCAACGGCGCGATTTGGGCCAATCAGTTTGACAACGTCGCCAACCGTCAGGCCCATATCGAAACCACTGGCCCTGAGATTTGGGCACAGACCGATGGAAAGGTCGATGGGTTCACCTGCGCCTGTGGCTCTGGCGGGACACTGGCGGGTGTGGCGCAGGTCTTGCAGCCAAAGGGTGTGAAAGTCGCGCTGACCGATCCGATGGGGTCAGGGCTGTATAAGCTGTTCACAGATCAGGACCCACCCAAGGGCGATAGTATTTCCGAAGGGATCGGGCAGGGGCGTATCACGGCCAATCTGGAAGGGTTCACGCCTGATTTCAGCTATAAGGTGTCTGATCACGTCGCTTTGCCGATCGTTTTTGATCTGCTGCGCGATGAAGGGCTATGCATGGGCGGCTCGACGGGCATCAACATTGGTGGCGCGATGGAATTGGCCTGCGAATTGGGGCCAGGTCATACCATTGTGACTATTCTGTGTGACTACGGAACGCGCTATCAGTCCAAAATCTTCAATCCAGATTTCTTGCGCAGCAAAGAACTGCCTGTTCCCACTTGGCTGGAACCAAACGTTCGCGACATCCCCGATGTCACGGAAAGCACCTGATTTGCGCTTTCTAGCCGCCGCTTTCGTCCTTTGCCTGCTAGCAACCATCAGCATGGCACAAGAGATCGCGGAATCAGAGCTAATCACGGATTCTCAACCAGTCGCCGCAGAAGTAGAAGTCGCAGATTGGAACAGTGTCGCGAGCCGGGCAGAGCGGCTGCTGAAGGGCGATCAAGCCTCGCTATTTGCTCTGACACGGCTTCGGGAACAATTATTCAACTGGCGCGAAACATTTAGCGATGATCGGTCGATCAATGCTGGGCGCATTGAAACCGTCCTCGGGCAGATCGAGGCGTTGGGCCCCGTTGCAGAGGGCGACGATGAAGCGCCTGAAATTGCCGAACGCCGCGCAGAATTGAACGCACAGCTTAATACGCTTCAGGTACCTGTCACCTTAGCCGAAGAAAGCTTTGCCCGCGCCGATGGTCTGATCACGGAAATCGACGTGCAATTGCGCAGCCGAAGTGCGGCCGCCTTAACCGAACGCGGCGAAACCTTGCTAGACCCAACGCTATGGGTTGGGGCAGTGGAAGGCGCGCAAACGGCCACGGGGACCATCTTGGGTGAAGTCTCGCTGCGTTTGCAACGTCAGATTGGCGAGGGTTCATTTTGGCGTGGTTTGCCAGGGCCGTTACTGATCCTTGGCCTTGCGTGGTTGCTTTTGTGGCGTGGACGTCAATGGTCAGAAGACTTTGTTGATGGTGTCGCGACAAGTGATCGACGCGGGCGGTCTGTGATCGCGTTCCTGTTTTCGCTTTCGGAAATCTTATTGCCTCTTTTGGGGCTTTACGCCTTGTCGCAGGTCTTGGAACGGTTGGACCTGTTGGGAACAGGGGGCACGATCATTGTTGGTGCCGTTCTTTACGCCGGTCTTATTATCCTGACGGCACGCTGGCTGGCGCGTCGGTTCTTTCCTACAAACCGACTTGGACCTTTGAAACATCCCGTCACTGCAAATGCAGGCCTGCGACGTTCAACCGCCTTTTTGGGGTGGGGGCTGGCCTTGCTGCACGTTATTGATCGATTGATGGACGTGACCGATGTCTCAGCGTCCATCACGGCGGCGGCAATTTTTCCGGTCCAGATCTTGCTGTCGATTGTGTTGTTCCAATTTGGCCGACGTATCCGTCAGATGCCGGACGAAACTCTTGATGGAACGTCTGCTGGTCGTCTTCGCGGCCTGATCGGATCTGCCACGATGGTCATTTCTATTGCCGCACCAATCCTTGCAGCCTTTGGATATTCATCCGCCTCTGATCGCTTGTTTGAACCAGCGGTACTAACGTTGGGCATCCTTGGGATGGTGATTTTGCTGCAGCGTTTGGTTCACGATATCTGGCTCATTTGGACCGACCCGGAAAATGAAACGGGTGCGCTTGCACCTGTCCTGATCGGCTTTGGACTGTTTTTGTTGAGCCTCCCTGTGTTGGCTTTGGTCTGGGGCGCGCGAACGTCCGATCTTGAAGAAGTCTGGGCCCGTTTCCAGCAAGGGTTCACCATTGGCGAGTCAAGTTTGTCGCCAACTGATTTCCTTCTGTTTGTTATGGTCTTTATTATTGGCTACGTTCTGACCCGATTGATCCAAGGTGGCCTGAGACAAAGTGTGCTGCCGCGCACCAAACTAGACCAAGGGGGGCAAGACGCAGTTGTCGCAGGCGTCGGCTATGTCGGTATCATGTTGGCCGCATTGGCCGCCATCAATTCCGCTGGGGTCGATCTGTCCAACATTGCACTCGTCGCTGGTGCCTTATCCGTCGGGATCGGCTTTGGATTGCAGACTATCGTTTCCAACTTTGTGTCTGGGATCATTCTCTTGATTGAACGCCCCGTCAGTGGCGGCGACTGGATCGAGGTGAACGGCCAGACAGGGATCGTCAAAGATATCTCTGTCCGCTCCACCCGCATCGAAACCTTTGATCGGACAGATGTCATCATCCCCAATGCTGATTTGATCAGCGGTGCTGTCACAAATTGGACGCGTGGCAATTCGATTGGCCGCGTTGTCGTGCCCGTTGGGGTGGCTTACGGCAGTGATGTGAACAGGGTGATGGAAATCCTGCTTGAAATCGCCTACGCGCATCCCGGCGTTTTGCCATATCCGCCACCCAGCGTGCTGTTTCAAACCTTTGGGGCGAGCTCTCTCGACTTCGAAATTCGCGCCATTCTGCGCGATGTGAATGAGGTCTTGTTGGTCAAGTCACAGATGAACATAGAAATCGCAAAACGATTTGAAGCGGAGGGGATTGAAATCCCGTTCCCGCAAACGGATGTTTGGATGCGAACAAGCGAAGGTGAGGCATGACAAAGCTGTTGTTTCGGGATGACGCCTATTTGCGCACCGCACTATCCAGCGTAATCGCCCACACCGGCGAAGGCGGGATACTGGTAGATGCCAGTGTTTTTTATCCCACGTCCGGCGGCCAGCCCGGTGACAGCGGCACGATCAAATGGGACGCTGGCGAGATGGAAATCGCCACAGCCGTCAAAGGGCCCGGCGAAACCGTCGTCCTCGTCCCCGCCGAACCCGCAGGTCTGCCGCCCTTGGGGACACAAATCACACAAAACATCCATTGGGATCGCCGCCACCGCCTGATGCGCATGCACACAACCTTGCATCTGTTGTCGGTTGTGATTGATCGGCCTGTCACGGGTGGTGCGATTGGGACGGATCGTGGTCGCCTTGATTTCGATATGGACTCACCGCTTGAGGATAAAAGCGAAGTGGAAGAGACGTTGAACAAGCTGATCGCCTGCAACTTTCCCGTCAGTTCGGAATGGATCACCGAAGGGGACCTTGCTGCGCAGCCAGACCTTGTGAAAACCATGTCTGTCGCGCCGCCCAAAGGGGCCGGAAGGGTACGATTGGTCCGTATCGGAGAGGGCGAAAACACTGCAGACCTGCAACCCTGTGGTGGAACGCATGTGATAAACACGGATGAGATTGGCCCAATAAAACTGGGCAAGCTGGAAAAGAAGGGGCGCCAGAACCGTCGTGTGCAGGTCCTTTTTGCATGAGGGGGCTTGCGGTCATCGCACTGTCGCTGTTTGCCTCTAGCGCCTCAGCGCAGGCCAATTATGTCGGTTGCACGAAATCTGAGTCCATTGCCCTGCGCACCGCAATTGCAGATGCCAAGGCGTTAGCGGTCGTCGCGGCGGCCTCCGTGCGCGACGGGCCGACCTATTCGCGCTGGTTTGGAAAGTTCTCACCCGCCCACGGCGAAGAGGTCAGGGCCAATTTCAAATCCATCGTGCGCGGTATTCGTACTGGTGCTGTGACCCCGCGCTGCGAACGGGTTGGATTTGGCGCCTGCGAGCGTGAAACCTATGCCTTTGTCTACGACGACAAGCCCTACATTATTCACATCTGTCCGCATTATTTTACCCTACCAAAAATGTCCGACCTCGACCCATCACAGGAAGACAGCAACAACGGCACCCGCGCAGGCACCATCATCCATGAGATCAGCCACTTTTTGGCGGTCGCAGGGACAGAGGATGAATGTTACACCCGCAGCGTCTGTTCGGGCATGGCAGGGCGCAGCGCCACCCGCGCCGTGATCAACGCAGATAGCTATCAATATTTTGCCGAAGACGTCACGTTTTACAATTTGTTCCCAGATCGCGCCCCGCAATAGCGCAGGTCTCGATAACTGCTTGCAAGCATATTGCGCTTTGTCTAAACCCGCCAGCGGAGACGTGGCCGAGTGGTCGAAGGCGCACGCCTGGAAAGTGTGTAGGCGGGGAACCGTCTCGAGGGTTCGAATCCCTTCGTCTCCGCCATCGACCCCTTTTGTTTCTGTTGTTCGTTTTCTTGGCGATGTAGCGGGTAGGTTATAGTGACTTTTGCCCTCCCCTAAGTGCCATAGACTGTCATCGGCGCGTTTTCGACGTGCTGAAGTTCGGAAACTCTAGCGACACTGCAAAACCATTTGGCGTATTTTTAAGTGCGATAGTCCCTTGAAAACTCTCAACGACGGTCTTGGCAATTGGCAGCCCAAGGCCTGATCCCGCGCTTGGGCCAATTTGACTGAAACGCCCCAACGCACGATCGAAGTTTTTCGGCGCAATACCCTTGCCATCATCCGTGACGGTGACTTTTAGCGCGCGCTCTGACTGCTCCATCACGAGTTTGACTTTGCTCAACGTCTCTCCACCGTGGATCAATGCATTGTTGATGAGATTCAGAACCGCTTGTTCAAACATGACCGGATCGCCGTGAAGTCGAACGGCGACGTCTGGAAGGTGGGCTGTGAAGGTGACATTGCGGTCTTTGGCGGTTTGGTCAGCCCAGGCTGTCAGACCGGCAACAATTGCGATGGGATCAAATGTCGTGGCGGCACCGTTCAGCGTCGCGTCGCGCGCTTTCTCCAATGTTAGTAAGCTGTTGGCGAGTTGACCTGTTTCTTTGGCCGCGATCAACAGGTCTGCCGACCGTGCTTTGGCATCCCCAAGCGACTTCGCGTTCGCAACAGATTCCGCCAGGCTTTGCACACC
>CAKZVL010000147.1 GCA_937922155.1 uncultured Paracoccaceae bacterium | reverse complement strand
TTGTTGGGATTGGTCCCGGTCAGGCGAGCTGGCGCACGCCTGAGGTGTCCCAGCTAGTCGCGCAAGCACAAGAGCTGGTTGGGTATGGCCTATATATTGATCTGTTGGGGCCATTGGCCGTGGGTAAAGAACGATCCGATTTCCCGTTGGGCGGGGAAGAGGACCGATGCCGCTATGCGTTGGAACAAGCGGCCTTGGGTAAGAATGTCGCCTTGGTCTGTTCGGGGGATGCGGGTATTTATGCGATGGGGGCCCTCGTCTTTGAACTGATGGACCGTGGACCTGATCAAATGGGGGTCAGCGACGCCGCACGGCGGGTGGAGGTTGTGTGTTCCCCCGGTGTGAGTGCGCTGCAAGGGGCAGCGGCCCGCGCGGGCGCGCCATTGGGTCATGATTTTTGCGCGATTTCATTGTCTGACCTTTTGACCCCGCGTGAAGACATTTCGCGCCGTCTCAAGGCAGCGGCAGAGGGTGATTTTGTCATTGCGTTTTACAACCCGGTGTCGATGCGCCGTCGGACATTGCTGGCAGAAGCGCGCGACATCCTGTTGCAACATCGCCCGGCGGATACGCCTGTGATGCTGGCTTCATCACTCGGGCGACCGGAGGAACATGTGCGGTATCGCAAGTTGGTCGACTTGCAAGTGGATGAGGTGGATATGCTGACCGTGGTTTTGGTTGGATCGTCGCATTCGAAACTGGCCGCGCTGGGCGAAGGACCGCGGATGTATACGCCGCGTGGCTATGCGCGCAAGATTGATGGCGATTTGGCTGCTGGCTGAGCGACTCTCCGGGGAGAGTTTATTTGGCCGGATGAAGCAGGGGAGAAGAGATGACAGTTTATTTTATCGGTGCCGGCCCGGGTGATCCGGAATTACTTACGCTGAAGGCGGCGCGCATCATTGGGTCCTGTCCTGTGTGTCTTTATGCCGGGTCACTGGTGCCGCAAGAGGTTGTGGAATGTACGCCAGAAGACGCGCGGGTGTTGGACACCGCCCCGATGACGCTGGATGAAACCCATGCAGAGATTCGCAAAGCCCACGAAAACGGGCAGGATGTGGCCCGTGTGCATTCGGGGGATCCATCGCTTTATGGTGCGATTGCGGAACAAATACGCCGCCTGAAGGCAGATTGTATCGAATATGAGATCATTCCCGGTGTGCCTGCCTATGCCGCTGCTGCAGCTGCATTGGGCACCGAGCTTACCGTGCCAGAGGTGGCGCAATCGATCATTCTGACGCGCATGTCGATGAAGTCGACAGGTATGCCTAAGGGCGAGACGCTGGAGAATTTTGCCCGCACCGGTGCAACCTTGGCGATCCATCTGGGGGTGCGGGCCCTGCGCGAGATCGAGCGTCAGCTGATCCCCCACTATGGTGCCGATTGCCCTTGTGTTGTTGCCTATCGTGTCAGTTGGCCGGATCAGATGTTGATCCGTGGCACCCTATCGGACGTGCGTGCGAAAGTGCGCGATGCAAAGATTACGCGTACCGCGCTGATCATGGTGGGGCCGGCCTTGGCGGACAGTCACGGCTTTCCGGATTCGGCCCTTTATGATGCGGCCAAGCCCCATGTTTTGCGACCCAAACTGCGTGAAAAGACTTAAGGTTCACCCGTATTTGCGCTGCATTGCGGCGGAATTGGTCACTTGATCTTAATCCCTTGCATGCCATCTTTAGCGGCAGCTGGGGAGCATTAATGATGATTGACGTTTTACCTGAACATATTCGAGAAGGTCTGGAAACAGCCCGCAAGACATCTATCGCGCGAGGAAATCGTTTGTGCGTGCATGACGGCGGTCGTGTTTATCGCATTAATCGGCTGTGGTCGGACGGGATGGCTATGAATCATCAAGATGGTGCGAAACTGCGCGGTCGCGTTGAGATTTATGACGGTGCGCGACACTTGTATCAATGCCTGATTGTGAATTCTCGTGTGGAAGGCGATGAGCTGCTTTTTGATTTTAAGTGGTTGCACCCTGTCAAAACGCAGCCCGCTGCGGATTTTGTGCGCGAACGGGATGCTCCTGCCGGATTGTTAAGCGTGGACTAGCGTCTATTGCAAATCGCTAAAGGCGGCTTGCAGACGTTCCACTGCCTCTACGATTTGCGCGCGAGGTGCAGCAAAGTTGAACCGCAGAAAGCTGTCACCGCCTGTGCCAAAGGTTGGCCCGTGATTCACCGCGATCTTTGCGTTTGATTGCACCCGTGTGGTGAATTCATCCCGGCTCATCCCCGTGCCGTCAAAATCGACCCAAGCCAGATACGTCGCCTCAAGCGGCATCGAGGCAAGTCCGGGGATGGCGTTGACCCCTTCGTCAAAAATGCGTCGATTGCCATCGAGGTAGGTTTTCAAATCATCTACCCAAGCGGCCCCATCGGGCGAATAGGCGGCTGTGGCCATGAACAGACCAAAGCTGTTGGGCGACATGCCCAAGGCCATCATGCGCGCGCCAAAACGTGCCCGCAGATCGGGATCTTCGATGATCACATTGCCAGAATGGCTGCCGGCGATGTTGAAGGTCTTGGTCGTGGCCGTCATCATTACGAGCCGTTCGGTTATGCCTGCGATATGGCTCATCGGGATATGGGTGTGACCGGGCATTGTCAGGTCATGATGAATTTCGTCTGAGACCAAAATAAGATCATGCCGCTTGGCAAAGGCCGCGACGGCTTGCAATTCGGCTTTGCTCCAGACCCGCCCACCGGGGTTGTGGGGCGAACACAGTATGACCATGCGTTCGTTGCCCGTCATCTGCGCGTCATAAGCGTTGAAATCAAACTCGTAACGGCCATCGGTGTTGGCCAATTGGCATTCCACGACCTTGCGGTTTGATGCGTTAATGACCTTGGCAAAGGCGTGATAGACCGGTGTGAACAGAACCACGCCGTCGCCTTCTTTGGTAAAGGCATCGATGCACATTGATGTGCCGTTCACGAGGCCATGGGTGGTGAAAATCCAGTCAGGTTCAATCCGCCATCTGTGCCGTTCGGCCATCCACCATTGGATTGCGGCGCGGTATTTGCTGTCATCCCCGAAATAACCGTAGACGCCGTGATCGACCATCGCCTGAACCGCGTCTTGAACGCATTGCGGCGGTGGAAATTCCATGTCGGCAACCCACATCGCGATACCGTCATCGGCGGACACACCA
The DNA here is from genome assembly GCA_937922155.1 of uncultured Paracoccaceae bacterium. Lineage (GTDB taxonomy): Bacteria > Pseudomonadota > Alphaproteobacteria > Rhodobacterales > Rhodobacteraceae > Cognatiyoonia. Next base: position 30,663 of record CAKZVL010000147.1, on the reverse strand, counting down.
TACAGCTTTTCCATCATGTCCCATTTCACGCAATGGGTGCCGCGGCGGTCGGGGGCGGTATCGAATGTCATAGGCTGCCTTTCGTTTTGTTCTGCCCAAGCTATGGAACGTGGCCGCAAAGGCAAGCGTTATTCATGCGTTTTTGCCGCCGCGCCTAAGTCGCGCCTTGGGTATATTTACTGCCAGTTGCGCTTTTGCTGGCTGGGCACTAAATCACCCTTATGACTGTTAGAAAAATCCTTATTCATCCCGACCCTCGGCTCAAGAAAGTCGCGGAACCTGTTACAGATTTCGACGATGATCTGCGCCAGCTTGGCGTTGATATGCTTGAAACCATGTACGACGCGCCGGGAATCGGCCTTGCTGGTCCGCAAATTGGTGTGATGAAGCGCATTTTCGTGATGGATTGCATCAAGTCTGAGGATGAAAAGCCGCGACCAATGGTGTTGATCAATCCCAAGGTGACATGGACGTCCGAAGAGATGTTTACCTATGAGGAAGGCTGCCTGTCGATCCCGGATCAATACGCTGATGTGGACCGCCCCGCCGCGGTCAAGGCCGAGTGGACCGACCTTGATGGACATCGCCAGTCAGAGCGGTTTGAGGAGCTTTGGGCGACCTGCGTGCAGCATGAAATTGATCACCTCGATGGTAAATTGTTCATCGACTATCTAAAGCCACTAAAACGGCAGATGATCACGCGCAAGATGCAAAAGCTAAAGCGTGAATTGGCGCGGGATTAATGGCTGTGCGCACTATCGTTCCTTGGCCTGCGTCTGTGTTGCGCAAGCCTGCTGATCCGGTTGCAGAGATTACCGACGACATTCGCACCATTTGGGACGATATGATCGCGGTGATGGAGGCGATGCCCGGTTACGGATTGGCGGCCGTGCAATTGGGTGTGCCGCTGCGCCTTGCTGTGGTGGATGCGAGCACGAAACGTGGGCAAGTTATCCGGCTGTCCAATCCCGAGATTTTGCATGCTAGTGTTGAGATGCGCGATCACAACGAAGCCTCGCCCAACCTGCCGGGTGTGAGCGCGACAATCAAACGGCCCCGCGCGGTGACGGTGCGGTTTTTGAACCAAGACGGTGTTTGGGATCGCCATGAGTTTGTTGGCCTTTGGGCGACGTCGGTACAGCATCAGATCGATCATTTGAACGGGAAGATGTATTTTGACCATTTGTCACGTACCAAACGCAGCATGCTTTTGAAAAAGGCGGAAAAACTATCAAAGGGAAAACCCTGATGCGCGTTATCTTTATGGGTACGCCTGATTTTTCAGTACCTGTTTTGGATGCGTTAAAGGACGCAGGACATGACATCGTCGCCGTTTATTCCCAACCGCCCCGCCCGGCGGGCCGCGGTAAGAAGGATCGCCCAACGTCGGTGCATGCCCGCGCGTTAGAATTGGGGTTGGAGGTGCGCCATCCTGTGAGCCTGCGCCATGAGGAAGCGCTAAACGATTTCGCCGATCTGAATGCCGATGTGGCGGTTGTTGTCGCCTATGGTTTGATCCTGCCGCAAGCCATTTTGGACGCACCAAAGCATGGGTGTTTGAACATTCATGCGTCCTTGTTGCCGCGTTGGCGCGGTGCGGCGCCGATCCATCGCGCGATCATGGCGGGGGATGCCCAAACCGGTGTGTGCATCATGCAGATGGAAGCGGGGTTGGACACAGGCCCGGTTTTGCTGCACGAGGCGACGGATATCGGTGCTGCGGAAACCACCGGAGCGTTGCATGATCGCCTGTCGGTCATGGGCGCGCGTTTGATTGTGCAGGCGTTGGATCAATTGTCTGATCTGACACCAAAGGGTCAGCCGAATGACGGCGTCACTTACGCCGAAAAGATCAGCAAGGATGAAGCCCGCGTAGATTGGTTAAAGCCCGCGACAGAAGTGGATCGCCTGATCCGCGGTCTGTCCCCGTTTCCCGGTGCGTGGTGCGAAATCGCGGGCGAAAGGGTCAAGCTTTTGGGCTGTCGTCCTAGCACGGGGGCTGGGTCTGCCGGGCAGGTTTTGGGTGGGTTTGAGATCGCCTGCGGTACCGGATCTGTCGTGATCACGCGGGCGCAGCGCGCGGGCAAGCGGGCGATGTCGGCACAAGAGGTTTTGCTGGGCTTAACGCTCGGCACCAGCATAAACTGATCAATCCCCCGGTAGGCGGCGATGATCCAAAACTTCCCGAACGGGCTTTTCTTCGATCTTTGCAGGAATTGATTTTCGACGGCTATAGGCGGCGCGATCACCGCGCGTTTTGGCCGTTGAAATTGGTTGTTCCTGTTCCAGCACCTTGCGGATTTTGTCCCGCAATCGCCGAGAATAGGGAACCGGTTGATCCCCAAATTCATCACGTTCGTCGCTCAACGAATTTACCCCTACCAACCCGTTTCCGGGTGTCACCATTTAACAAAAGTCACATTCACAAGGCTGAGACGATAACGAATCCCAACCTTTAGATGATAGCATAGTTAAGGCTGCAGCACGACCATTCAATATTGACGTTAGGGCATATTTATCAAAGGGCTGCCCTTACCTGATGGGATCAAATTGTGCGTCGTTCATCGAACAATCACGGCGCACATCATTTCCGCAATCGCGGTATTCTAAATCGCGGGTCAGGCAGATGCGCGCCTCTTGGATATAGCCTTGTTTGCAGGTGATTGTGATCTGGTCAGCGCTGAGGTCATCATTGGATTGCAAGAACGCCTCTTCGATCAAGCTGGCGGGCAAGGTGACGGAACGGTCCAGCTGGCGCAGCACTGCAGGGCGTGTGACCTTTTCATAGGCTTGTCGCGACAGGTCGTAATAGTCCTCAGAGGCAAGGCCGGAACAGACCCCGTGTTTGTTCCATTGATGCCATGCGAGGCCAGATGTTCCCATGATATCAGCCATGTCGCCGGTTTGACGCCGTGACGGGGCGCGTTCGTTCGTGCGGCAGTTTGCGGGCCAGCCGTCTTCGTATTGTGGCCAAAGCCCGTGCAAAATCCAGCCGAAATCTTCTGCCTCATCGCATTGCGGCGAATTGCGTGCATCCCCTTCGATACTGCACCAAGTTGGCGACCATGACAGCGACAGGACGTAATAATCAAATTCCCCCGCGACATCCTGTGCGAGGGCGGGGGTGGCAAGGAAAAGGGCAAGAAACAGGCGCAGCATTTTCGATCTTTCCTAATCAGATTGGCGCGACTATATACGGATCAAGTTCCCCGACAATGCGAACCCGGCCCGAAGCGGTCAGCCCAATTTAAGGGCGCGGGAGAGGCATGTCGTTTGATAAGGAGAAGACAGATGTCCGATACACCCATTATGGCAAAAGCCACGGCCGTTTGGCTGTGTGACAACACCACATTGACGTTCAAGCAGATCGCGGATTTCTGTGGTTTTCATGAGCTTGAAGTTCAAGGCATTGCCGATGGTGATGTGGCCGCCGGTGTCAAAGGGTTTGACCCGATTGCCAACAATCAACTGACGCAAGAAGAAATCGACAAAGCCGAAGCCAGCCCGCAGCATAAGCTAAAGCTGAAATTCAACGCTGCCGCCCAAGGTGAGGAGAAGCGCCGTGGTCCGCGCTATACGCCATTGTCCAAGCGGCAGGATCGCCCTGCGTCGATTTATTGGTTAGTGAAGTTTCACCCTGAATTGTCTGATGGTCAGATTTCAAAGCTGGTGGGAACGACCAAACCAACCATCCAAGCGATCCGTGAGCGGACCCATTGGAACATCAACAACCTAGAACCGATTGACCCGGTTGCTTTGGGTCTGTGTAAGCAGATTGAGCTGGACACAGCCGTGCAAAAGGCCAACGCCAAAAAGGCGAAAGAAGGGTCAGTGATGACCGATGATGAACGCCGCAAGTTGGTGTCCACAGAACAATCCCTTGGCGCACCGGCGGAGCCAAAGATCCCAAGCGCGATTGCCGGTCTTGAAACCTTTAGCCTTGCGGACCCGCGCGGCGAAGATGGAGACGCAGACGGCGTTGAAGCGGAACGTGATGTGTCGGATGCCGACAGCTTTTTCGACCTGCCAGAAGGCGGCGGAGAAGACGAATCGGACACTTAACACCGATCCATATGGTCGCGACATTGGCCCCGTTTCAGCGATGCTTGGACGGGGTTTTTTGTGGGTGGCACAACAGTTTTGCGTTCCTATAGCCGCGGCACCCAAAAAGCGTGATTAACGCCAATGTTTGTTGGGATTTAGCGCGCCACAACCCGGGCACAGCCTGTACACAATCGGTACACCGTTTCGCGCCATTTTGGACGATTAACGCGGCGCGCGCTCGTCATGGTTTACAAAGTGTGAAATGCCGTGTTGAGGCCGTGCAGACAGCGTTTGATTGGACGTAATCGAGTGCGAATTCTGTGGGGTTCACAAGGCTTTGCGGGCGTTGAGGGCGGCGGTGATGGTGCCATCGTCCAGATAATCCAGCTCTCCCCCCACGGGGACTCCTTGGGCGAGGGACGTCACGCTGATGCCTGGCAATTGATCGGCGATGTAATGGGCTGTTGTCTGTCCGTCGATTGTTGCACCAAGGGCGAGGATCACTTCGGTGACGTTTTCGGTTTTGACCCGGTCCATCAGTTTGGGGATGCTCAGGTCTTCGGGGCCGATGGCATCCAAGGCGCTGAGGGTGCCGCCAAGCACGTGATATCGCCCTTTGAACACCTGCGCGCGTTCCATCGCCCAAAGGTCTGCGACGTCTTCGACGATGCAAATCTGACCGATGGCCCGCTTTTCGCTGCGGCAGATGTCGCAGATATCGTCGGTTGAGATGTTGTTGCAGTTGAGACATTCGCGCGCGGTGGTGCCCACCTTGAGCATGGTTTCACCCAGCGGGATCAGTTGCAGGTTGCGTTTTTTGATCAGATGCAACACCGCCCGGCGCGCAGAGCGCGGGCCAAGGCCGGGCAGTTTTGCCATCAACCCGATCAAGGCTTCCAGATCGTCTCGCCCGTCAGACATCGGGTTCAAAACTTTTGAGAAAACGTTTTGAACAGAGTTTTTGGAAAAACTCTGTGCCTGCGGCGCGCGTATTTTGAAACCAAAGAAGCAGGGCGTTGGCCTTTAGAATGGGAGGTTCATGCCAGGGGGCAGGCCCATGGCTTCGGCCATTTTTTTCATTTCGTCTTGGCTGCGCTCTTGCGCCTTTGATTGCGCGTCTTTGATCGCTGCGAGGATCAGATCCTCCACGACTTCTTTGTCGTCGCCGTTGAAGATGGAGGGATCAATGTCGAGGGCTTTCAGCTCACCTTTTGCGGTTGCTGTCGCTTTGACCAGACCTGCGCCGCTTTCGCCGGTGACGGTGATGCCGTCCAGGTCATCTTGCATTTGGGCCATTTTGCCCTGCATCTCTTGTGCTTGTTTCATCATCTTGGCCATATCGCCAAGGCCGCCAAGTCCTTTGAGCATTTTAACTCTCCTCCTGTTTGGATCAGGCTATAGGTTTGTGCCCCCGTTGGGACAAGGTATTTAATCTTCGTCGAAAGGGTCCCATTCGTCGTTCACCTCGGGCAGGGCATCGACGAGGGCGTCTTGTTCTTTGTCCGCTTCGGTTTCGATTTTGTGGATCGTTGCCTTGGGGAAGGTGTCCAGCACGGCTTGGACCAACGGGTGTTGGCTGACGCTTTCCCTTAGGGCGGTTTCGGCTGCGTCGCGGGTTTCTGCGATTGTGGGTGCTGTGCCGCCGTCGCTGACGGTGATGGCCCAGCGGTTGCCGGTCCAAGCTTGCAGTCGGGAGCCGAGTTTGCCGATGAGATCGCGGCTGGCGTCGGGGGTTGGCGTGACCTCGATCCGGCCGGGTTGATAGCTGATCAGACGCAGGCTTGTTTCCACCTCCACCAGCAGTTTTACGTCGCGGTGGCGGCGGATCAGGTCCACCACGTCTTTGAACGTGGCATAATGCGCAAGTGCATCCGTCGCCACGGCGAGCGCCGCTTGCGGGGATGTGCCGTTGCTGCGGGGCGCATGGTGCGCGGTTGGCGCGCCTGTGGGTGGGGGTGTTTGAGTTTGCGGACTGCTGCTGCTGGAGGGCGGCGGTGTGGCGTCTTGCAGTTTGCGCACCAGATCGTCAGGCGGGGGCAGATCGGCCACATGGGTCATGCGGATGACGGCCATTTCGGCGGCCATCATCGCGTTGGGGGCCAGGCTGACTTCTTCCAGCGATTTGAGCAGCATTTGCCACATCCGCGTAAGCACGCGCATTGGCAAGGCCGCTGCCATCGCCTGCCCGCGGGTGCGTTCATCAGGGCTGATGGTCGGGTCTTCGGCGGCGTCTGGTGTGATCTTGATCACGCTGACCCAATGACTGACTTCGGCCAGATCGCGCAGAACGGCCAGCGGGTCGGCCCCGTCGGCGTATTGGCCGGACAATTCCGTCAGCGCCCCGGCAGCATCCCCTTTGAGGATCATATCAAACAGGTCCAGCACGCGGCCCCGGTCTGCCAGCCCCAGCATGGCGCGCACTTGATCGGCGCTGGTTTCGCCCGCACCGTGGCTGATCGCCTGATCCAGCAGCGATGTGGCGTCCCGCGCGGAGCCTTCTGCCGCGCGGGTTATCAGTGCCAGTGCATCATCTGCGATTTCCGCGTTTTCGGCGGTAGCGATTTTGCGCAAAAGGGCGATCATCACTTCAGGTTCGATGCGGCGCAGGTCAAAGCGTTGGCAGCGAGACAGAACCGTCACTGGCACTTTGCGGATTTCTGTTGTGGCAAAGATAAACTTCACATGCGCGGGCGGTTCTTCGAGCGTTTTGAGGAGCGCGTTAAAGGCACCCGTGGACAGCATGTGGACTTCGTCGATGATGTAGATCTTGTAGCGCGCTGAGGCGGCGCGGTAATGCACCGAGTCGATGATTTCGCGGATGTTGGCGACACCTGTGTTGGAGGCGGCATCCATTTCCATTACATCGACATGGCGCCCTTCCATGATACCCACGCAATGTTCGCAAACTCCGCAAGGGTCCGTCGTGGGGGTGCCGTTGCCATCTGGCCCGATGCAGTTCATCCCCTTGGCGATGATACGCGCTGTGGTGGTTTTGCCCGTCCCGCGAATCCCCGTCATCATAAAGCCGGACGCAATGCGATCCGCCGCGAAGGCGTTCTTGAGCGTGCGCACCATCGCGTCTTGGCCGACAAGATCGGCAAAGGTCTCGGGGCGGTATTTGCGGGCGAGGACTTGATAGGTGGGTTGGTCGGACATGGGCACTTTCAGGCGTTTATCTGAACCAGACTAGTGCGTTGATAGCCTAAGGTCCACTGTCGTCAGAGGAACCAAAGGACGATGCCCGTGCCAATTGCTGCGATGCTCATGACGGCGGCGAGAATGACGTAGCTGCGTGATTGTGTGGCTTCGACGTCGCGTTCTTTGAGGCGGTCAAATGTCTTGCACGCGTTGCGTTGTGCGGACCAGAAGATCATCAAGGCAATGATCAGAAAAAGGGTTGCCGTGCTTTTGGCCAGCCAAGTTGGCTCGAATTCTTTGAAAACGGCCTGAAATCCGATTGAAACCCCAATCGCACCCAACCCCGTCCCCATCCAAGAGCTGAACGTGCGTTCATTGGCCATGATCGTGCGATCCTCGGCCCATTTTGTCCGGTTTTCCGCTAGATCTGTATTGTCTGTTTCTCCCATTGGGGGACAATAACAAGCTCTTGCAGAAAGCAAAGCCAGAACGTACCGTTCCCGCAGCCCCTTGCAGGGGGCATCCTGGTTCGCGGAAAGCTGAGATCGGCACCTGCCTTGGACGATTATCAAAGACCTTTGGTCTTTCTCATTGGCCCGAACAGCGAACCCTTGGGCATCTGTTACGTGAGGAAGCCATGACAGACCCCCTAAAGAATTTCCGTCGCGATGCGCGCGCATTGCAAAAGGCGTTTGAAGCGGGCGACAAGCCTGCGATTGAGCGTGTCCAAGCCAGCGGCGTGCAAGGTGCGCTAAAGCGCGCCGATTTTTTGCATATCATTGCCCGTGAGAACCAGTTCAACAGTTGGCCGTTGATGAAGGCGGCGGTTGAAAGTCTTGGCATGGATCGCGCGCAGCGGCAGCAGCGTTTGAAAATCGCGCTTTGGCAAGGTCAAGCGCAGGTCATTCGTGATCTTGTGTGGGATGATCCGCAGGTCACCGATGGGGCCTTTGGTTTGCAATGCGCGCTTTATGAACCGCGGGTTTTGGAACAGCTGGCGGCGGACCCGTCCTTGGCCGCGCAAGAGTTTGGCGGGCGGCGGCCGTTGTTGCATTTGACGTTTTCCAAAGCGTTTCAAGTTTTTCCGGACCGCGAACCGCAGATGTTTTCAATTGCAAAGGCGCTGATTGACGCTGGTGCATCTGTCAATGATCGTGTCCCTGCGCCGGGTGATGTGGACCAACCGCAATCCGCCCTTTATGGGGCGATTGGTCATGCTGGGAATTTGCCGTTGGCGCAATGGTTGTTGGATCAGGGGGCTGATCCCGATGATGGTGAGTCGCTTTATCATGCTTGTGAGATTGGGTCGCCGGACGGTGTACGCATGTTGTTGGCGGCTGGGGCCAACCCCAATGGCACCAATGCCCTGAAACGGGCGATGGATTTTGATAGTCTTGAGATGGTGCAAATGCTCCTCGCGGCGGGGGCCGATCCAAACGAGGGGGATGATGGTTGGACCGCGCTGCATCACGCGGCCCTAAGGATGAACAGTGAGCCTGTGTGTCAGGCCCTGTTGGATGCAGGGGCTGATCCGGCCCGTGTCGGCAAAGGGGTCAGCGCATACGCGGCGGCAAAGGTGTATGGTAATCAACCGCTGGCGGCGATGATGACCCCAGTGAGCCTGAGCGCGGAAGAAGATCTGCTGGCACAGGCCGCCACGGGGTCGGTGCCGGAAAGAACCTATATCAACCCAGATAAGTTGGTGCCAATTTACCTAGACCTTGTGCGGGAATTGGCAGGTGCCCCGGAAAAGAAGGCGCATCTACAAGCCTTGATCAAGCTGGGCATGCCTTGGGATCGCCCTGACCATTGGGGTGTCACGCCTGTGCAAATTGCCGGATGGCAGGGGCAACCTGACATGTTGGGATATTTTCTGTCGCTTCGTCCCAACCTTGGGCATATCAACGGCTATGGTGGTACGCTTTTGTCGACGATCATTCATGGTTCGGAAAACAATCCCGACCGCGCAGGGCGTGATTATGTCGCCTGTTTGGAGCGGGCTTTGGACGCGGGGGTCGCGATCCCCAAGAAAGCGATCAAGTTTGCAGGGGTGGCAGAGGTGAAAGATTTCTTGCAAGATTGGGCAGACAAACATCCCGGACAATTGGTGGAGCATGGGATTGCCTGATTTCGCAGTTTACGATCTTTGTGTGGGCGCTGGTCAGATTGCCCTGTCACCTGCGCCGGGGCGGGGCAGTTATCAGCACGACCTTGCGGCGATTGCCGCATGGGGGGCCGATATGGTGCTGACCATGACCACGCTCGAAGAGCTTGACCGCGTTGGCGCGCGCGGTTTGGCCGATGATCTGGAGGCGCTGGGCATTGCTTGGCGGCACCTGCCCATCGCGGATTTCGGCGCACCGGATGGCGCGACCGCGAAAGCATGGCCAGCGGTGGAAGGCGAAGCGCTGGCCCTGTTGTCCAAGGGTGGGAAAATCCTGATCCATTGTTATGGCGGTTGCGGACGCTCTGGCATGGCGGCGTTGCGCCTAATGGTTGCGCAGGGGGAGTTGATCGAGGATGCACTGCCCCGGCTGCGCGCTGTGCGTCCTTGCGCGGTTGAAACGCTGGATCAATTGGACTGGGCGCGCGGTTAGAACAAGCTGCGGTGCGTTGCCAGCGAGCGCAAGAACAAGCCGATCCCGCCAAACAGCAGCACAAAGATGACGATCAGGTCAAAGGCGCTGATCCCAACCATGCTGAACTGGATGCTGGCAATCACCCCTGCGACAAGGGCCAAAATCGACGCGATGGCCAAAAACCAACCCGCGATAGAACGACCGTTGAAAAAGATCATCCCAACCCCAAAGGCAAAGGGGATGAGGACCATACCCGTCGTCACGGGAAAGCCGCCGATGCCAAACATCCGTGATCCCATGCCAAAGTTGGGGCGCACCGAAATCCCGCGCAGCAGCAAATAGCCACCGATCACCATCATCACGAGGCCGAGGATAAAGCTCCCGATCCCGCCATTCGTTCCACCTGCGCCGCGATATGCCATGCTGTCTCCTGCTTGTGCGGCATTAGTAGCCTGATTGATGGGGCAATGCCTACAGGATATCTGAGATGGGTCAGGGTGGTTGTTCTGGCGCAACGCCCCCTGCGGCGAATGTGCGCCGACGTCAACTTGCCCTTTGCCACTGAACTGGTTACCCGAAAGTCGATAAACCAATCATCAAAGGCCATGTCATGTTTTTCGCCCTCACCAAGCCGGTCAAAATCGCACTTGCAGCTATGTTGCTGCCAAGCATGGCGCTGGCGCAGGATCCCACGGACCTGAACGATCCCAACATTGGTATGGTTGCGCAATTGGGCGGGGACCTTGACTGGCAAGTGCAGCCAAACTTTGAACCTGGACAGTCGACTGTTCTTGCGTTTTCCCAAACCGATGATGTGTTGACGCTGATCCAAGTCCTGACGATGATTGAGGTTAATCCAGCCGCGCTTGGCGAGGCGGAGCAGGTGGAGTTCACGACCAAGGAATTTCTGGAGGGACTTTGTGGTCCTTACGTTTGTGCCGACACAACAAATTCGCAATACGTCGCAATCGGTGATCGAAACGCGTGGGTGCTGGAAACAGAGGTCGGCTTGGCAGATTTCAAAAACATGGGTCTGACCGAGGCGATTTTCGCAGCAACGACAACGCCGCAGGGTTTCATGCAGTTATTTTCGCTGCATACCGTGCCCGGTGGATCTGCTGAGCTAAAGGACGAATTGCTTGCGGCGGCGGCCAGCGCCAGTTTTGAGTAAGCGACGCAAGTTGCGTTGGACGGCGGGATTGGTGGCACTGGGGGCTGCGTGGAAACAGCCGTTCTTTAGCGTCCCTTTTTGGCCATCGCCGCTTTGACCTTTTTGCCGAATTTGCGCTGGCGCGCGTGCGCTTCGGCCACGGTTTCTGTGGCGATTTCGTCTTCGCGTTTCAGCTTGCGATAGCGTTTCAAACGCTCAGGATCAACGTCGCCGCGCTCAACCCCGGCCAGAACGGCGCAGCCCGGCTCTGCCTCATGTTTGCAGTCGCGGAATTTGCAGTTTTCGATCAATTCGCTGATTTCCGCAAAGGTCGCGTCGATCCCGTAAGAGACATCCGCCACGCCCAGCCCGCGCATACCCGGCGTGTCGATCAGCCAGCCGCCTGTTGGCAGGCGGTGCAGGCTGCGCCCTGTTGTGGTGTGGCGCCCGCGCGCGTCGTCTTCGCGGATGCCTTGCGTGGCCCCTTGTTCCCCGGTGAGCGCGTTTGTCAGGGTGGTTTTGCCAACGCCTGATGATCCGACCAAGGCCACAGTTTGCCCCGGCCCACACCAAGGGGACAGGATTTCAACCGTGTCAGGGTCTTTGGCGTTCAGGGTCAAAACCTCTAGCCCGCGGCCAAGCTTTTGCGCCTCTGTCAGGTAGGAGTCCGCGTCATCGGTTTTGTCCGCCTTGGTCAACAGGATCACCGGCGCGATTTCTGCGTCATTGGCCAGCGCGAGGTAGCGTTCAAGGCGCGCGACGTTAAAGTCAGCGTTGCAAGACGTGGTGATAAACAGCGTATCAAGGTTGGCCGCGATCAGCTGGCGTTCGCCTGTGTGATGCTCGCTCCCTCTTTGTAGGACAGATCGTCGCTCAAGGCGGCGCGCAACAACCTTTGTTTTGGGATCATAAAGCACCCAATCGCCAATCGCGATTTCTGCGGTGGATGTTCCCGGTTCCAACAGCAATTCGATTTGACCGGTTTCCAGAAAGCCGACAACAATCGTGCGATGCACACCACCAATGCGGGCGGGGAGGAGCGTTTCAAGCTCTTCCAAGTCGCATTGCGAGACATAGAAATTGGACCATCCAAGGTCTTTTAGCGTCCGTGTCGCAGCCTTAGTCATCGGGCGTAGATCGGATCATTGGCGAAACGGGGAATACTAACGCGCCCGGACCGGGAGGGTTTGTGTCGTCATCAAATCTATCCTCCGGTCGTAAGGTTGCGTGGGTGAGAGGTTGGACATCGACCCAAGTGGGGCTCGTTGTGGCTGCTTCCTTCCGGACCTGACCAGGTTGGCGAGGCACTTGCCCGCGCCAACCCCTCAACCTTCATATAATCGCGCGACCTTGACTGTGCAAGTTCTCAAAGCGAGACGCGAAATTCCCGAAACCCTTTTTCATCCAAGCCAAGCGGTTCACAATTCACTGGTATGTCGGAGGCGCTGGCAAGTGGGCTGGACTTGAGCACGACAGAGGTGTCAGCGTGAGGCGTAAACGTCCAATTAGGGCGATTGGTCCAGTCAAATTCGTCCAGCAGGTTGGCCGTGATAAGGGACCGCAATCCGTGGCTTGATTGAAAGACGATATCACTGTCTGACACATGGCCAAACAGGCCGCCGCCGATGGCGCGATATCGGCTGGTGGCAACAATAAATAAATCATCGTCCAAAACTTCGGCGCCATGGTGCCGCAGAACCGGCACGCGACTGTTGAGATCGAACGATTCCGTGTTTCTCAAATCGGCGGTGATGTCGAAAGCATATTCCAACCCAAGGATCGTATCAAAATTGTAGCTAGGGAATTGTGGGTTCAACAGCGGTTGATCCGCTTGTCCGCGTTTCACGTGGTGAAAGCGATGCGACATCCCCTCCAGCCAATGACGGATTTGCCAGCCGCGCCGCAGTACACCGCAGATAGTGTTGTTAAACGGAATTTTCGCAGCCACATGTTTGGTTGTGATAGCCCCGTTTGGGATCGTCAAAAAGTTCTTTGCACCCATTTGGCCACCCGCCCGAAACGTTGCAGAGGCCCCAAGCACTGGAATATGGGCCAGTTCGCTGTTGGCGATGCTGTCTTGGACAATCTTGCGCTGTGCATGTGACACAACGCGCAGCAAAGGATCATAGCCAATGCTGCTGAAAAAGGTGTTGATGTCTTGTGGGACGTTGCCAACTGGTGCGGCCAAAACGTCAAGCGTCTTGGCGTGCAGCGGGGCCAAAACAGGTTCTAGCTGCGTGCAAAATTCAGGATCAGGCGCATCATCACCTACGGCCGCGATCACATGCACGCTGTGATCCTGAATAGTCCAATAACCGTCCTCAATTGTGAGATTGAGGTCGATCAGGCCGAGTGTATCGCCCAAATGCCCGGCCATGACGACAGGTGTATCGTGGATTGTGCCTGCCGTGCAGTCGATGTTTGGGTTTCCCTCAAAGGTGTCAGAGGGAAAATGATTATGCGTGTGGCCCAGCATCAAAACATCAATACCACGAAGGGAGGCGAGCGGTTGTGCGGCGTTTTCCATACCATACTGATGTTCTGCTGGACCAATGCCTGTATGCGCAAGACCGATGGCGATGTCCGCGCCCGCCCGTCGCATAGCGGGAAGATGTGTCATCGCGGCAGCAAAGATGTCATCGGTGATTAGCGTTTCTTCGAAATATTGGGTGCCCCATTTCACTTGTTGCGGGGTCACAAAACCGATGATGCCGATCTTGATCTTGCGTGTTTTCCCATCGCTGCACGGCAAATCCCGTTCGACGATCGTCCATGGATTGGTGAAATACTCAGTCAGCGTCACCCGCACATTCGAACAGACCACAGGCGCATTAAGCGCGGCCATTACAGCGCGCAGCTTGGTCGTGCCGAAGTCAAATTCATGGTTTCCCAGCGCCACAACGTCGTATTTTAGTTGGTTCATCGCGCAGATCATGGGGTGGTTGTTCATATCGGCCAGATCAATGGCATGATCGGCCAAGGGCGATCCTTCCAAGAAATCACCGTTGTCACAAAGAATCGTGGCGATCCCATCATTGCGCAATGCCGCGATTTTCCCAGAAAGCTGTTCCAGCCCGCCACTTGTCTCATGATTGTCCAAAACGTAATCGTACCCGGTCAGCTGCATATGCAGATCGGTGGTTTCAATTAGTCGCAATTGGGCAGTACAGTTGTTGTTCAAATCATCCGACCCTTGAGCGTGCAGGGCAGCTTACGATTGCAACCATGAATTGACAAGACTCGCAAAACCGGCCCCGGACCCGGTTAGACCCGTCAAATTGCAGAAAGAAAGTTCAATGAAAATCGCGGAAACTGTAACTTTTGGTGGCTCTGGCCTGAACCGCGCAGCAGAGCTGCGTAGCGATGCGCAGACGTTGTCGAAATCCAAAAACGCCCGCACCATGGTGATTTGGCGGGGCAAGCCGTTGGTCTGCGATGACGCGTTGGTTTGGTTGCCTTTGGATCATGCGATCCTGTCGGCGGACATGCCGCGCGTGTTTTTGGGGTTACGCGATTCTGGTGATCCGATCTTTGCCACTGATATGTCGGTCTGGGTGCCGCAAGAGGACCAAAGCGCAGAGCTGGACACCTTTCTAGATCCGTCCTTGCAGCAGCATCACGATTTGCCGGACGGACAGGTCTTTACCGAGCTGCGGTCTATCATGACGCAGCTGAGCCCGCGCGACGCGGAATTGGCGGCAACCGCGCGGGGCGTTTTGATCTGGCATATGTCGCATCGCCATTGTCCCGCTTGCGGCGCAGAAAGCCAGATGGGGCAGGGCGGATGGCAACGCGATTGCGCAGCCTGTGGCAAACACAACTTTCCGCGCACTGATCCTGTGGTCATCATGCTGATCACGCATGGCAATTCCGTCCTGCTTGGCCGGTCCCCACCGTGGCCCGAAGGAATGTATTCCTTACTGGCCGGTTTTGTGGAACCTGGCGAAACCATTGAAGCCGCCGTGCGCCGCGAAGTGTTTGAGGAAGCGGGCATAAGAGTTGGGCAAGTGGATTATCTGGCCAGCCAACCCTGGCCCTTTCCGGCATCCTTGATGTTTGGCTGTGCTGGTGTCGCGCTGAATACAGAAATCACGTTGGACCCAAACGAACTTGACGACGCGCTATGGCTCACCCGGGAGGAGTTGGCAGATGTATTCACAGGGCAACACCCGACGATATTGCCTGCCCGAAAGGGTGCGATTGCCCGCTTTTTACTAGAAAACTGGCTTGCGGATCGACTTGACTAAGTTACCTATCCTGACAGAGCACCCTAATAACAAAAGCAGGCCCTTATGAGATTTAATGCACGCGAAGATATCGAAGCCCCCATCGACGTTGTTTTTGCAAGGGTCACTGAATTTGAGCAGTTTGAACGTCAGGCCCTGCGGCGCGGCGCAACCGTAAAGCGCCTGAACACCGGTGAGGTGACGCCGGGAGCAGCATGGGACATTGCGTTCACCTATCGCGGTAAGGAGCGGCGATTGCACGCGACTCTTGTGCAGATGGATGCGCCCAACTTTTTGCAAGTTGATAGCAAATCATCTGGGATTCATGGCGAAACGACGGTTGAACTTGTCCCGCTGTCGCCGCGTCAAACCCGCCTTGCCCTGTCGATCAACCTTTCGGCCAAGACGATTCCCTCTCGGTTGGTGTTGCAATCACTCAAGCTGGCCCGCGGAACGCTGGTGCAGCGGCTAAAGCGTCGGGTGGGATCGTTTGCGGATGATGTGGCCGAACGTCATCGACTGCAAACTTAGGCGGTCTTTGTCGGCAAGGCTTGTTTCAATCGGTCGGCTTTTCGTGGCGACGCGCGGCTGAGGGGTAAACGCCCATCAGCTTGAGGTGGTCGGTGAAATAATCCAGCTCCTCTAGCGCCAACTTCACGTTGCTGTCGTCAGGGTGCCCTTCGATTTCCGCATAAAACTGTGTGGCTGTGAAACGACCGCCAACCATATAGCTTTCCAGCTTTGTCATGTTGACGCTGTTGGTCGCAAAGCCGCCCATCGCCTTATAAAGTGCGGCTGGGATATTGCGCACCCGGAACACAAAGCTGGTCATCATCACATGCTGCCCGCGTTGGGTGTAGTCAGGGTCGCGCGCCATCACGAGGAAGCGGGTGGTGTTATTGGCCTGATCTTCGATATGCTTTGCCAAGACATCCAAGCCATAAATCTCTGCCGCCAGTTCAGATGCCAATGCGCCTTGCGTTGGGTCATTGCCCGCCGCCACCTCACGGGCCGCGCGGGCGTTATCCGTGCTCGCCACGGGCGTGATGTTGTGACTGCGCAAGAACGACGCGCATTGTGGCAGGATCACGGTGTGCCCGTGGGCGTCGGTGATCTGGTCAAGCTGCGCGCCCTTTGGACCCAGCAGGTTGATATGTACCCGCACGAATTGTTCGTCCACGATATGAAGCCCGCTTTCTGGTAACAATGAATGCACATCGGCCACCCGACCATAGGTGGAATTTTCCACCGCGATCATACCGAGATCAGCGTCGCCCTTTCGAACGGCCTCGATCGCGCCGTTGAATGTGGAACAGGGAAGGGGGTCAAAATCCGGTCGTGCGGCGATGCAGGCCTCATGACCATATGCGCCAAGCTCTCCTTGGAATGCGATTTTTGCTGACATTTTTTTGCTCCCATTGCGGGGTTTTCGAATTGTTTGCCTTTTTCGGGCATTTGGTCGCGCCAGTATACCTTGCAACTCGGCTTTGGAACCGGGTAGATAACCGCAAAATTCGGATCGGAATGGAACGCGACATGTTCGACACAATGACACTTACCAAAGCGGGTGGCGCACTTTGCGGTACTTTGCTTGTTTTTCTTCTTGGCGGCTGGGTCGCTGAACTGATTTATCACGGCGGCGGCGGGCATGGCGACCACCACGACCAAGCCTATGTGATCGAAGTCGAAAGCGACGACGTGGAGGAAGTCGTCGAAGTTGTGGATTTTGCCCCGATCATGGCGTCTGCCTCTGCTGAGGAAGGCGAAGGTCTTTGGCGCAGCTGTGCGGCTTGCCACGCGTTGGAACCCGGCGTGAACGGCGTTGGTCCCTCGCTTTATGGTGTTGTAAACCGTGCTGTGGGTGCTGAACCCGGCTACGCCTATTCTGGCGCGCTTGTCGCTGTGGCGGAAACATGGACCCCTGAAAACCTCAACGGATTTCTTGAGAACCCCAAAGGTTGGGCGCCGGGCACGGCCATGGGCTATAATGGGATGCGCAAGATCGAAGATCGCGCGAACCTGATTGCCTATCTTGACTCGCTTGATGATTGATTGATCACGCCAAGATTTGAACGGGCCGCTCCGCTGGGGCGGCCTTTTTCGTTTTAAATCCCATTTTGGCGCTGTCATCACGGTCAAATCACGCAATCTCAACTTGAATGTTTGCCAATCGCGTCGTTAGCTACACTTTATGGATCACCACCGTCGTTGACCGGAGAAAAAGATGCAAAAACGCAAAGCTCGCGCAATCGCCATTGAACAATCCGAAATCGAGAAACGGGTCAGACAATGGATATTGGGGTCTGCTTTGTTGGTCGCTGGCGGTTTTTTGGCAGGCGCGGCGTTCGCCGACAGCCATAAGGGTGTCACCGTCACCCACGGATTTAACGAATATGATGAGCTAAAGTACCCAGCCGATTTTGCCCATCTTGATTACGTCAACCCAGACGCCCCGCAAGGGGGCGAATTCAGCATGTCTTGGTCCGGCACGTTTGACAGTTTGAACCCCTACGCCACGCTGACGGGCACGCCTGCCGTGCTGTCCAACGTAATGTATGAATCCCTGATGACGTCGACGGCGGATGAGATTGGATCACTGTACTGTCTGTTGTGCGAAACGATTGAATTTCCCGAGGACAAATCGTGGCTAATCTTCAATCTGCGCAAGGATGTGACGTTTTCGGACGGCACGCCCATGACATCTGCAGACGTTATCCACACGCATGAATTGTTCCGCGAACAAGGCACGCCGTCCTACCGCGCGGGCATCGTTGATCTGATCCCGGAATATGAGGCGATTGACGACTACACCGTCAAATTCACCTTCAACCCAGACTCCCCAGTACGCGGTCGCATCGACCAGATGGCGGGCGCTATTGTGATGCAAAAGAAATGGTTTGAGGAAACAGGCGCACGTTTGGACGAATCGCGCATGGAAAATGCACCGGGCACGGGCGAATATATGTTTGGCCCCGTCGATCCGGGCCGCCAGATCACCTATGTGCGCAATCCGAACTATTGGGGCAATGACCTGCCGATCAATGTTGGGCGGGGCAATTATGACAGCATCCGTATTGAATACTTTGCTGATCGCTCTGCCGCGTTCGAGGCGTTTAAGGCCGGCGAATTTACGTTCCGTGCCGAAAACTCTTCGCTGAACTGGGCGACGGGGTATGATTTTCCTGCCTTGGACAAGGAATTTGTGGTTCGTGATACCTTGCCCCGCGGCACATTGCCGGGTGCAACAGGGTTTGTCTTTAACATGCTCGACGACAAACAGTTGGACCGCCGCGTGCGTCAGGCGCTGGGCCTGATGTATAATTTCACATGGACCAACGAGAATTTGCAGTACGGGCTGTTTCAGCAACGCGTCAGCTTTTGGGACAACGAACGCCTTGCCGCCACGGGCCTACCTGAGGGGCGCGAGCTGGAGCTTTTGGAAACTGTGCGCGACATGTTGCCAGAGGAAATCTTTACAGAGCCGCCGTTGATGCCCCACGAAAGCGGCAGCCAGCCGTTGGATCGCGGCAACCTGCGCCGCGCTTTGGCTCTGATGGAAGAGGCGGGCTATACCCCCGATGATCAAGGCATGTTGCGTAATGCGGATGGCGAACTGCTGTCGATTGAGTTTTTGGAAACGCGCCAAGCCTTTGACCGGATTTTGCAGCCTTACGTGGAAAATGTGAAACGTCTGGGTGTGGATATCACCTACAACCGTGTGGACCCCGCCCAATATCAGGCGCGTGAGCAGGCGAAAGACTTTGACATGTATTTCAGCGGCTACACCGTTGGCCTGCTGGAAGGGCGCGGTTTGTCGCAAAAGTTTGGCTGTGAAGATCGCGAAGACGTCTTTAACCGTGCGGGGTACTGTAACCCTGCGGTTGATGTTCTGGCAGAGGCTGTCGCCGCCGCAGAAACCTATGACGAAATGGCCGCCGCGATTTCCGCTGTTGATCGGATTTTGCGCTATGACTACTTTGTCGTGCCTGTTTGGACCCTGCGCGAAAGCTGGGTTGCGTACTACGACATGTACGAATACCCCGAAAACCTGCCAGAATTTTCCACTGGTGAGATGGATTTCTGGTGGATCAATCAGGACAAGGCTGACGCCCTGCGCGCCGCTGGTGCGTTCCAGTAGACGCCGGTAGGGACGCACGCCATGGGCGCCTATATCCTTCGACGGTTGTTGCTGGTGATCCCGACATTGCTTGGGATTATGATCCTCAACTTTGCGCTGACGCAATTCGTGCCTGGTGGTCCGATTGAACAAGTTCTCGCGCGCCTCGAAGGGGGCGGTGATGTGTTTGAAAGCATCGCAGGTGGTGCCGGTGATGCAGAGTTCGGCCAAGAAGAAAGCAGCGACAGCGGCTATATCGGCGGTCGTGGTCTGCCCCAAGAATTTATCGAAGAGTTGGAACGCGAGTTCGGTTTTGACAAACCCCCGCTAGAGCGGTTCCTGAACATGATGTGGAACTACATCCGCTTTGATTTTGGCGAAAGCTACTTTCGATCCATCAGTGTTGTCGACCTTGTGCTGGAAAAGATGCCCGTCAGTATCACGCTGGGCCTTTGGTCAACGCTGATCGCCTATATGGTGTCGATCCCGCTGGGTATTCGCAAAGCGGTGCGCGACGGGTCAAAGTTTGATACGTGGACGTCGGGCGCGATTATCGTCGGCTATGCCATCCCCGGGTTTTTGTTTGCGATCCTGTTGATCGTCCTGTTTGCCGGTGGGTCGTACTGGCGCATTTTCCCGCTGCGTGGGCTGACGTCGGATAATTTTGAACAACTTAGCATGATTGGCAAAGTGCTGGATTACTTCTGGCATATCACCTTGCCTGTTCTTGCCTCTACCATCTCTGCCTTTGCCACGCTGACGTTGCTGACCAAGAACAGTTTTCTCGATGAGATCAAAAAGCAATATGTGATGACAGCGCGGGCCAAGGGCCTTTCGGAAAAGAAGGTTCTTTATGGTCATGTGTTCCGCAACGCGATGCTGATCGTGATCTCGGGCTTTCCGGCGCTGTTTATCGGCGTGTTCTTTGGTGGGTCGCTGATTATCGAAACGCTGTTCTCGCTCGACGGGTTAGGGCGCTTGGGGTTCGAGGCGGCGGTGGCACGGGATTATCCGGTGGTGTTTGGCACGCTGTTCACCTTTTCCCTGATCGGGTTGGTCGTGGGGATTTTGACAGACCTGACCTATGTCTTTATCGACCCACGCATTGATTTTGAGGCCCGCGGATGACGACGGTGGCAAAGCGAAAAAAGCCGTTCTTGTCGCCGCTGAACCAACGGCGTTGGACGAACTTTAAACGCAACCGCCGCGCGTGGTGGTCGATGTGGATATTTCTTGTCCTGTTCGTCATCACGCTTTTCGCGGAGTTTGTGGCCAACGAAAAACCGATCCTTGTGAGCTATCGCGGTGAGTTGCGTTCCCCGATTATGTCGTTTTATTCCGAACGGGATTTTGGCGGCGATTTCGCGACAGAGGCGGGGTATCGCGATATCGAAGTCCGCTGTCTGATCGAAACCGGCGGGCTGGTCGATTGTTTTGACGATCCCGAAGGATTTATTGAGGCGGCAAAGGCCGATGCAATCGACGATCCTGATTTTGCCAAGGGGTGGATGCTTTGGCCGCCAATTCCGTACAGTTTCAGCACCATTGTCGATGTGCCCGGCGTTGCCCCGGCGGCACCATCTGCCACCAATTGGTTGGGCACCGATGATACCAAACGCGACGTGACTGCGCGCATCATCTATGGGTTCCGCCTGTCGGTTCTGTTTGCCATTATCGTTACGCTGTTGTCGTCGGTTTTGGGTATCATCGCAGGCGCGATCCAAGGGTTCAGGGGTGGTTGGACCGATCTTTTGTTCCAGCGGTTTATCGAGATTTGGTCAGGGATGCCGTCGCTGTACGTTATTATTATCCTCACCGCGATCTTGGGGCGAAGTTTCTGGCTCCTTGTGTTTGTCACAGTGCTGTTCGGCTGGCCCGCCTTGACCGGGCTCGTGCGGGCTGAATTTCTGCGTGCGCGCAATCTGGAATATGTGCGGGCTGCCCGCGCCCTGGGCGTGAGCGATTGGACGATCATGTTCCGCCACATCATGCCCAATGCGATGGTGGCCACGGTCACGATGCTGCCGTTTCTGGTGACAGGCGCGATTGGCGGGCTTGCCTCGCTTGATTTCCTTGGCTTTGGCTTGCCGTCCTCTGCCCCTTCATTGGGTGAGCTGACGTTGCAGGCCAAACAGAACTTGCAAGCGCCGTGGCTCGGCTTTACCGCCTTTTTCGTCTTTGCGATCATGTTGTCGCTGCTTGTCTTTATCTTTGAAGGGGTGCGCGACGCCTTTGATCCGCGCAAGACATTCGCAGGCGGCGCTGTGGAGGACGACAGCATCGCCAGCGAAAGCAAAAAGGGCCAAACCACGTGACCCAACCGCTTTTGAACGTCAAAGACCTTTACGTCGCATTCAAGCAAGATGGCGCAACCACGCATGCGGTGCGCGGTGTATCGTTCCACGTCGATCAGGGTGAGACTGTCGCTTTGGTCGGGGAAAGCGGATCGGGCAAATCGGTGACGGCCCTGTCCACGGTGCAGCTGTTGGCGGACAGCGCGCGGGTGTCGGGCAGCATCACCTATGACGGGCGCGAAATGATCGGCGCGGCGGAAAAGGATCTGCACGACGTGCGCGGCAATGACGTCAGTTTCATTTTCCAAGAACCGATGACCTCGCTCAACCCTCTGCACACGATTGAAAAGCAGTTGGCCGAATCCATCGAGTTGCACCAAGGCTTGCGCGGCGATGCGGTGCGGACCCGTGTTATTGATCTGTTGGAACAAGTCGGGATCAGGGATGCCGAGGGGCGTATTGGATCGTATCCGCACCAATTGTCCGGCGGGCAGCGTCAGCGCGTGATGATCGCCATGGCGCTGGCCAATGGGCCGAACCTGTTGGTGGCGGATGAACCGACAACAGCGCTTGACGTGACAATCCAAGCGCAGATTCTTGATCTTTTGGCGGACCTCAAGCGCGACAAAGGATTGTCGATGCTGTTCATCACCCATGATCTGACCATCGTGCGCAAAATCGCGGATCGCGTCTGCGTCATGCAGAACGGGGAGATCGTGGAACAAGGCACGACGTCGGACATCTTCGACAACCCCCAGCACCCCTATACTAAAATGCTGCTGGATGCCCATTCAACCGGGACACCGCTGCCGGTGGCTGCCAATGCAAAGGTGGTGGCTGAAACCGAAGACCTGCGCATTTGGTTCCCGATCCAAGCGGGTCTGCTTAAACGCACGGTGGGCCATGTGAAGGCTGTGAATGCTGCGAGCCTCACGGTGCGGGCCGGTGAAACCGTTGGCATCGTCGGCGAAAGCGGATCGGGCAAGACGACGCTGGCCATGGCGATCATGCGCCTTGTCGCATCACAGGGGCGTATCACCTTTGAAGGGCGCGGCATTGAAGAGCTGACCCAACGCCAAATGCGCCCGTTGCGCAGTGGGATGCAGATCGTGTTCCAAGATCCCTTTGGCAGTCTGAGCCCGCGCATGACCATCGAGCAGATCATCGCAGAAGGTTTGGGCGTGCATGGCATCGATCCGGGACGAAACCGGCGCGAGATGGTCGCAGAGATTTTGCAAGAGGTCGGCTTGCTGCCAGAGATGATGGATCGGTATCCGCACGAGTTTTCCGGCGGACAGCGACAACGGATCGCGATCGCGCGGGCGATGATCCTGCGGCCCAAGCTGCTGGTGCTGGATGAACCGACATCTGCCCTTGATCAAACCGTGCAGGTGCAGATCGTGCAATTGCTGCGCGATTTGCAGCAAAAATTTGGGTTGGCCTATTTGTTTATCAGTCACGACCTAAAGGTCGTGCGGGCGCTGTCCCACAAGGTGATGGTGATGCAGGCAGGCGATGTGGTGGAGGCGGGTAGTGCGGAGCAGATTTTTGATGCGCCGCAAACCGATTATACCAAAGCGTTGATGGCCGCCGCGTTTGAGGGTCGCGCGATTTAGTGCGTCAGAATTTTGCGTCCTATCCTTCGTTGCCGATCATGAAACACATGGTTCCACGCGCCTGAAGACGACGGCAGGCCAGATCGGCCCCTTCGCGGCTTAACCCCATAAAGTTGGCATCAAAATCACCACTGCGCGGCACAACGCGGCGCAAGGCCCCGTCTAGCGTGCTCATCTCATTCAGCGCCACCTTGAGCAGAACACGTTCTGCCTCATAGCGCGATTCGTAGCGACCGACGTTGATTCCCCAATGCCGCCCGCCTGAAGTGGAAATCCGCGTGACGATCAATTGTTCTTCCGCCGATGGCCGGGCAGCGACGTCTTGCAACAATCCGGTGGCAAAGTCGCGTGGCCGTGCCCGCGGCAAGAGCGAGGCAACCAGCGCAGCGTTCACAGCCGCATCAACGCTATCGTTTTCGACCGGTTCGTCGAGGATGGATTCCAGCGCGATCGCAATGCTCGCCGGGTCAATCGCTGCGACCAGAAATTCTTCTGCAACTTGGGGCGTTGGGCGCCCAACAGGGCGCAAACTGCGACTAACGGCGCCGCTGACCCGAACCGTTTTACCAGCCCCGCCATTTGTTGCCGCGCTGGACGATCCGGCGATCAGTTCCGCCTGTTGCGCCACCGCAGCACCCGGTGGATTTGGCCGGCGCAGCGTTGCGCGTGTCGGGGCGCGGTCAAAGCCGAGGTTCATCAGTTCCGTGATCTTGGCATTGCGCGCTGCGGTGGAGGACCCACCAAAGACGGTTGCAATCACGCGTTCTTGGCCACGTTCAGCAGAGGCGACAAGGTTATACCCCGCAGCCCGTGTGTATCCTGTTTTGATCCCATCGCCACCTTCGTATGTGTTCAACCAGCGGCTGTTGGTGTGACGCACAGTGCGCACCCCAGCATCCGCCGTGCGACGCGAGAACAGGTTATAATACTGTGGAAAGTCGTAGATCACATGGCGGCCAAGCACGCTCATGTCGCGTGCGGTGGACATATGCCCGTTTTGGGTCAGCCCATGTGCGTTCCGGAACGTGGTATCGCGCATCCCCATCGCTGCGGCGGTGCGGTTCATGCGGGTTGCGAACGCCTCTTCCGTACCTGAGATCGCTTCGCCGATGGCTGTGGCCGCGTCGTTGGCGGATTTCACTGCAGCTGCACGCAACAAATACCGCAGCTTGATCTTTTGACCAGCGCGCAGGCCTAGCCGGGAGGGCGGTTCGCTTGCTGCGTTCTGGCTGATCCGCACTTCGGTATCGAGGTCAATCTCACCCCGTTGGATCGCCTGAAACGCGATATAGAGGGTCATCATTTTGGTCAGCGACGCGGGATGCAGTCGCGTATCGGCATTGCGCGAATGCAAAACCTCACCCGTGCGCGCGTCCATCACCATCGCGGCATAGGGTGCAGCGATACCGCCCTTAGGCAGGACGGCCATGCTGACAAAAATCAATAGAATACACACCCACTGAAGGGCTGTCCGTCCCAGACGACTGTTCACGTCGCTTGCCTCTTACTCTGCCTCAGGTCACGCCACATTTTTGTGGTCGCAAATTATTACCAGTGACGTAACACAGAATGGTTTTTCAGAAAACACCCTAAATTCAACTAGATATGATGTGATTGGCTCGCGCTTTTACCATATATTGTGGCGAAATCGCACAATTCCCCAAGATCGTGATTTTGAGCGCAGGGCGCGACAATTTTAACCAACGGCCTGTCGGGGGTTTTCTTGTGCGCCTTCCAGCTTATATAGATGGATCAACTGGACAGATTCTTTGGATCAGGAACGGCATGCTTGCGGATTTTTATATGATGGCAAATGACGACGATGATCGCGACGGCGACATCGGTGTTACGCTTGAGGTAAAGCCAAAGACAAAGCGCCCACCGCTTTATAAGGTGCTTATCCTGAACGATGATTTCACCCCGATGGAATTTGTGGTGATGGTGCTTGAGCGGTTCTTTGGTATGAGCCATGCACAATCGTTTGAGCTGATGCTGACGGTCCACAAAAAAGGCCTCGCCGTTGTGGGTGTCTATAGCCACGAGATTGCAGAGACAAAGGTCGCGCAGGTCATGGATTTCGCCCAACGCCACCAGCACCCGCTGCAATGCACGATGGAGAAAGAATAGCGCGCGGCGCTGTTCCCCAAAATGGCTGCATATTCCCGCCTGCGCACCGCGATTGATGACGGTTTGCTGAACCTACCTGATGGGGCGGTGCATGTGATGCGCCCGCCTGTTGGTTTTGATCTAGCCGCCCTTGGTGGTCATCCTGTCTCCCTTAGCCACACCAACGCTGTGGAAAGCCATGCGTGGTCTGCCGCCGGGTATGATGTGTCATCTGATCCGGTTGCGGCCCCAACCATCTGCGTTGTGCTTCCCCGATCTAAGGCGCTTGCGCGCTCTATGATTGCGCAGGCGTCATCCCTTGGCGGGCTTGTGATTGTTGATGGCGGCAAGACGGATGGAATTGACAGTCTTTTCAAGGGCGTACGCAAAACCATCGGCGACGTGCCGTCGCTGACCAAAGCGCATGGGCGAATATTTTGGTTTGAGGGCAAAGAGTGTTTTTCCGATTGGGCCGCCCCCGCGCCCGCGCTGGCAAATCATGGGTTCTACACCACCGCGGGCGTCTTTTCCGAAGGGGCGATCGACAAAGGATCCGCCATTTTGGTGGCGGCATTGCCAGAAACGCTAAAGGGGCGTGTCGCGGACTTTGGCGCAGGCTGGGGATATTTGGCGCGCGCGATTTTGCAGCGCGACGACATCAAACACCTTGATCTGATTGAGGCCGAGGCGCTGGCGCTTGATTGTGCGCGCCTGAACATTTCTGACGCGCGTGCTGCGTTCCACTGGGCTGATGCGACGACGTTCAAGGCTGAAGCGCCCTATGACACAGTGATCATGAACCCGCCGTTTCACCAAGGCCGGGCAGGGGACCCATCCTTGGGCCAAGCGTTCATCACCGCCGCTGCGCGCAACCTCAAACGGCAAGGGCATCTGTGGATGGTGGCCAACCGACATCTGCCCTATGAGGCGCATTTGCAAGCGACGTTCAAAGAGGTGGCAGAGGTCAGTGGAAACCCTGCGTTCAAGATTTTTCATGCCTCTCGCCCACAGCGTTGATATCGCTTAACCTCTCATCTCAGGACTCATCGGGGGATATTCCAAATGTCATTTTCGGTCGCGGGCAAAACCGCCATAGTCACGGGCGCTGCCAACGGTGTTGGCCTTGCCATTGGGCGCCACCTTGTGAGTGAGGGCGCAAATGTGATGTTTGCGGACATGGACGAAGAAAAGCTGACCCATGAAATGGGAGATGAGGCAGAGGATGAACAATCTGTGCGGATCTTTTCCGGTGATCTGCGCAAAAACCTGACGATCAAGAACCTGTTGTCTGCGACGGTGGACGCGTTTGACAGTATTGATATTTTGATCAATGCCTCCCGTCAGGTGCTGGAAACCGACCCGCTGGACCCCAAAGACACCAGTATGGACGAGCTTTTACAGCAAAATCTGTTGAACTCTTTCAGGCTCAGCCAGGCAACTGCGCGGCGCATGATCAAATTGGCTGATCCAGACAGCAGCGGTCCTATTGGGTCTATCGTCAACCTAAGTTCTATCTGCGCCAATCATGCGCATCCCAATTTGCTGGCGTTTTCGGTCAGTACAGCGGCACTTGATCAAATGACGCGCACAATGGCGGTCGCCCTGGCCCCCCACCGGATCAGAGTGAACGCCGTCGCCTTTGGATCGGTGATGTCCGCCAGTTTGAACGACCGTTTGCGCGACGATGATGAAATGCGCGAACGCATTATTCAAAACACGCCCCTTGGGCGGATTGCGAGCCCGGGTGAAGTGTCCGATGCGGTGCAATACCTTGCCTGCGATGCGTCAAGCTTTGTAACTGGTCAGATCATCACTGTGGATGGCGGGCGTACCTTGCTGGATCCTGCTGCAGTGTCAGTTCACTGATCATTCTGGAAATTGCGCGCGGCATTGCGCGATGACAGCCGCTTGATTGGATTGTAATTGCAACTGGCGTTCTTCGAGGCTGGCCAGCTTTGCCTTTTCGGCATTGAGATCAATCGCGACAGGTTCACGCTTGGTGACGGTTTCTGGCTTTTGACAATCAAAGGTGAATTCGACGCCTTCTGAGGTTTCGCCTTCGCAGGTTTTTGTGACGCTCACGACCTCTTGTATTTCGCGA
Organism: uncultured Paracoccaceae bacterium; assembly: GCA_937922155.1. GTDB lineage: Bacteria > Pseudomonadota > Alphaproteobacteria > Rhodobacterales > Rhodobacteraceae > Cognatiyoonia. The sequence continues at coordinate 3,292 of CAKZVL010000147.1, read as the reverse complement.
ATGGCAAAGCCGCGCGCGATATTGCCGCGCGTTTCAGTGATCAGCCCGTTGATGACCCGCAAATCCCGGTTTGCGCTGCCAATGCAACGTTCTTGCGGGGTGGTGCAGGCGGCGAGGCCCAAGACAAGCGGCAGGACGAAATGGCGCATTCTGTAATCTCTGGCTTGAACGCCAGTCCTATTCTGTGGTCGGATGCCCCATAAGACGGCTGATCGCTGTTGATATGCAATAACAATTGAACGGACGGGGCATGACAGGCGGTTTTGAGGCAGAAAAGAAGCGTGCAGCAGCATGGTTTGGGGAATTGCGCGACCAGATTGTTGCAGCCTTTGAGGGATTAGAAGATGGGCTGTCCTCTGGCCCCACAGCAGATTTACCCGCTGGGCGGTTTGAACGAAGCGAAACATCGCGCACCGCTGATGATGGGTCTGATGCCGGCGGCGGCATCATGTCGGTGATGCGGGGGGGGCGTGTGTTTGAGAAAGTTGGCGTAAACACGTCTGAAGTTTACGGAGAGTTGGGTGCTGCGGCGCAAAAGGCGATGGCGGCGCGTGGTGTGCCGGGCATGGCCGATGATCCGCGCTTTTGGGCCTCGGGCATTTCTTTGGTGGCGCATATGCAGAACCCCCATTCGCCTGCGGTGCATATGAACACGCGGATGTTTTGGACGCCCCATGCCTGGTGGTTTGGCGGCGGGTCCGATTTGAACCCTTGCATTGAATACGCTGAGGACACCGCCCATTTTCATGCCACGCAGAAGGCGCATTTGGATCCCCATGGTGCGGATCTATACCCCAAACTGAAAGCCTGGGCGGATGAATATTTTTACATCCCGCACCGCAACCGCGCCCGCGGTGTCGGTGGTATTTTCATGGATGATCACTGCACCGGCGATTGGGAGGCGGATTTCGCCCTGACCCAAGACATTGGCCGTGCGTTTTTGCCAGCCTATCAGCCCTTGGTGGAAAAGCGTCTGGCACAAACTTGGGACGGCGCGGACAAGGACGCGCAATTGATCCATCGCGGGCTTTATGCGGAATATAACCTTGTTTACGATCGTGGGACCAAGTTCGGCCTGACCACGGGGCACGATGCCAATGCGGTTTTGATGAGTTTGCCGCCATTGGCCAAATGGGTGTGACGGGGGCGACGCTGTTGCCCCTTTCGGGGCAATGCGCCCCGCCCGCCGTCCCATATGCCTCCGGCGGGAGTATTTCGGGCAAGATGATACGATGTGGACGTTAGCCGTTGCGCACGGTGTTAATCATCAGTGCGACGTTTTCAGGGTCGGCGTCTGGTGTGATGCCGTGGCCGAGGTTAAAGATATGCGGGCCATTTTTGAAAGCGGCGCAGATGCGTTTGGTTTCTGCGACCAAGGTTTCGCCCCCGGTGACCATATGGGAAGAGGCAAGGTTGCCTTGCACACAGCCGCCCGTTTGGACGTTGGCGGCGGCCCATTCAGCTGTCACGCCGTCATCAAGGGCGATACAATCAGATCCAATGGTGCTGTGTAGTCCGACATATTTTTCACCAGCCCCACGGGGGAAAGCGATGATCGGCACGTTTGGGTGTTTGGCCTTAAGCGCGGCGGTGATTTGGGCTGCGGGTTTGACTGCGTAGTTGAGGAAATCATCGCCCTGAAGCGAGCCCGCCCAGCTGTCGAATATTTTGATCACTTCTGCACCTGCGTCGATCTGTTTGGACAGATAGTGGATCGTACCTTCGGTGATACGCGCGAGCAGCCCTTCGAAGACCGCTTTGTTTTCGGCCTTGAGCGCGTGTGCAGGGCCTTGGTCGGGGGTGCCTTGCCCGGCGATCATATAGGTCGCCACTGTCCAAGGTGCGCCGGCAAAGCCAATCAGTGTCGTTTCAGCGGGGAGTTCTTTGGATAGAATGCCAACCGTTTCATAAATCGGGCTGAGCACCTCATCGATGTCGTCGACGGGTTTGAGCGCGGCGAGTTCGTCGGCTGTTGTGATGGTGGACAAACGCGGCCCTTCTCCGGTGACGAACCACAGATCCGCACCCAGCGCCTGTGGCAGCAGCAGGATATCAGCAAACAGGATCGCGGCGTCAAAACCATAGCGCCGGATTGGTTGCAGCGTCACTTCGGCGGCGAGCTCTGGGTTGTAGCACAGTGATAAGAAATCCCCCGCCTCTGCGCGGGTGGCTTTGTATTCGGGCAGGTATCTTCCGGCTTGGCGCATCATCCAGATCGGCGGAGTGGGTAGGGCTTCCCCTGCGAGGGCGCGAAGGATGGTTTTTTGGGCTGTCATCATTTGTCCTTTTGTCTTGGAGGATTGGTCCCAAGTGTGCAGGGAGTTGTCAACCCAGATTGACACCGCTAGGAATACCTTATGACAGTTCAATTGCCCACAACCGCCGCCACATTCAAGATCGGCACACGCGGATCGCCACTCGCCCTTGCCCAAGCCCATGAGACGCGCGCGCGCTTGCAGGCCGCCCATGATCTTCCCGCTGAGGTGTTTGAAATTTGCATCATCAAGGTCATGGGCGATCAGATTCTGGACAAGCCCCTACGCGAGATTGACGGCAAGGGTTTGTTCACGCGCGAGATTGAAGAAGCGCTGCTGGCAGGGGACATCCATATTGCGGTGCATTCTACCAAGGACATGCCCGTGGATCAGCCCGCGGGGTTGGTGATGGAGACGTTTTTGCCGCGTGAAGATGTGCGGGATGCCTTTGTGTCCTACAAATATAAAGCGCTGAGCGAAATGCCAGAGGGGGCGGTTGTTGGCACCTCTTCGACCCGTCGCCGCGCGCAATTGGCGGCGCGGTTTCCGCATCTGAACGTTGTGGAATTTCGCGGTAACGTGCAGACGCGCCTGCAAAAGCTGCGCGATGGTGTGGCGGATGCGACGTTTCTGGCTACCGCTGGTTTGCGCCGTTTGGGGATGAGCGATGTGCCTTATGTGCCCATCGCGCCTGAGGACATGCTGCCCGCCATTGCCCAAGGTGCCATTGGGATTGAGCGGCGCGGCGATGATGCAAATACAGCGGCGTTTTTGTCAGCGATCCATCACAGTGAGACGGGCCACCGTCTTGCCGCGGAACGGGCATTCCTGGGCGGGGTGGACGGTTCGTGCGAGACGCCGATTGGTGCTTTGGCAGAGATTGACGGTGACGTTCTGTGGCTGCGCGGCGAAATCCTGTCGGAGGATGGCAGCCGTGTCTTGACCGAGGATGTCAAAGGGTCTGTCGCCGATGGCCCCCAGATGGGGCGCGACATGGCGGCCAAGCTATTGGAACAGGCCGGGCCGAACTTCTTTTC
>CAKZVL010000146.1 GCA_937922155.1 uncultured Paracoccaceae bacterium | reverse complement strand
GTTCTTAATTACCACGTTAGGGATTGAAGCTTTTATCGTAACGCTTGGGTCGATGGGTATCTACCGCTCGCTTGTCACATGGCTTGCCGATGGGGGCACACTATCGCTCGATTTCGGACTACGGACGTTCTACCGCCCCGTCTATTTTGATGGCATTCTTGGGGTCAGATGGCCCATTATCGTCTTTGCCTTGGTTGTGATTATTGGTGAAATCATCATGTCGCGCTCTGTCTATGGGCGCCATTGTGCGGCGACAGGATCGAACGAACATGTTGCGCATTATTCCAACGTGAATGTCCGCCGCACGCGCCTGATTTCCTACGCCGCCCTTGGCATTTTGGTGGGCATCGCCACGATCATGTATGTCCCGCGCCTTGGCTCTGCGTCCGCATCCACTGGTGTGTTGTGGGAGCTGGAGGCCATCGCCGCCGTCATCATCGGCGGCACTGTGCTCAAGGGTGGTTTTGGCCGGGTATGGGGCACCGTCATCGGCGTCCTCATCCTTAGCCTGATCGGCAACATCTTAAATCTGACCGACTTTGTCTCGCCCTACCTGAACGGCGCGATCCAAGGGGTCATCATTATTCTCGCTGTGATCCTACAGCGCGAACGAAAGGCGGCATCTTAAGCCGTTAGTCAACGCTTCAAGGGAGGAGCAAAAATGAAATTTACGAAAACATTTATCGCAACCGCACTGGCAACAGCCGTCAGCACGGCCGCATTCGCGGATGGTCACAGCGTCAAAGTGATAGGCGTGTCCATTCCAGCCGCGACACACGGCTGGGCGGGTGGCATGAACTTCCACGCCAAAGAAACTGTTGAGCGGCTGGAAGAAGTGTATCCAGGTCTTGATTTTGTCTTGGCCACAGCGTCCGATCCGGGCAAACAGGTCAACGACATCGAAGACATGGTCGCCACGCGCAATATCGACGCGCTGGTTGTGCTGCCGTTTGAATCCGATCCACTGACACCACCTGTCCAAGCTGTCGCCGATAGCGGCGCGTGGGTCACGGTCGTTGACCGCGGCCTGTCCGTTGCTGGCATCGAAGATCTCTATGTCGCAGGCGACAACAAAGGCTTTGGCACTGTGTCCGGCGACTACATGGTCTCCAAAATGCCAGACGGCGGCGACATCGTTGTCTTCCGCGGCATCCCGACGACAATCGACAACGAGCGTGTTGACTCCTTCACCGCAGCTATCGACGGCTCTGGCATCAATGTGCTGGCGATGGAACACGGCAACTGGAACCGTGATGACAGCTTCACCGTGATGCAGGATTTCTTGTCCAAGTATCCCAGCATTGATGCGGTCTGGGCATCTGACGATGACATGGCAATCGGTGTTCTGGCCGCAATCGAAGCTGCGGGCCGTGACGAAATTCAGTTCGTCCTTGGCGGGGCTGGCATGAAAGAAATGATCAAGCGCACAGCTGATGGTGACGTGATGATCCCGGCCAACGTAACCTATCCACCGTCGATGATCGCAACAGCGATTGAGCTGACGGCCGTTGGGTTGACATCAAACGCACCGGTGTCGGGTTCTTTCGTCATCGGCTCTGTGCTCGTGACACAAGAGAACGCGATGGATTTCTACTATCCTGACAGCCCGTTCTAGGGGCCTCCCCTAGGTCATCGGCGCGCCGTCAGCGCCGGTGGCCGTTTACGATCTGATCCGACCCGTCACGAACCCACCGGACGGCTGCGCGACAAAGGTAAATTTCCGTTTCGTCTGACAACCAGATTTACCAAAATATCCAAGCATGACGCCTGCGCTTGCCAAGAAAATTGTCTCAGCTTTTCTTGCCGACAGTCTAATCTTCATACCCATTGGGATTGGCCGATTGCCATGCCCAGGTCGAGGCAGCCATGTCGTTCAAATCATGCTCAGCCGCCCAGCCCATTTCGGCCTTTGCTAGGCTTGCGTCCGCCTGCATCGCAGCGATATCGCCCGCGCGACGCGGCGCAACCACAACGGGGATGTCTTTCCCGCAAGCCGTTTCAAAGGCCGCCACCATTTCACGCACGGAATAGGGCTGCCCCGTTCCGATGTTAAACGTCTTTGCGCCCTTTGCACCTTGCGCGAAATTCACCGCCGCGACATGGGCGCGGGCAAGGTCAACGACGTGGATATAATCCCGCTGCCCCGTCCCGTCAGGCGTTTCGTAGTCATCGCCAAAGATCGACAGGGCTTTGCGCTTTCCCACAGCAACCTGCGCGATAAACGGCATCAGGTTGTTAGGCACGCCATCCGGATGCTCGCCCAAGGTCGCAGAAGCATGCGCCCCGACAGGATTGAAATAGCGCAGCAAAATCCCCGTGCCACCGCTCGCATTGGCCCAATCGCTGATGATGTGTTCCGACACCAACTTGGTGCGGCCATAAACGCTTGTGGGGTTCGTCGGGTGCGCCTCGTCATAGGGTAAATACACAGGCTCTCCATACACAGTCGCGGAGGAGGAAAAGATGATACGCGTGCAGCCAACCTTATCCATCGCGCGCAAAACGCCGATCGTGCCGCGCACGTTGGTATCATAATACGACAGCGGCTGTTCCATACTATCCCCCACCGCCTTGAGCCCGGCAAAGTGGATCACAGCATCGGGGCGAAAGCTGTCCATCACCGTATCCAGCGCCGCATCATCCCGGATGTCACCCTCAACAAACTCCAGATTGCCGTTGGTCAACGCATTGACGCGATCAATCACCACGGGTGAGCTGTTTTCAAGGTTGTCCAGAACCAAAACATCATGCGCCTGCCCCAGCAGTTCCACCAATGTGTGGCTGCCGATGTAGCCCGCGCCGCCTGTCACCAATACCCGCATGTTATCGTCCTATCGTTCGTCCATTTGATCGTATCAGTAGCGAATTTCGAACGCGGCACCCGGCCGGTCCAAAAGTGTGATTGTGGCACCCTGCGCCTCTAGCATCCGCCGCACAATCGCAAGGCCCATGCCCGTGCCACCGGACCCGCGCCGCGTTGTGAAAAACGGGTTGAAAATGCGATCTTGATTGCCCGCCGAAATACCCGGGCCATTGTCGGCCACGGTCAAGGTTTGCGTATCCGCCGTCAGTTCGACGCGGGTTGCCTTGTGCGCGCGTGCATTGCCAACCAGATGGGTCAAGACAAGCTCGACAACCTCTGCCGACAAAGGGATCAATCCATCCTGGATAATCCTGATGTCACTGCCAATCGGCACCACATCCGACAGCTTGCACGACCCAGACGCCAAAGGCTCGGATGCGCGTGCAAGGGCACGTTGCGCATCCAGCAGATCTTGCATACGCTCCGTGGCCTGCGCGATATTGGCGATCATTTTGTGACGATCTGCATCGGGTAAACTGTCGTCATTCAACAGCTCTGCCGCGCCTTGGATAACTGATAAGGGTGACTTTAGCTCATGCGTGACATGATCAGCATAGGTCCGCAAAACGGCCTCACGCCCCTGCAAAACCTGCCCCATCTGACGCATCGCTTGGCCAAGGGACACCATCTCAGCGGTGCCATAATGGCGCATGGGATCCAGCGCCTCTGCCTGACCCGTGCGAATATCATCGGCCCTTGCGGCCAAAGTACGGATGGGGCGCAAAAGGATACGATAAAGAACCCAGCCCACAATCCCGGCCACAACAACAACCGGTATGACAGAAATCATGATCGACGCCCGCACACCCGCATAAGGAAACGCCAGTTTAGCCGCGACAATCCCCGCCAAAGGCAGGCTGAGCACAGCAACCAAAGTACACCCAAGGACAAGCGCCAAAGGCGGTCGCCATTTTTGTTCTATGCGCCGCTGCATGGCCCCATGCGTACACCAACGCCATGAACGGTTTCAATGGCGTCATCACAGCCCGCTTCGGACAGTTTAGCACGCAGGTTGCGCAAATGGCTGTCCATGGTTCTGTCACTGACATGAATGTTGGTGCCATAAACCGCATCCACAAGCGTCGGACGTGGCATCACATGATCCGGGCGGCGCATCAGGGTTGAAACCAACTCCATCTCGCGCGCGGTCAGGGTGATTGAATTGTCCCCAACACGGGCAAGGTGGCGATCAGGATCAATCTCCAACGTCCCCCGCTTCAGCGTGGCAGTCGGCGCCTCAGTCTTGCCGCTGCGTTTCAGGATCGCACGGATACGCGCAATGATTTCACGGGGTGAAAACGGCTTGGGCACATAATCATCCGCGCCCAATTCCAGACCAACAACGCGGTCAATCTCATCGCCTTGCGCTGTCAGGAAAAGGATCGGCACTTCACTGGATTTGCGCAACTCACGACAGACGGCCAAACCGTCCATTTCGGGCATGCCGATATCCAGAACAACCAGATCAGGCATCGCCCGTGCGCAAGCCGCCATCGCAGCCTTGCCATCCTCAACCTCAGTCGTCTCAAATCCCGCTTGGCCCAAAGCGATGCGCAAAACGTCGCGGATCTGTGCGTCGTCGTCGGCGATCAAAATATGTTTGCTCATCACATGCGTCCTTTTACCCGTTAGTTATGAACTAGAACGCCCCATTGCAAAGCCGGTGATGGGTTTGTGCAGTTTTTCAGTACTTTAAACGGCAGCCGCGCGAATGGCCTTGATGTTGGTGCCATAGGCTGACGGGTCCGCCACACTGCCCCCGCGAAACACGGCCGATCCCGCAACCAGCACGTCAGCACCGGCGCTTGCCACAATCGGTGCAGTCGTTGGATCAACACCACCGTCAATTTCAATGTGAATGGGGCGATCCCCGATCATATCGCGCAAAGCCCGCACTTTTTCAGACATATCAATGAATTTTTGCCCGCCAAAGCCGGGGTTCACCGTCATCACGCAGATCAGATCCACCATATCAAGAAGGTCCGCCACAGCAGCAGCAGGCGTACCCGGGTTCAACGCCACGCCCGCTTTGCAGCCAAGGTCGCGAATGTTCTGAACCGTTCGGTGGATATGGGGCCCAGCCTCAACATGTGCTGTGATAATGTCCGCACCCGCATCCGCAAAGCCTTGCAAATAGGCGTCGACGGGCGAAATCATCAAATGCACATCCATCACCGTCTTGATATGCGGGCGGATCGCTTTGCAGGTTTGCGCCCCAAACGTCAGCGCGGGAACAAAGTGGCCGTCCATAACATCCACATGAATCCAATCTGCCCCTTGCGCCTCAACCGCTGCGATCTCAGCGCCAAAATTCGCAAAATCTGCGGCCAAAATGCTCGGCGCGATCTTTATGGAACGATCAAAAGTCATGCAAAACCCCTTTTTCGCGTTCGCATACCGCGACTGCGCTGCAATGTCACGGTTTGCAGCGCACCTTTGTCTTTCTGCACGTGCAGCAAATGTTAAAAGGAGGTTATGACCCATCGACTATACCACAAAGATGTCCTGACACTTGGCGAGCAGATACAGCTTACGCGCGCTGCGGTGACAGCGCGCCGCCCGAAATCATTGCATGATCACGACTTCTTTGAACTGTTTTGGGTTCAAAATGGGATCATCCGACATCATTCGCGCAATGGGATGGATGTCTTGGCAGAAGGCGACTTGATCCTGATGTCGCCCGGTCAGGCGCATGCGGTCCAAGGAAAGGGCGACAATGCAATGATCGTTTCCCTTTGCATTCATCCAGATGTGGTCGATGCCATCCAGCGCCGTCATCCTGAACTGTTGCGTGATACGACCGCCCCCATTCAAACCACGCGCAATATGAAGCAGCTCGCCGCTTTGAACCAAGCGGCCTTGACCTTAGAAACCAGCAAGCTTGATAGGCTCGCCGCAGAGGCGTTTTTGCTGCCCTTGTTGGCAGACATCCACCAACACAAGGCCCCACAGGACGCACCCGTCTGGCTGGCCCGCGCAATCGAAGCCGCCTATCAAAGGGATGTTTTTTGCGAAGGTGCCGCAGGGTTCGTGGCCCAAACCGGTCGCGCCCATGCCCATGTGAGCAGAACCATGCGCAAGCTCACAGGTCAGTCTCCATCGGAATTTATCAACACGATCCGCATGAACTATGCCGCGCGTCTCCTCACCACGGACAATGAACCTATCAGCCAAATCGCCGCCGATTGCGGTATCCCGAATATGGCCCATTTTCATAAATTGTTCCGCGCCCATCACAACAAAACGCCACTGCAATACCGACAGCAGTTTCAGCGCAACGTGATCCAGCCGACATAGCAGTTTGACCAAGTGGTCAAACCTTGCAAAACCGCACATCCCATGCCACCAAGTCATGGCCCCAGGTCGGGGCACCTTGTGGAGGATCCTTTGCAAACCGTTCAATCCCCAACAGCCCATCTTCCGCAAGTGCAGGAACCGCGCAATGACGGTGTGCCCCTTGATCTGGACTGGGTCGCCTCGGCCCGCGCCAACCGATCCGCCATCGAACGGCGCGCCGCCACAATCGCCGCTCGCCGCTCTGTCAAGAAAGACTGGCAAGCCGCATGGCTGTGCAAGGCAGTGGCCTGCATCGACCTGACAACGCTGTCTGGCGATGACACAGCAGATCGCGTGAAACGACTGTGCGCCAAAGCGCGCCAACCCGTCTCCCCCGCGATACTAGACGCATTGGGCATGAAGGGTCTGAAAACGGGCGCGGTCTGCGTCTATCACGACATGATTGAAACAGCCGTTGCCGCCCTTGATGGCTCCGGCATTCCGGTCGCTGCTGTCTCTACCGGGTTTCCAGCGGGGCTATCGCCGTTTCCCTTAAGGTTGCAAGAAATCCGCGACAGCGTGGCCGCAGGCGCAGAAGAGATCGACATCGTGATCAGCCGCCGCCACGTCCTGACCGGGAATTGGCAAGCGCTTTACGATGAAATGGCGCAAATGCGCGACGCCTGCGGTGCGGCGCATGTCAAAGCGATTCTCGCCACCGGCGAACTGGGCACATTGCGCAACGTCGCGCGGGCCTCGCTTGTCTGCATGATGGCCGGGGCCGATTTCATCAAAACCTCGACCGGCAAAGAACCCGTGAACGCAACCCTGCCCGTGACCCTGACAATGATCCGCGCCATTCGCGACTATCATGATCGCACGGGGCTACGCGTTGGATATAAACCCGCAGGCGGTATTTCAAAGGCCAAGGATGCGCTGGTGTACCTCGCCCTGATCAAGGAAGAGCTAGGGGATCGTTGGTTGGAACCCGACTTGTTTCGGTTTGGGGCCTCCTCCCTGTTGGGCGACATCGAACGCCAGCTAGATCACCATATCAGCGGAGCCTATTCAACGGCCAACCGCCATCCAATTGGATAGGGCAGAATTTTGAGTATTTTTGGCAAGATGATCCAAGGGGCCAAGCCATGACCATCAAAGATATTTTCGACAGCATGGACTACGGCCCAGCCCCCGAAAGCAGCGTTGAGGCGCTGGCGTGGCTGGCAGATCGCGGCGGGATGGCAGGCCACTACATCGCCGGCAAGTGGGGCCCATTGCGCGACGATTTCCCAACCAACAACCCCGCAACCGGGGAAAAACTGGCGGGCGTCACACAAGGCACCGCCAAAGAGGTTGCCGAGGCCGTCAAAGCCGCCCGCAAGGCGCAACCCGCGTGGGCCAAAGACGGCAACAAACGCGCCCGCGTCCTTTATGCCCTCGCCCGGTTGATCCAGAAAAACGCCCGCCTTTTGGCCGTGATGGAAACCATGGACAACGGCAAACCGATCCGCGAAAGCCGCGATATTGATATCCCGCTGGCGGTGCGACACTTTTATTATCACGCAGGCATGGCGCAGCTTATGGACAGCGAACTGCCCGATCGCGAGGCGATGGGCGTTTGTGGGCAGGTCATCCCGTGGAACTTTCCGCTTTTGATGCTGTCATGGAAAATCGCGCCCGCATTGGCGATGGGCAATACCGTTGTTCTGAAGCCTGCCGAATGGACACCGTTAACCGCGATGATTTTTGCAGAGCTTTGTGATCAGGCGGGCGTGCCAGCCGGGGTCGTCAACATCGTGACCGGTGATGGGGAAACGGGTGCCGCTTTGGTAGACGCCGACGTGGACAAGGTCGCCTTTACCGGATCGACCGAGGTGGGCCGCCAAATTCGCCGGGCCACCGCCGGAACGGGCAAGGCCCTGACGCTGGAATTGGGCGGAAAGTCCCCCTACATCGTTTTTGAGGATGCCGACATCGACAGCGCGATCGAGGGTCTCGTCGATGCGATCTGGTTCAATCAAGGGCAGGTGTGTTGCGCGGGCTCCCGACTTTTGGTGCAGGAAGGGATCGCAGATCGCTTTTACACCAAACTCAAGGCGCGGATGGGCCAGCTGCGCGTGGGAAATCCACTGGACAAAGCCATTGATGTCGGCGCCATCGTCAACCCCGCACAGCAGGCCCAGATCAGCGCGATGGTTGCCGCCAATACCGAGGGGGAGACGTTTCAAACCAGCGCGCCTGAGGGTTGCTATTACCCGCCCACACTGATCACTGGACTGGCTACAGCCTCCCCCCTGATGCAGGAAGAAATCTTTGGCCCTGTCCTTGTCGCCATGACCTTCCGCACTCCCAGTGAGGCGGTACAACTGGCCAACAACAGCCGCTATGGATTGGCCGCCAGCGTCTGGTCAGAGGATATTAACGTCGCTTTGGACATCGCCCCGCAATTGGAGGCTGGGATCGTTTGGATCAACGGCACCAACATGATGGACGCCGCCGCAGGCTTTGGTGGGGTGAAAGAAAGCGGGTTCGGACGCGAAGGCGGTTGGGAAGGGCTGGCAAGCTACACCAAGCCAAAGAGCCAAAGCACAGCACTTAAGCCGATAAAACCCTTCAAAGGCGATAAAGGCCCAGTTGACCCGCTTGATCGCACCCAAAAGCTTTATATCGGCGGCAAACAGGCCCGCCCTGATGGCGGCTATAGTGACCCCGTTTTTGGCCCCAAAGGCGAACTGCTGGGTCAAGTTAGCCTTGCCAACCGCAAAGACCTGCGCAACGCAGTGGAGGCGATGAATAGCGCGAAAAGCTGGGCCAAAACATCCGGTCACCAGCGCGCGCAAATCCTCTATTATCTGGCGGAGAACCTCTCGACGCGATCTGGCGAACTCGCCAAGCGGATCAAATCACTCACCGGAAAACCCGGCAAAGCCGAGGTCGAGCATTGCATCAAGACCCTGTTCACCCTTGCAGCCTGGGCCGACAAATTCGACGGCCAAGCGCATAACGTTCCCATGCGCGGCGTCGCATTGGCGATGAAAGAACCAGTTGGCAAAATCGCGTGCTTCTGCGCGGACGATTGGCCGCTCCTTGGCATGATCTCACCCCTTGGTGCGGCCTTGGCAATGGGCAACCGGATCACGCTTGCGCCCTCAGAACCCTTCCCGCTGATGGCGGCAGAACTTTACCAATTGCTCGAAACATCCGACATCCCGGCCGGCGTGGCCAACATCCTTACCGGTCGTCACGTGGACCTTGCGCCGCACGCAGGCCAACACGCAGATATCGATGCGGTCTGGTCGTTTTCCGGCGCAGATATTTCAAAAACGATTGAGGAAGGCGCCGCCCTCAACCTCAAACGCACATGGGTCAATCAGGGCAAAACCCTAGAACCCTCCGCAAAAGACATGCTTACAGCCGCGACAGAGGTCAAAAATATCTGGATCCCCTACGGCGCCTGACCCTCAACTTCTTTGGTTCAAAAATACGCTTGGGGGGCGCCAAAGGCGCGGGGGCAGCGCCCCCAAATGGGGTGGGGTCGCAATTTTCGCGCCATTGGTCCGAGAGACAATGGCGACGGGCCCACACACCCCTCACAAAAATCAGCGACGTTTGACTTTGGACCGCCACGTATTCAACCAACTGGTCACACCAGATCGCCGTTCCGCCACGCCCGCGCGCATTTCATCAATCTCATCCCCCGCCGCATCCAATAGCGGATCGACAGAACGTTCGCGAAACTGACGCCACATCGCGCGCACCAACCCAAAGGCAAAGGCGAGGAAGACAAAGAAGATGATGCTGAACCACGGTATCGGATAGACATTTGGCCCTTCAACCGGGCGGATCCCAATCGCGTTTGGATAAATCGTAGCCCAGCGAATGCGCCAACCATAGTGGGTCACAACCGCCCATTGATCCCGATCCAGCGACGCCGCCTCAGCCTGCAAATCAGAGCTGTCAAACTTGAAATACGGCGGCCAAATCCAGCCGGTATCTTCGTTGCGATAGACCATGATCCGCGTGCTGTCGCGCGGCCAGAATCCCAACAGCCAGCTTTCCTGTTTTTTGGCACTGATCAGGCGCAGGTCTCGATTTGCGACCGCTACATTGCCACTGTCTGCCTGCGCATAAAACATCCTGTTCCAGGCCGAAAAATCGGCGCGGATGATTTCAGTCGATGTGACCTGCACCACGTCATGTTGCGGCAGGACATAGTGGAAAAACAGCGCGATCACAGCGATCATCAACCAGCGAAAGGAACGTATGACAGATTGCATCTGAGACCTCAGTTTGAATTTGTAATGTAGACGATAACGGCAATAGCGACGGTCGGCACGACATAAACAAGCCCAAGCAGTTTAGGACGTAGTCCCGTTTCATACTCCACAATGCCCTTTTTGACAAAATCAGCGCGACTGATCCCGTCCGGCTTTTCCGCGTCCCATTCATTTTCCAGCTTTTCGCGGCGTAACGATCGGGAATACCACGACAAGCACAAGTAAATCACGCTCAAGAACAGAAAGCCAAAGACGACCAGTCGAACAAATTGCATGCTTATCTCCTTAACGCGCCCCAGGGGCCAACACGGTCAATCAAAATTTCCGTTCGATTTCGCCACGGACCAGTGTTCTGCGGCTCATCCATCGGTTCATCGTGACCAAACAATGCTTCGCGGGTGCCGGCCTTGTCCACCTGATACTCTCGATCCAGAAAATCCGCCACATAGGCTTGCTTGGCCTCCGGCCAGTCAGCATAGGCCGCATAGAACGCCTGTTTGTGGCAGATGAACAATTGGCGGATGTCCAGTGGGGACAATTCCGACAACATCATGTTCACAAGATCTGCATCCGGATGGTTGGATGCGCGCAGCGTGTAAAAATACGCCGGATGATCCGATGAAATGCGCGGCCACGGTCCGTTTTCTTCGGCCCAGCGCGCAAGCGCTGCCAATCCTTGCCATTCCGCAGGCAACTGCTGGGCATAGCGCCGCCCAAGTCGACGCAAATCACGCCGCGTCGCACCCTTTAGGTTTTCCCCCATCCCAGCAGCCACTTCCGCAACAATGAAATCCATTTTCTGATGCAAAATCGCGGCCGAATCCGCATCCCGCGTTCTGGCCACCGGTTCAACCAATTTGTTCAACTCAAAGAACTTTGCAATCGCCGCCCTATCGCCAAAATCCATCACGTACGGGATTGGCAGTTGCCCAAGCTGGTGGCGATCCGCCGCAGATATCGCCGCCGGATGCTCCACCCCGCGAAAGATATACAACCCACCAAAGTGTGAGGTCCAAAAGTTGGATTGATCAAACGACATCTCCGGCAGGATCACAGGGTTTCGCGTCACATCGCCCGTGTCCTTGGCCAGTCCTATCATCTTGCCAATCAAGACATCATCAAACCAGGCCTCCGGCTCTGTCTTGAACTGATTGATCATCGCGCGCAGCTTCTTGGCGGTGCGCACAGTCCCGCCCGTTGTATCCGCTTCAATTGACACTTTGCGAATTTCAAACAAATGCGCCGGTTCATCCGCGCGGTAAACCGTATTCACCAGCTCCCCCGCGACCGCATCTTGTGCCGTCAACGCAAACAGCTCATTCTCATTCGTCTCAATAAACTGGCGCAATATCCCACGAGAATTCGAAAACGTCGCATCCAGAAGCGGCGCGTGTTTTTGATCCGTCGTCAAAAGGATGAACTGCCGGTTCATCCCAGCATGGTTAAGGTACAAAGCATCCTCCAGCTCATCCCCGATCTCGGGGGAATAGCCGGAGATGTCGATGTGAAAATCCGTCAACTCTGTTGATTTGCCCGTCAATGACATCAGCGCACGATTATAGCGATCCACCAAAACCGGACTATCCACCCGGATCAGATTGCCAAACATCAGCCCTTTTTCAATCAATAACTTCATCGCGACTTCTTTCTAGCGCGCCAAAGCGCGAATAGGCCCAATCCGACCCAAAAGAACTTCATCCCAACCCCAATGGACGCAACCGACCCTGCCCAAAACATCGCCGGGGTGCCCATGATCCCGCATCGGCCTTGTTCAAACAAATGCAGCATGAAATCCCACCCGCACGCCAATGCTGTGGTAATCCCCCCCGCAATGCCAATCGCGACGCTGGACACAACCAGCAAAGTTGCAATCGTGCGCAGATTTATGATCCGAAAGTTAGCCATCACGTTGGGTATCATGGATGCATCGCCACATATCAAGCAAGGACCAAACAACCCAAGCCCGTGACGGTACAATAAACCATTGGTTGTTTTGCAATCCACACAATCTACCAAGTCTCGCTCACCCAATGCCGCGGCAGATTTGCAATGCTCAGCACCATAATCGGCGCCCATATAATCGCCGAGGTCAACCCAAGACGGCCAAACAAGGCCACGTTGTTCATCATTCCAAATTCGACAAGCGCGGCCCAACCCGCCCCTTGCGTAATATAAAGAATGACAAAAAACGACGACGACAAAACAAACAAAATCAACGTCGCATAAAACGTCAGCCGGATCAGCGGCCAAACCCCTTCTGCCATCACCATCGACAGTCCTTTGGGCACGAGCCACGCCAGCAGCGCCAAAACAGCCGCAGGCAAAAACAATCCACTGGAAAATGCATCAACCACCTTTGCCCTCCAGATACCTCCGCTTGGCTTCTTCTTGCCGGGCAAAGTCGCGCACCATGTTTTCAATCGCCACCTCATCCGATTTGTCGGCATAGCGAAATTCGCTATCGGCATAGCGGTTGATCTCTTGCAGAACCATCTCTGTGGTAATGGGCACGCGTAACTCTTCGATCATCGCCTTCTTGGCGTCATAATCCTTGCGCAGGAACAGCTCAGGGTCTTCCATCCATTCATCGGGCAGCTCAAAATCCATCGCCCGCACTTTGACAGCATCGGTGATGTTCTTGATCGCACGACCCGTGAACCGCTCATCCGCTTCCTGAATGCCTTTCAGATAGGTGCCCATCTTGGCAATTGTATCCAAGTCCCCAACCTTAGAATGCACCCGGTCAAAGACATTCAGCAGCCCTTCTTCATGCGGCTTGGCATGGCTTTCAAAACTCGCCGCCACCGCCTTTTTGATCTCTTGTGCGCTAAACACCTCATGCTCGCCCAAAGGGATCGCATGGTTTTTGCCCATCAACAGATACAGGATATCAATGTAATCATCCCGCGTTTGCGGCCCATCGACCAAAAACCGCGCCCCGGCCCGCTGGCGCAGCGCATCATCCACGTTCTCAGGATAGTTTGAAAACATACCAAAGGTGCAATTGCCGCGCACGACCGTATTTGCCCCCGCAAAGCTCTCCATCAAAACAGCGGTAATCTCCAACTGACCCGCACTCGATTGGCGATCGCCGCGCTTGCCGGCTAGCTGGTCAATATCATCAATCGTGCCAAATCCGATGACGCTGGGATCAATGATATTGTTGATAAACGCTTTGGCGTTCTGCCCCGATTTCCCCTGATAACTGTCGATATTGTCCGTGCTCAGATTTTGATAGCGAAACGGATAGCCCGCAACCTGACAATAGTCGTTGATCAACCCCGCCATCATCTGGATCAAAGTCGTTTTGCCCGTCCCCGGTTTCCCATCCCCCATAAAGGTAAAGATGAACCCGCCAAGCTCTGCAAACGGATTCAATCGGCGTTCAAAATCATAGGCCATCACCATTTTGGCAAGCTTCATGGACTGATACTTGGCAATATGATTGCCCACGACCTCATTGGGTTTCTTGAACGTCATGGTCAAGGCAGACCCTTTGGCCTTACGCGCTGGGGTAAACCCATTGATCGCAAAATCATCCGCCTCAACGCGCCACTGCGCTTGGGTAAACGGCTCCAACCGCGCAGCACTGCTTGCACGCGCACTGATCTTGTCCATCAACGCTTCGGCAAAGGCGAGGATCGTGGCAACCAACTTGGCCTCATCGCCCGCATGGCTGGCAATGTCTTGATCCAGCTCCCACAAAACGCCCTGCAAACCCAGATAAGGGTTCTCAATCAGAACCTCCTCAACCTCACCCACCTCGACAACGGTCTCGGACGCATGCGCCGCCAACAAAAACGACGTCGCAGAACCAAAAACATACAGCACCGCAAGCGTTTCTGCGGCCAAAAGCTCGGTAAACTCCGCGACCTGCGCTTTGGGCACACCTCCATCCAGATTGGTGCGCTTGAGGTCGGCAAGCCCGGTGCGATCGCCAAATTGATCCCCGACCGCCATCGCAATCGCCAAAGCACGACGCAGGCCTTGCAACACAGAGGCTTGCAAGGGCGACACCATACCATCGCCCCCCTCAACCGCCTCAACCCGCGCGGTCAGCTGAATGCCCTCCTTGCGCGCAATACGACGCGTAGAAAGCCCCGGCGTGGTGGATCGAAACGCGCGGCG
>CAKZVL010000145.1 GCA_937922155.1 uncultured Paracoccaceae bacterium | reverse complement strand
CACCACTTTACTGTCCTATCCCAAAGCGGTGCCGCGAACATGGAAGGCGACGTGCGAGACACAGTGCTGATCGGGGCGGATGAAACCGTCGAAGTTGCCTTCGTGGCTGACAATCCCGGCCAGTGGATGATCCATTGCCATATGCTTGTCGCATCAAAAGTCGGGCATGATGGCTTGGTTTGAGGTTGCCTGAGAGACGTTCTGGGGAGCTTACTGTCTAAGTATAGACTGGTGGTGCTACCTGCTCCAGAGCGTACAAACTCTCAATTGAAAAGCTATTTTGAGGCTTTCTGCAAAAGTCCAATCAGCTCGTCAAACTTGGCGCGCTGTTCCTCGGGGTCGCCGCTTTGAATGGTCGTCTCGACACAATGTTCCGCATGGTTTTCGAGAATCAGTTTTTCAACACCCAGAATGGCGGATCGTATTGCCGCTGTCTGCGCCAGAATATCCATACAGTAGCGGTCAGCCTCCACCATACCTGCAACACCGCGCACTTGCCCTTCAAGCCGTGACAGTCGGTCCAGTGTCTTGTCTTTGTTGGCTTTCACGAGTTGCGCTCCCTCTTCTTTATCCCCAAAGTGACATTTCCTTGAAATACCCTATAGGGGTATATATAAAGCACCAACAGTAGATGATCTGGCAACCATACACTGGCCTTAAGCAAAACGCATCAGGAGAGCTGTCGTGCCAAAAGATTCCCGTGACGTTGCTGATGTAACGACCGATCCTGCAGTGTCCGCGACCGGGAAAACAGCCGTTCTCTACCGAATGGACTTGCCAAACCATCTGTGTCCGTCGGGACAAAAAGCTCGATGGCTCTTGGATCGGCATGGCTACAAGGTCGATGATCGCCTGTTCCGCGAACGATCTGAGGTTGATGCGTTCAAGGAAGCGCATGATGTACCTACTACTCCGCAGATATGGATCGAAGGCGAGAGGGTCGGCGGCTACGACGCTCTGCGCGAAAAACTCACCGACTACGACCCGAAGGCCAAGACTTACAAGCCGGTCCTCTATCTCTTTGCCGTTGCCGCTGCGACGGCGCTCGCACTTTCCATCGGCTTCCTCGGTGCGATCACTTGGCAAACGCTGGGTTGGTTCATTTCGGTCTCGATGATCTTGCTGGGTATGCAGAAGCTCCGCGATATTGAGAGTTTCACAACAATGTTTCTCAACTACGACCTTTTGGCCCGGAAATGGGTGCCCTACGCCTATGTCTATCCTTGGGTAGAAACAGCGGCAGGCATTCTAATGACAGGGATGTTGCTAACCTGGCTTGCGGCCCCTGCGGCGCTATTTATCGCAACGGTCGGCGCAATCAGCGTATTCAAGGCTGTCTACATCGACAAACGAGAATTGAAATGCGCCTGCGTGGGCGGCGGGTCGAACGTGCCTCTCGGTTTCGTCAGCCTGACGGAGAACCTAATGATGATTGGGATGGCCATCATGATGCTCTCCCAGATCGCAAACTGATGGTAGCGAAGGCCGACTGGAAGCGACGGGCCATATTGGCTGGCGGAGCCCTCGCTGTTGCAGGATGGGTGAAAGGCGTACCATATCTGGCGTCGCTGGGACAGCCGGACTTCGCGTTCGAGGACATACCCGATCTTCCACCATTCCGACGACTACAAGGGGCAGGCGCATCCACACCTGGCGCTGCAATTTTTGCGGGCCTAGATAACAGTGAACCGGAATCCGACGCGGATGACGAACTGGAACAGTTTGTCAGAGAAAATCCCTGCGCTGCTTTCTTCGGCGATGAGCGCCGCAGTACTGTTCCAGTCGCGATGTTCTCCGATTTTGCCTGTCCGATCTGTCGCGTGATGGATGATCGTCTAACCGACCTTGAGGCAAACGACCCGAACATCTTTCACATCGTCCGGCATCAGCTCCCGCTTCTTGGCGTAGCGTCCGCGGTTGCCAGCCGTGCCGTGCTGGCAGCGGACCTTCAGGGCCAGTATCGTGAAATGCACGCGCGTCTGATCCGAACGCCCGCCGTCACCGATGAACGCTTCATCGTGGCCATTGCCGAAAATCTTGACCTCGATCCTGACAGATTGGTCGAAGACATGCAGTCAGATGCTATCGACCGCCGCCTGCGTCTGACGGCGGCTATTGCAAATGTCTTCGGCTTTATCGGCACACCTGCCTTTGCGGTCGGTCGGACAGTGTTCATGGGGTCGATCCAGACAGGCTCATTACGCAAGCTGATCGCGGACGAGAAAGCGAATCCTTGCCTAGCTAAGTAGAATACCGAGCTGAATTTGCTTCGACGGGCATGTCTTAGGTCGATTTGATCAGATTGGGTCTCTCGTACATCGTAACCACCAAGGCATGGGGCTGACAGAGAAACCCGCAACAAAGCAGAGAGAATGTCGTCAAAGACATCAACCGGGCCACCTGAAATCATTATTCGCTTAACATGCGCTTAGGAGAGCACTCACCTTATAGTCGCAAAAGACAAGTGCGGCTTCCCACAGTTCAGTTGTCGGGCAGCGGTCCAAAATCTTCTTCAACAATGCGGTTCCATTCCGCGTCGGCTTCCTCGTAGAGATCTTGGTGCTCGCCATAGTCCTCCCCATGCGGTGGGGCAGGGAGCCCTTCTGGATGGAACCGATATCGTGTGATCACCTTAACGGCTTCGCGGATATTGCTTGGCTGCATTCTTTTGGTTCCTTGCCAGTCATTTTTTACCACGAAACAAGCAACCTCGAGCCGCGTTGCCAGGTCCATTTTGGGATAGATATGCTTCAGGTAGTCGATGGTTGTGTTTAGGTCATCGACGGTCCTGAGGGTGGTTTGCTCGTTGCTAGGCGCAAGTCGCCCCATCAAAATTTCGTTCAAATCACAGCGCGTTAGTGCAGCAAGCTTCACAAGCGCGGTGGATGGGATCGCTCGCTCACCTTTCTCGTAAATGTAATAGGTACGCGGCGTGATCTCCATGATTGCTGCCATTTCCTGCTTTTTGTAGCCTTTCCGAATTCGGAATTGGCGCAGGTTTTCATGGACCGATCCCAGTTGCCCGTAGCGCATTTCGAAGTCTTGCCGTTCAGATTCGAGCTGCATCTCGAGCTCGGCCGCAGCTTCTTCCTCTTCAGATTTAGAGCCGAACCTGAACCCAACCATATCGAAAACCTCATTTTCGGAACAAATGATCCGCTTTTACAGAAAAATACGAGAACGTATAGACACAATACGCCGCTTGACGGATGGTTTGCAAGAGATTGCGACTTATCGAGGTAGACATGCCAGACTTACTTTCCGAAGGACAGACGCCCGAAGCATGGAGCGCGGAATTGCAAGGCTTTGGCGTTTATGTGTCCCCTCGCTTGATCCGTTCTAAAGCACACAAGACAGGTCAGTTTTACAAGATTGGGCGACTGATGTTGTTGACCCGAAAGCAGATCGTTAGCTTGATCGAGTGCCCTGCTGATGCGGATCGATCTAAGAACGATTTGGTATTGCCGGGGAAGGTCCAATGACCATCAAAGCTCCGGAGCATACGACACCCAAAGCACTGGCAAAAGAGCTCGGCGCATCACCGCGCTTTGTATCGGATACGGTTCGCGAGTTGGGGTGTTTTTGCCGACTCGGCCGCAGGTTGATTATGCTCGAGCGGCATGTTGAAGAATTTATGGAGGCGATGGAATGCCGCTCAAAATCTACCGGCGCAACAAAATCTGGCACTATGCAGGGACAGTTGCCGGTCGGCGACTACGCGGCACTACAGAAACAACGGACAAAAGGATCGCGGAAAGGATCAGGTCAGAGGTCGAAACCAAGGCGTGGCAAAGTCATCTCGATGGACCGGGAGCAACGCTGACATTTGCACAGGCGGCGATTGCATACCGCCAAGCTGGGCGCGACACTAGGTTTCTCGACGAAATTGAAGACTATTGGAAAGACACGCTGGTTCCGAAGATCACCGGTGAAGCCATCCGTCAAATGGCGCGAAAACTCTACCCAGAGGCTTCCAATGCGACCCTCAACCGTCAAGGCATTGTACCTGCACAAGCGATCATCAACTATGCTTCTAGCCTAGAATGGTGCTCATCTATCAAGGTGAAGCGGTTCAAAGTCAGTGCCAAACGAAAGACCCCGGTTACTCGCGCATGGGTGGAGAGGTTTGCAGAACAGGCTGTCGAAGATGAACTCTACCATCTCGCTGCCCTATGCCTGTTCATGTTTGGGACAGGCGCTCGCCGCGGGGAGGCTTGCGCGTTGAGATGGGGTGATGTCGAATTGTTCCAAAAGACAGCAGTGATCAATCAGACTAAGGTTGAGCACCAGCGCGTCGCTCATCTTTCTCCTCCGGTCGTCGCTTCACTCGCCAACATACCTTCAAACCGGAACCCAGACGACTTGGTCTTCAACTACGCGTCTGGCGAAAGCGTAGGACAGGTTTGGAAGAACGTGATCAAACGCGCAGGCATCGAAAAACTGTCACCACACTGCTGCCGCCACGGCTTTGCGACATCCATGGTGCAAGCAGGAGTGGATCCTAAGACTGTTGCGGTTCGTGGAGGCTGGAAAGACGTTGCTACGGTGATGAAATACTACGCCCATGCGATGGATGATCCGACCGTCACTGACGTGCTATTTGGCACAAATCTGACACAAGACGAAAACAAAAAGATCGTAAGCAACTGATTTATATAAGGAAAGAAGAGATGAACATGACCCTTCGTTGGGGAAGGGTGTCCCGCGTGCGGACATACGGAACCCCAGTAAAAACAGCAACAGGCAAAGGGACGCGGCTGTTGGGGAATTTAGGTTTTTGCGCAAAGATGCAGGAACGCGTGTTTCCTATTGGCACAATCTGGCTTTCGTCAGAAAAGCGGTAGCTGCCTTTGATCCTCGACCTTTTTTCGCTTTGTGCGTTTGGGCGCGCGTTTGCGGCTGCCTAGTTTTTGGTAAACCGCGTTGGCGGATGCGCGAAAATCGCTTTGATTTCGGACCTCGGCGATCCGTGCTTTGGCCACTCTTGCCGTCGCTTCGTAATCGACGATGCGGTCTGGATAATCCTGCCCCAAGGTGAAGTCGACGTCATCGATCAATGTGCGTTTCCACATCCATGGTGCGTGGATAAAGTCGTTTGGCACCGCCCTCAGCTCTGGAACCCACTTTTTGATGAATACGCCTGTCGGGTCGTGTTCGATTGATTGTTTGATTGGGTTGTAGACACGCATTGCGTTGATCCCCGTCACACCCGATTGCATCTGAAGCTGGCTGTAGTGAATTCCGGGTTCATAATCGGTAAAGACCTGCGCTAGGTGATGTCCGGTGACGCGCCAGTCGAGCCAGAGTTGATAGCTAGCAAAGCTGACCAGCATGGCGCGCATGCGAAAGGTGATCCAACCTTCGGTGACAAGGTTGCGCATACAAGCATCAATAAACGGATACCCAGTTTGCCCGGTTGCCCAAGCCTGAAAATGCGTTTCGTTGTGCTGACCCTCGCGCAGCCCTTCGAAGGCGGGGTGCATGCAATGCGTTTCAATCTCGGGCTGGTCTTCGATCTTTTGCACGAAATGGCATCGCCATGCGAGGCGGGAGCCAAAGGCGGTTAGGTTGCGGCCAAAGCGGTTTTTTTCCATTGGCGACAATTGCGCCCGGCGTTTGGTGATTGATTGCACAACCTCGCGAACCGACAAAGCGCCCCAAGCGATGTGTGCCGAAAGTCGGGAGCAATGAACCTCTGACGCATCAGGGGCGGAGATGTGGTAAAGATAGCGTTCAGACCGATCCATCAGGAAACTGCGCAGGTCGGCCACTGCGGCCTCACGCCCGCCTTTCTGGACCCTGCCGACAAGGGGCTGGCCAAACATTGGATCGTCCTTACCCGGCAAAGCATTAGTTTTGATCGGAGCGGGTGTCAGCCTATCTGGCTTTGGCACGATATCATCGGCCATGCGGGTGTTTCTGATCCGCGCCCAGTCATCGCGGCTTTGCAATCTGCGCACAACGCCGTTGGAGGGAAATTCACGCAGTTTGATGTTTCGATCCGTGCAAAGCGCGGCGACAGCCAGATCACGCGCATAGGTCCACGCGTTTCCTGTTTCCTCATGCGCCAGAATTTCGGTGATGCCGTGGTCGCGATGCAAGGTGCCTATAACGTCAACGGCTTCGCCAACCTGAACGATGAGCGTTTGCCCAAGGTCGCTCAGCCCCTTGTTCAGGTCGCTCAGGCAATCGTGGATAAAGTGCCAGTGACGGCGCGCCGCGAAAGGCTGTTGCCAATAGGTAGGTTCAACGATGTAAAGCGGGATGACGGGGCGATTTAGGCGTGACGCCGCCAATAGCGGCGCGTGGTCTTGAATGCGCAGGTCTCTTTTGAACCAAACGATGCAGGGGGGCTGTGACATTAAGCAGGTCTCATCTAGATGCCGCTTTGCGATTGCCCAACGCTGGGGCGTGATCTGCGGCAACGCTCAGAGCAATATTTGACATCCTCCCAAACCTTTGCCCATTTCTTTCGCCACGCGAAGGGCCGCCCACAGGTCACGCAGGTTTTCTGCGGGAGGTGCGATTTTTTCATGGGCTGGCATCCTTTTGCAGGTGCGTCTGTTGGTTTCGTTTCTTGTCACATGACAGTGATACGTTGGCGCCTTTGGCGTGGATCAATGGACGCCAATTGCCCCGCTTTGCGGTTTCACAGCTGCCAGATTGCGGTTAGACCGCCGCTGATCGCAGTTTGCGAGGGCGCTGCCCATTGTTGAAGACTGGTTTTGTGTTGAAAGGGCGGGATTGAGTTTATTTGGCCAGATAAAGGAATAGCGGGCATGTTTATGGCGACTTTGCTATGCGCGCCGAAGGCGGGATCGCTGGACGCGGCACTTGTGGAAAGCTTGCGCAATGCCTGGGGCGGCGGCGATGCGCTTTGGCTGGCGGTGGATGAGGCAGCAGAGTTTTCGATTGCCGTGATCCCTGAGAACCGTTGGGAGGTTTGGGACAGTTTGCAAACTGAGGGCGTTGATTTAATCGTGCAGCCCGCGGCAGGTCGTCGCAAAAAGATGCTGCTGGCGGATATGGACAGCACCATGATCGAGCAAGAGTGCATTGATGAGCTGGCGGCCGAAGCCGGTGTCGGTGAAAAGGTCGCAGGAATCACCGCGCGGGCGATGAATGGTGAGCTGGATTTCGACGCGGCGCTGGATGAGCGTGTTGGATTGCTCGCCGGATTGGATGCGGGCGTGATCGACACTGTGATAGCCACGCGCATTTCGTTTATGTCAGGTGGCAAGCAGTTGCTGACGACGATGAAGGCCAATGGTGCCTATGCTGCCCTTGTGTCTGGTGGGTTCACGGCCTTTACCGGGTATGTGGCGGATGCGTTGGGGTTTGACGAGAACCGTGCCAATACGTTGCTGGTCGAGGGGGGCAAGCTTGTTGGAAAGGCAGGTCGTCCGATCCTTGGCCGTCAGGCGAAGGTAGAAGCGCTGGAAGAGATTACCGCGCGGCTTGGTCTATCGCATGCAGATGTTTTGGCTGTGGGTGATGGCGCGAACGATCTGGGTATGTTGCATCAGGCGGGTACGGGTGTTGCTTTACATGCCAAGCCGAGTGTGCAGGCCGAATGCGATGTGCGGATCAATCATGGTGATTTGAGCGCGCTTTTATACATCCAAGGCTATGCCAAGTCTGACTTTGTCTAGCAGCCCCGATTGAGGCTGAATCCATCTGCCGCGACCAGTATGTCAGATTCAAACGCGAGGGCGACGGCGATCAGTAGCGCGCAACCGGGGGTGACGGAGGTGCCGGAATAAAGGGCACGATCTGCCATGTCTGCGTTTAACAGGATTTGTGCTGCCTCTTCGTCATCGTTGGTTGCGAACCCAAGCTCGGAGAGGGTCGTTTCAACCGTGGCTCGGGATGCGTTGGCTTGAAACTGGTCCGGGATCAAGGGAACCAATTGCCCCCATTCTTCGACATCGGCTTCTTGGATGGAGGTTACAAGATCGCTTTGGACGAGTTCTTTGGTTGAGCCAGTGGGCAAGCCTGCGGCGGCGACGAACAGCAAGGCGATCCCTGCAAAGCCGATAAGGTAAAGCAATCCTTGTTTGATCCTCATGGGGTGTTCCCTTTACTGAACTTTGTGCGAAATAGGTCAAATGCGCGCCAAAAAGTCAAAGTGTTAACGCTTGCGACTGACTTTGCGCTTTGTCTTGGCCGCTTTCTTTTTCGCCGCTGACATTTTGCGCCGGGGCGGTTTGCCGCGTTTGGCCGATGGTCCGCGAGGCATCATCCGTTCGTCCATTTTGATCAGTTCTGCAAGGAGACCGCCTGTAACCGCCTCTGCCTCTGATAGTTTGACGGTGACGCGCTGCCCCAGCCCGATCACCGTGCCGCTGTCGCTGCCCATGAGGGTTTGGCTGTCTGCGTCGTGGTGAAAATATTCCGCCCCCAGCGTGCGAATGGGGATCAGTGTATCAGCGCCAGTTTCATCAAGTTTGACGAACACCCCGAATTTGGCGATGCCGCTGATCCGCCCGGTCATTTCCGTGCCGATCCTGTCGGACAGGAACGCGGCGAGGTAACGGTCCGTCGTGTCCCGTTCTGCCTGCATGGAGCGGCGTTCTGTGTCGCTGATCACGGTGGCGGTTTCCGCCAGATGTTCGATGTCCCACGGCGATAGCCCATCATCGCCCCAGCCGTGGGCGCTGATCAACGCGCGATGCACGATGAGGTCTGCATAGCGCCGAATGGGAGAGGTGAAATGCGCGTAGGCCTTGAGCGCGAGGCCGAAGTGGCCAAAATTTTCGGGATTGTAGTAGGCTTGTGTCATAGAACGCAGGGTAGAGAGGTTGATCAGTTCCGCCTGTTCGGTGTCTGCCGCCTGCGCCAAAAGCCGGTTGAGATGGGCGGTTTTCAGAACCTGCCCCTTGGCCAGTTGCAGGCCAGAGGCATTGGCAACTTCGCGCAGGGCATCAAGCTTTTCTTGGCTTGGTTCCTCGTGCACCCGGAACAACAGCGGGCTTTTCTTGTCCACAAGCGTTTCGGCGGCGGCAACATTGGCGAGCACCATAAACTCTTCGATCAGTTTATGCGCATCAAGGCGGTCTTTGAAATTAACAGAGGTGACGGTGCCATCGTCGTTCAGCACGATTTGCCGTTCGGGCAGGTCCAGTTCCAGCGGTTGGCGCACGGAGCGGGCGTTTTTCAGGGCGGCATAGGCTGCATAAAGCGGGCGCAGGACATCATCCAGCAATGGCGCAGTTTTATCCGACGGGCGGCCGTCGATGGCCTCTTGCACCTCTTCATAGTTCAGCGCAGCGGGAGAGTTCATGATCCCGCGGTGAAAGGCGTGGCTGACTTTCGTCCCGTTTTGATCGATCCGCATTTCGACGGCGATGCAGGCGCGATCCACGCCTTCGTGCAGGGAACATAGATCGCCTGACAGCGTATCGGGCAGCATGGGCACGACACGGTCAGGGAAATAGGTGGAATTGCCGCGCTTGCGCGCCTCGTGATCGAGCGCTGAATTGGGCGTGACGTAATGCGCGACGTCTGCAATCGCTACCCAGATTGTGAAGCCGTCGTCGTGCGTTTGCACATAGCAGGCGTCGTCATGGTCGCGCGCATCCCAAGGGTCGATGGTGATCAAGGGCAGGTCGCGCAGATCGCGGCGCCCTTTTAGCGGGGCGGGTTTGGCCGCCTCTGCCTGTTCCATGACATCATCGGGGAAATGATCAGGGATCGCGTGCTGGTGAATGGCGATTAAGCTGACCGCTTTGGGCGCGGAGGGATCGCCCAGCCGGGTCACGATGCGCGCCTTTGGCAGGCCCATACGGCCTTTGGGACCTGCAAGTTCAGCTTCGACCAGTTCGCCGTCTTTGGCACCACCTGTGACACCCGGCGCGACGGTCCATTCTTTGTCGCGGCCCTTGTCCACGGGCAGGATACGTCCGCCTTCGGAACTCGCGCGAAACACACCGATGATGCGCTGCGGGTTGTGCCCGATGCGGCGGATCATGCGCGCCTGATAAGGGTGGTCAGATTTCGGGGTTTCGGTCAGCCGCGCCAGAATGCGATCTGTGGCCCCAAGCGCTGGATCGCCGGCGCGCGGCAGCATCAATATGCGGGGTGGTTCCGCGTCGCTGTCCCATTCCAGCGGGCGCGCGATGAGGTCGCCATCGTTGTCGGGCCCTTCGATTTCGAGCACGGCGACAGGCGGTAGTTTATCCGCGTCGCGATAGCTGGACCGGCGCTTTTGCAACTGCCCGTCGGCTTCCATGTCTTTGAGCAGGCGTTTGAGGTCGATGCGCTGCGCCCCCTTGATGCCAAAGGCGCGGGCGATATCGCGTTTGGCCGTACGCGACGGGTTGTCGGCAATGAAGTCTAGAACATCTTGGCGGGAGGGCAGTTTTTTCATGCGCCCGGGTTATCACGTCACAACAGGGGCGTCATGGGCGATTTTTGCCATTGGCTGTTGACGCCTCCGGCGGGGGTATTTTGGGCAAGATGATCTTGGGGTCTTTGTTCGATTACGTGTCGAAATAGTTCTTGAGGATGCGTCCGTAGATCGCTTTGAGTGTGACGATGTCGGCGACGGGAACCCGTTCGTCGACCTGATGCATGGTTTTGCCCACCAGCCCAAATTCCACCACCGGGCAGTGGTTTTTCACAAACCGCGCGTCTGAGGTTCCGCCGGATGTCGACAGTTCCGGCGTTTGGCCAGTTTCTGCCGTCACCGCTGCACTGATCAGATCAGAAAGCCGGCCGGGGGGGGTGACAAAGCTTTCGCCGGACACTTTGACTCTGAGCGTGATGTCTACGCCTGTGGCGGCAGCGACTTTGTTCGCCTCAACCTGAAGCCAGGCCGTCAGACCGTCGCCGGAATGCAGATCGTTGAACCGGATGTTCAGCGTTGAGGTGCAGCTTGCCGGGATCACGTTTGTGGCGGGGTTGCCTGTGTCCATTGTCACCACCTGAAGTGAGGACGCATCGAAATGGTCGGTGCCGTCGTCCAGCGCGTGGCTGGCCAGCGTGTTCATCAGTTTTGCCATTGCATGTACCGGGTTTTTGGCACGGTGCGGGTAGGCGGCGTGCCCTTGGACACCTGTAAAGGTGAGATACGCATTCAGCGATCCGCGCCTGCCAATTTTTATCGCTTCACCCATGTGGTTGGGGCTGGTGGGTTCGCCGACAAGGCAGTCTGTCATTTGTTCGCCGCTTTCTGCCATCCAATCAAGCAGGGCGGTGGTGCCGTCGATCGCCTCTGCTTCTTCGTCACCTGTGATGGCCAGAACCACCGCGCCATCTGGGGGCGTATTGGTGACAAAGTCGATTGCGGCAGCAGCAAAGGCGGCGACGCCGGATTTCATATCCGTGGACCCGCGCCCGTATAGAAAACCGTCCTTAATCTCTGCGCCAAAGGGGTCAACGCTCCACGCGGCTTTGTCGCCGAGCGGGACGACATCGGTGTGCCCGTTAAAGCCAAAGGTGCGATTGGCACCTTTGCGCCCCCAGCGGGCATAAAGGTTGCAAATGCCGCCGCGATCTACCCGTGTGCATTCAAAACCGGCGCTTGATAGAAGACCTTCCAAGAGGACCAAAGCGCCCCCTTCGATGGGCGTGATTGAAGGGCAGCGCACGAGGTCTGCGGTTAAGGCAATTGGGTCAATTGGTGTTTTCATTTTCGTGGTCTTTCATTTTCCTTGGGGTAGCGGCTTCCCCATGGACATGCAATCTAACGCATGTGGCCGAGTTGCCACGCAGAGCACCTTGCCCGCGACTTTTGGTGTAAATAGCTATGATTGCACGCTTTTCCACCTTAACCTTTCCTTAATGAATAGACCCGAGGCAGGGCAAAGTCCAATAATAGGTGTGGGGCACGCAGTGTTCCACAACATATAGTCAAGATGGGTGGGGGCCCGATTGATGAGGCGTTTGCGCTACCTCTGGGCCAATGGGTTTGGGTAGACACATGGCGACGGCTTCAGAGCTGACAATGAACAAGAATGCCGCTGCTTTGCAGATGGCAGAAACCATTTTTGGGAAAGGCACGACGGTGACGGGGGCCACTTATATCGGCTCAAGGAATTCGTCTGCGACCTATACGGATGGGGATAGTATCACACCGGGGGTAACACCGGGAAATGAAGGCGTTATCCTGTCGACGGGGAGCGTCGATTTCTTTACCCGTCCGTTCGGCGATCCCAACAAGTCCAATTCGATTTCGGTCAACTCAACCGGTCCCAACAACAGATCCGAATTCAACGCCATTGCAGGTGCGCGCACCTATGATGCGTCATTGCTGATTGTGGATTTCATCCCAGATGCGTCTGTAATGACGATCCAATTCATGTTTTCGTCGGATGAGTATCCGGAATTTTCCACATCGGTATATAATGACGTTGTTGGCGTATGGGTGAATGGTGTCCACATCCCGGTTTCTGTAACGTCCTCTCCCGCGGCGGTGACACAGATCAATCCCAATGAGAACATTAATCTATATGTTGATAACACGGGCGATGATTACAACACAGAAATGGACGGGTTTACCGTTGCGCTGACCCTTACGATGCCCGTCAACGTGGGTGTTGAAAATACGATTCAAATCGGGGTCGCAGACACGTCTGACAGTTCCTATGATTCAAATCTGTTGATTGCCGCAGAGTCGGTGCAAACAAATTTGGTGGCCATCCAAGACGACATCACGATTGGTATCGGCGGGACAAAAAACCTCGATATTTTGGCAAATGATTTGAACATGACAACGGGCACATTAGAGGTCACCCATATCAATGGTGTCCCTGTGGTTGCCAACGATCAGATCACGTTGCCAACGGGGCAGGTTGTTACGCTTTTGCCTGATGGCACCTTTGATATTGTGACCGATCAGGACGAAGAAAAGATCAGTTTCACCTATGGTGTGCAGTCTGTTGATGGGTCCGGTGTGGCCTTGGACGACGATATTGGCTTTGTCACGGTTGATACTGTTCCTTGCTTTGTGAAAGGCACCAATATTCGCACGATGCGCGGTGAGGTTCCGGTTGAAGAGCTAGAGCTTGGTGATCTTGTTTTGACCTATGATGAGGGGGCGCAACCGGTCAGATGGATCGGGCAACGCAAAGTGCCAGGGGGCGGTAAGCTGGCACCTGTCCGCATTCGCGCGGGCACGTTTGGATCGCACGGCACCTTGTTTGTATCCCCCCAACATCGGATTTTGGTTCAGGACGCCAAAGCAGAAATGTTGTTTGGTGAAGAACAGGTGTTGATCGCTGCCAAGGATTTGGTGAACGATACATCCGTGCGTCGTGCGCCACGAAGCGAGGTTACCTATGTGCATCTGCTCTTTGATGCCCATCAGGTGGTTTGGTCCCAAGGGCTTGCCACGGAGAGTTTCTTGCCGGGGCCGCAAACGACGGCGGTGTTTGAGCAAGAGATCGTTGACGAAATCACCGAGATTTTTCCGGAACTGAATGCACTGACCGGCGAAGGATATAGCCCGGCTGCGCGGCGTACTTTGAAGTCCTATGAAGCAGCCGTTTTGATGGGAGGTCTGTCATGAGCTGGATCAGTCTTCGCGAAACTGGAGAAGCTTTGTTTCAAGGGGCCGGGCTAGGGCGTCCGCCTGCGGGGGTGGTCGATATGACTGCCATTTTGCCCACCGGTAGTCTGTTAATGGAATTTGCCATTTCGCCAGATGGGTTGGGCAAACCGATCACGTTGTTGCATCATAAATCCACACATCCGTGGGCCAGCGGGCTGTCTATTCGATTGATGCCGGATGGGACGTTGTTGTTTTCACACCAGCAGGGTGCGCAAATCACCAAGACGAGGTTGGCCACAGGTCTCGTGTCGCGGTGTGACAAGGTTACGTTGCTTTATACGTGGGATGCGCCTGCGCGTCGCGGGCTGTTAAGTGTGGATGTACCAGACAGCGGCGTGACCGCTTGTACGGAAATCAGCGAACCCATGCCCCTATCGGTGCGCGATGTCGTGTGTTTGAGCGGGTCCGTGGACAAAAGTTATGCCACGCCTTTGCTGGAATTCCTCGCCTTTGCGGATCATGTCATGCCGCATGGACCGATGCCAACGCTTAAGGCAGAAACTTTGTTGCCGACCCCGACGGGTATGGTGAAAGCCAGTGATCTACGCCAAGGCGATTTGATCGTGGCCGAAGATGGCAAAACCGCGCAACTGCGCTGGGCGGGTAGTGTCACTGTCCCGGCGCGCGGACGGTTTGCGCCCGTTATTGCCCGCGCACCGTTTTATGGTGCGCTGCGAGATGTGGCGATGTCCCCTGACCAGCGCATTCAGATGCGCGGTGTAGAGGTCGAATATTTGTTTGGAACGGAACGCGTTGCGGTCAAAGCTGGTGATTTACCAGACCAAGTGATCCATTGCCCCAAGCCGCAGACGTATTTGCAGACCTATTATCAATTCGTCCTTGATCGTAGTGTTGCGGTGTCTGTCGATGGTATGATCCTAGAAGACTTGGACCACAGCGCCCTATTGACATCACAGACACTGCGCGATCACAGCGTTTTGGCAAATATCCCACGAGAGGTTCTGCCAACTGATCAACGCCATGACGTGCAAATGTTGCGTGGGTTTGAAACGATGACGTTGTGCAATTTGAAGGCGGCCTGAACCTTA
The DNA here is from genome assembly GCA_937922155.1 of uncultured Paracoccaceae bacterium. Taxonomy (GTDB): domain Bacteria; phylum Pseudomonadota; class Alphaproteobacteria; order Rhodobacterales; family Rhodobacteraceae; genus Cognatiyoonia. Next base: position 12,280 of record CAKZVL010000145.1, on the reverse strand, counting down.
TCAAAGTCTAGACCTTGTCAAAAAATGGCGTCATCTGCGCGACGATCACTGAATTTTCATCCAGTGCCCGTTGCATCAACGCCTTTTCCTCATCGTTAATATCATGTCCTTCGGCGAGGCGTTCATCCAAGGTGCCGTAGCCTGAGACATCTAGGGGGGCGAGGTCCGCTTGTTTCAGAATAGCGACCGTTTCGCGCACCGCCTCTGCCTCATCCACGCCACTGGCATAGACCATCAATGCACCGCCTGTGGCATCTTTGGGCAAGCCGTCACCAACGTTACGGCCGACTTCGACCAGCAGGGTAAAGACTTTTTGTTTATTTGGTTTTTTGTCCGTCATGTTAGAGAATGCTCCTGCTGTGACCGGCGCGCCTTGTCAAGACGGTGTGCCATCGTGCAAAAGGTTAACATCAACTGGGGGACGGCCTTGCGACTTGTTTTTACGCTATTTTTGGGGCTGATGTGTGCCTCACTTGCTGCTGCGCAGACAATAACGGTTTCAACCGTTTCGCGTGCGCCGTTTTCAATGGTCGTCGATCAGCAGGACGTGGGTTTCAGTGTTGAACTGATGGTTGAAGCGGCAAGTCGCCTTGGCCGCGAGGTAGAATGGGTTCGATCTGACACATTTGGTAGGATGCTTGAGGCCGTTCAATCCGGGCAGGTGGATGCGGCGATTGCAAACATTTCCATCACCTCGCAACGCGAAGCAATCATGGATTTCTCCCAGCCGATGTTTGACAGTGGCATTCAGATCATGCTGACGCCCGAACCCGGAACGGGCGTGTCGATCCTGCGCGCGCTTCTTCGTCCTGAAATTGGCCTTCTGGTTTTGGCTTCCCTTGGGATTTTGTTTGGCGCAGGTATGCTGATGTGGGTGTTCGAACGACGCAGGCAGCCCTATTTTGACAAGTCAGCAAGCGAATCCGCATTTCCCGCGTTTTGGTGGGCGCTGAACCTTGTTGTGAACGGCGGGTTCGAAGAACGCGTCCCGCAAAGCACAGGGGGGCGTTTTTTCGCGGTCGTTTTGGTGATCGGCAGTTTATTCTTTGTGTCGATCTTTGTGGCGAACATCACGGCGGCTTTGACGGTAAATGCGATTTCTGAACAACTGGACGGGATCAATGATCTGGATAAACGCCAAGTCGGGACGATTGACGGGTCCACCAGTCAGGCCCTTTTGGATGAACGTGGCATCCGGCATCAGACCTTTATGGATACAGAAACAATGTTTGCAGCGTTCGAGGCGAACCGTCTTGATGCCGTTGTTTTTGATAGCCCGATTTTGGCCTACTACGCCTCGGTGGTGAATCCCGACGGTGCACGCGTGATTGACCGAGTCTATCGCCAAGAAACCTATGGCATCGCCTATCCCACGGGCAGTGCGCTGCGCGAGGAATTGGATCAGGTCTTATTGACCATGCGCGAGGACGGCACTTTTGACGCTTTGCGTGAAACGTGGTTCGGATTGACTTATTCAGATCGTTGATCTGCCTCTTCGATCCACCGTGATTTCGCGGCCCATAGCGCAGAGGTGATCAGCACCCCTTGGATCGGAATAAACCCAACGGCGAACAATGCCGCGGCAGTGCCCCAACTGGGCCAATCAGTGGTAAGCGTGCGAAACGGTGACCACAGCAGCGCAAAAAGGGCGGCCAAGATTACAGCGTCGGCCAAAACCAAACCCCAAGCCCCAAAGAACGAAGGCCGGACGCTGTGCGCGATCCGGCCCTTTGCAACCTGACGGCTGATGATCATCAGTCGCGCAAAAGCTCGTTGATGCCTGTTTTTGACCGGGTTTTTGCATCGACCCGTTTGACGATCACAGCACAATAGAGATTCACGTTGTTTTTGGATGGCATGGAACCAGCAACGACGACGGAATAGGGCGGCACTTCGCCGTACATGACTTCGCCGGTTTCACGATCCACAATCTTGGTCGATTGGCCGATAAAGACACCCATGCCCAAAACTGCGCCCTCGCGCACGATACAACCTTCAACAACTTCGGAGCGCGCCCCGATAAAGCAGTTGTCTTCGATGATCGTTGGTCCAGCCTGCATCGGTTCAAGCACGCCGCCGATGCCAACGCCGCCAGAGAGGTGCACGTTCTTGCCGATCTGCGCACAAGAGCCAACGGTGGCCCAAGTGTCGACCATTGTGCCCTCATCAACATAGGCGCCAAGGTTTACGAAAGACGGCATCAACACAACGCCGGGCGCGATGAAGGCTGATTTGCGCACGATACAGTTTGGAACGGCGCGGAACCCTGCGGCTTTCCACTGATCATCGCCCCAACCTTTGAACTTGCTATCAACCTTGTCCCACCAGCCAGCGCCTTGCGGCCCGCCGTCTTGCTGTTCCATATCTTTGATACGGAAGCCGAGTAGCACGGCCTTTTTCGCCCATTGGTTCACATGCCAGCTGCCATCACCCTGCTTTTCAGCCACGCGCAGTTTGCCGCTGTCGAGCGCGTTCAACGTATCCTCAATGGCGTCGCGTTGTTCGCCCGTGGTCGCGGGAGAGATCGTATCGCGAGCTTCCCACGCGGATTCAATGGCGGTTTCAAGTTGTGCGTTTGACATGCTGGACCCCTTTGGTTTCGCGCAAAGCTATATTGCCCCCTCTCGCGGGTGGCAATGCGTAAGCCACCAATATGCGCAGCAAGACTAGTCCCGATGCTGCACCTGCATCTGGAGGAATACCTGACTTGGCCCGCACGCCAGCGCCGGGCAGACTGCCATCATTTGAAAAGACCTTTTTTGGATGATCCATTATGACACAATCTATTTTTCCTTTACTCATCATTATTCTGGCCGGGAGTCTGGCCGCCCTGCAAGCGCCGATGAATGCCGCATTGGGGGCTGGGCTGGGGTCTGGCACAGCTGCGGCGGCTATATCTTTTGGCGTCGGCTTTGTTGCTTTGATCCTTGTTCTTTTCGCCACGGGGGAGGCGGCGCATCTGTCCAATGCCGGGTCGGTCAATCGCTGGCTTTTGCTGGGCGGATGTCTCGGCGCGTTCTACGTCTGGGCGATCTTGTGGGTGATCCCGACGTTGGGCGTTGTCACCGCGATTTCGGCAATGATCTTTGGCCAATTGATCGTGGCCTTGATGCTGGATGCAATCGGCCCCTTTGGCCTAAAGGCGACAGAGATCAATTTGCAACGCGTGATCGCAGTTGTCTTGGTCGCTACGGGTCTTGTGCTGTCAAAGGCTTAGCGCCATTTAATCGAACAGCCCATTGACGGGGTTTGATCCTGTGGCCCATGGTCCGTCTCTTTGACCGCGCTCATGGCTTCGATTAGTTCGGGCACGCGGTTCGTGGCGTCCCCCATTCCCGCGCTGTCGAGCCGCCCGCGATATTGTAAGCCGCCATTGGCGTCGTAGCCAAAGAAGTCGGGCGTGCAAACGGCGCCATAGGCGCGACCAACGCGCTGGTTCTCATCTACGAGATACGGCGCGCTTAGCCCGTGTTTCTGCGCGAAGGCCGCCATTTTATCTGGCGCGTCGGCAGGATAGTCGCGGTAATCGTTGGACATAATGCAAGCCACGCCAAACCCATTCGCCTGCAACGTTTTGATATCTGCGACCAACCGGTCAATCACCCCGATGACATAGGGGCAATGGTTGCACATAAATACAACCAACAGCCCAGCCTCGCCCATCAGGTCATCGCGGCTGTGACGCGTGCCATCAGGCGTTGCGAGGTCAAAATCTGGGGCAGGTGTGCCGAAATCGCAAATCGGGGTTTGCAGCAGCATAGCGTTACCTTTCTGCAAGGGTTTCCCAAGGGATACGCCGCAATAACGGGCAATTCAATTGCATCTTGGGGCCGGACACGCTTGGTTGTCATAAATCGAGATTGAGGAAGAGCCATGTCAAAAGATCACCGTCGCCATCCGTTCCGTGACAGCCAGCAAGACCGCAAAGACGCGCAGGCCGTACCCGACACCCCGCAAACCCGCGCGCCGTCATATCGCTTAGCCTTTGCCGATGATGATTTTCTGTGCCGCGATGAATTGCGCCCCGTGCGATTGCAGCTGGAACTGCTCAAGCCCGAATTGGAAATGAACGAGGCTGGCGTGGACAGTACCATCGTGCTCTTTGGCGGTGCACGCATTCCCGAACCTGCGAAAAAGGACACGGCGCGCACGCAGACCCTTGCCGATCTATCCAAATATTATGAGGAAGCGCGCAAGTTTGCCTATCTCATGACCGAAAGATCCATGAAAACCGGTGGGCGCGAGAACGTGATCGTCACAGGCGGCGGTCCTGGTGTGATGGAAGCGGGAAATCGCGGCGCGATGGAGGCGGGTGGACGTTCCATCGGCCTCAACATTGTGTTGCCCCATGAACAAGCGCCGAACGAATTTGTGACGCCTGAGCTGTGCTATAACTTCCACTATTTCGCGATCCGCAAGATGCATTTCCTAATGCGCGCGGCGGCCATTACCGTGTTTCCGGGTGGGTTTGGCACTTTGGATGAAACCTTTGAGGCGCTGACGCTGATCCAAACAGGGCGGATGGAACAAGTGCCGTTCCTTTTGTTTGGGCGCGATTTCTGGGAAAAAATCATCAATTGGGACGCGCTGTCAGACGCGGGTACGATTTCTGCCGAAGACCTGTCGCTGTTCCGCTTTGTCGAAACCGCAGAGGAGGCGATTGCAGCCCTCGACGATTGGCAGACCAAAGGTCAAAAACGCGGCTCTATCCCCGGCCGTTGATCACCCGGCGAGGGCCTGTGGTGGCATCGCCGCAGCCTGTTCGCGCCTTTGGGTCGCATGAAAATCTGCGCGCTGTTTTAGATCGCGGCGCACGGCATCGCGCAGCACTTCCCCCACGGTTGCATCTTCTAGTCGTGCAAGCAGGGTAATGGCCTCTGCCAAGTCGTCGGAAACGTGGAATGATACAATTTGTGTCATTCCTTAGCCTAAACTGATGAAGCTTAATGCGGCGTTAAAGACCGGCCTCTTGCGCGATCTGTCTCGCGGATTTGCGTTCGCGTTCCGTGGCTGACTTTAGCTGACCGCAGGCCGCCATGATGTCTTCACCGCGCGGTTTCCGCACCGGAGAGGCATAGCCCGCATTGTAAATGATGTCCGAAAAGGCGCGAATCCGGTTGTTCGACGACCGTTTATAGGGCGCGCCAGGCCATTCGTTAAAAGGGATCAAATTGATCTTGGCAGGGATACCTTTGATCAGCTCGATCAGGCGATGGGCGTCTGCGTCGCTGTCATTCACGCCATCCAGCATGACATATTCAAAGGTGATACGCTCTGAATTGCTGGCCTTGGGATAGACGCGCAGCGCGTCCAAAAGCGCCTCAATATTCCAGCGCTTGTTGATGGGCACCAAAACATCGCGCACCTCATCCGTGGTCGCATGGAACGAAACCGCCAATTGGCACCCGATCTCATCTGCGGTGCGGGCAATTTCTGGCACGACACCGCTGGTAGACAGGGTAATGCGACGGCGCGACAGGGAAATCCCTTCCGGGTCCATTGCGATGTTCATCGCATCACGCACATTCTCAAAATTATAAAGCGGCTCACCCATGCCCATCAAAACGACGTTCGACAAAAGGCGGGTTTCAAGGTTGCGATCGCCCGGCACAGGCCATTCGCCCAAATCGTCGCGGGCCACAAGGATTTGCCCAACAATTTCAGCAGGCGTCAGATTACGCACCAGCTTTTGCGTGCCTGTGTGACAAAACGTGCAGGTCAGGGTACATCCCACTTGCGATGAAATACACAGCGTGCCGCGATCAGTTTCGGGGATATAGACCACCTCAACCTCATGACCGCCCGCGATGCGCACAAGGTATTTACGCGTGCCATCGGTACTGACCTGACGTGTGACAACCTCTGGCAGGGCCACAACAAAATGCGCGGCCAAGGTCGCGCGATAGTCTTTGGACAGGTTGGTCATCTCGCCAAAATCGCGCACGCCCCAATGGTATATCCATTGCCAAATCTGACCGGCCCGCATTTTGGCCTGCTTTTCTGGCGTGCCAATCTCGATCAAGGCCGCGCGCAATTTCTCGCGCGTCAGACCGACCAGATTGATCGGGCCTTCAGGCAATTTGCGCGGGATCGTGTGTACGTCTTGGGTAATTGGTGCTTTGGCATCCATGGCCGGAACCTTTCTACAGGATTTGAGGTCCCTATACGCCAAAACGGGCGATTTCCAATCAGAAAACGCCCGTCCATCGTATCATCTTGCCAAAAATACTCCCGCCGGAGGCGGAAAAAACGTCTGTTACCCTGTGCAGCGTTTGGCAGCTTCTTCCACCGCTGCGGTAAAGCCAAGCAAGCTAAAGCTATCAGTGGTGATGTTGCCGCGCCCTGAGCGACCAGAAAGAACAGCGTCCGCGCCATTTTTCATGGCGGCAACGATTTTGGCGTCTTCCTCAGGCGTGGCAGGCCAGGCCCATTCGCCTTCAGTGAACAACTGATAGGTGGTTCCCGCGATGACCATCGACACCGTGGACCCGCTGGCGAACGGATACCCACCGGTAAAAGCGACCTGACCATTCACGTTTGCGGCGGGGCGATAAAACACGAACAACAAAATGTCGCCGCGCCGCCCTTGGGTGGCGTTTCCATCGCTATCGGTCAGCTTGGATTCTTTGGGCGCAGACACGCCCCAGCATTCAGTTGGGCTGTCCTCAACAAAAACGCTCCAATCCGTGTTTGCGGCGACGCGGTTTTCGGTGGTTTCCTGTGCGACAGCAGGGGTCATCAATGTGCATAGTGCGACAGCGCTAAGCGCGCGTTTAAAAGTCATGATCATAATACAGCCTCCAAGCTGCGCTTGCCTCTGGTCGTGTTGCCAATCCATGTGCGCTTAGGGGCACCTTTTCGACTGGCACGATCTGTTTCAACTCGATAGCCATAGTCTTAGCAAAAAACTGCCAACCGGGGAAAGCATTAATCGCCCAAAACCCCATCACTTCTAAAGGAAAACCGGAAATGAGCAGAGCAATCCCCCTTGTCGAGGTCTGGCGCGGCGATCTTTTGGAATCTGTTCACAGCGGGCACGCCGTTATTTGTGACGATCAAGGACAGGTGATCGAGGCGTGGGGCGATCCTGACGCGCTGATTTATCCCCGTTCGTCGTGCAAAATGATCCAAGCGCTCCCCTTGATTGAAAGCGGGGCTGCCGCTGCCTTTGGGCTTGGGTCGGAACACTTGGCCCTATCTTGCGCGTCTCACAATGCGGCGCATATCCACACCGATCGGGTCAACAGGTGGCTGTCGGACCTTGGCCTGTCGGATGATGATCTGCGCTGCGGCCCCCAGCCCCCTAATGATCGCGATGCCAAACATGAGATGATCCGCGCAGAGCGCACCCCGTGCCAAGTGCATAACAATTGTTCAGGCAAACACGCAGGATTTTTGAGCGTCAATAAGCACCTCAAAGGGGATGCCGATTATGATTTGATCGACCATCCGGTGCAAAAGGCGATCAAAACCGCATTTGAAGAAGTCACAGAGCAAGACAGCCCGCTTTGGGCGATTGATGGCTGTTCTGCCCCAAATCACGCAACAAGCCTTCACGGTTTGGCGCGCGCCATGTCGACCTTTGCAACCGCTGGGCACCGCGCTGACGCTAGGGCAGGGGCAATGGTGCAATTGGTTGAGGCCATGATGGCCCATCCAGAGCTGGTGGCCGGTGACACTCGGGCTTGCACCGCCTTGATGCGCGCCTGTGGTGGCAAGGCGGCAGTCAAGACCGGGGCAGAGGCGGTTTTCATCGCCATTCTGCCAGAGCTAAAGCGCGGCGTTGCCTTGAAAATCACTGATGGTGCGACGCGGGCCAGCGAGGTTGCGATCACAGCGATCCTTTGCAAGCTGGGCGTTCTGGATGCCAACAATCCGGTTGCCAAAGCGATTGGCAATCCGACCCTCACAAACCGTCGCGGGCTGATGACGGGCGACATTCGCCCGGCCGCCGCATTGCAATAGGAAACGCATATGTCTTTCACCCTTGCCACTTGGAACATCAATTCTGTCCGCTTGCGAGAGGGACTAGTGCGCGACCTTTTGCGCCAAGAAGCGCCTGACGTTTTGTGTCTGCAAGAATGCAAAAGTCCGGTGGACAAAATCCCGTTGGATGGATTTGCCGCCCTTGGCTATACCCATATGGTTGCGCGGGGGCAGAAGGGGTATAACGGGGTGGCGATCTTATCCAAACTGCCGATTACCGAAGCAGGGGCAGAAGATCACGCCAACCTTGGCCATGCCCGCCACATCGCGGGTCGTTTGGACAATGGTGTGACGATCCACAATTTCTATGTGCCCGCAGGCGGTGATAAACCGGATCGCGAGATCAACGAAAAATTTGGTCAAAAGCTCGACTACCTGACCGACATGCGCGATGCCTTTCACGCAGAGCCGCCGAAAAAGGCGATCCTTGTGGGGGATTTGAACATTGCCCCGCGTGAGGATGATGTTTGGGATCACAAGAAACTGTTAAAAGTGGTAAGCCACACTCCCATCGAGGTGGAACACTTGGCCCAGACGCAAGATGCGGGCAATTGGGTTGATGTGACCCGCGCGGATATTCCCAACGGACAGCTTTATAGCTGGTGGTCCTACCGCTCCCCTGATTGGGACGCGGCTGATAAGGGACGCCGCCTTGATCACGTTTGGGCCACGCCTGATATCGCAACCTCTGCCCATTCCAGCCGGGTGTTGCGCGATGTGCGCGGGTGGGAGCAGCCCAGCGACCATGCCCCGGTGTTTGCGACCTTTGATTTAGGGTAGAAATTATTTGAAAAATAATTTGCGCCTGCGGCGGGCGCGTATTTTTAAACCAAAGAAGCCGTTAGCCCGTTGCTGATGGCGACCCCTAGTGTCTTGTGAGCGGTTTCGTCAAAGTGGACGCCGTCGATATCGCTTGTTTGGATAACTGTGTTTGCGTTGAGGTAACTCAGATCACATCTGTCTGCCAATGCGCCGTAAAGTTCTGGCAGGGCCGCTGATTTGGCGTTTGCGCCTTTGAAAATAGATCTTGGAAACTTGGCTTCTTGTACCGCAGGCGGGCAGACCAAAAGGATTTCAAACTTGCCGTGCTTGCTGCGAACGTCCTCCGATTGTGCAATATCAAGCAGGTCGGCCATGGCTTCTGTGATGCCTTGGGCGTCTAGATCAAAGTGGGTTTTTTGATCGTTCGTGCCCAGCATTATGACCAGCGCATCAATGGGCCCGCAGGAATTGAGCGCGATGTGCAATCCCAATGGTCCGTTCATATGCGCGCCCATTTCGGGGTCGGGCCGGTCGGTGGCCGTGCGTCCGGGCAGGCCTTGTTCGATCACGCTCCAACCTGTGCGCGCAGCCAAGACGCCGGGCCAACGCGTGCTGGCCCCGTATCGTTGCAAGGGGCGGCGGCGATCCTTTTCAATTGGGGGTGATCCGTAGGTATTGCTATCGCCAAAGGTGAGAACGGTTTTTGTCATGTAAATCAGCCTAAACGCGCGGGGTGGTGGGGTAAACCACTCTTGCCGCGCGGGGCGTCAAGCCTCATATACCCTGCAAACGCCCCTCTTGGAGAGAGATATGATCGAACTTGGCACGACTTCGGCCCCGACTGGTGACCTTATTATTGATGGGACCGACGCGGGTTTTATGACCGACGTGATTGAGGCGTCTCAGACGACGCCGATTATTGTGGATTTCTGGGCCCCTTGGTGTGGCCCGTGCAAAACGCTTGGTCCTGCGATTGAAGCGGCTGTCACTGCCGCCGGTGGGCGCGTGAAATTGGTGAAAATCGATGTGGATGCCAACCCCGCCTATGCCGGGCAATTGCAGGTGCAGTCGATCCCGACGGTCTATGCGTTTTTCAACGGCAAACCTGTGGACGGGTTCCAAGGCGCATTGCCCCCATCAGAGATCAACGCTTTTGTGGAAAAGGTTGCAGCCCTTGGTGGGGAAGCGGACAATGGATTGGCGGATGCAATTGAGGCTGCAGATGCGATGCTTGCAGAAGGGGCCGCGGCGGACGCGGCGGAAACTTTTGCCGCGATCCTGCAAGAAGATCCTGCCAATGCCTTGGCCTACGCCGGCCTTGTGCGATCCTATATCGCTTTGGATGATCTTGATCAGGCTGAGGCGATTTTGAACGGAGCGCCTGCAGAGATTTCCACCGATCCCGCGCTTGAGGCGGTCGCAGCCCAAATTGCGCTGGCCAAAGAGGCCGTAAATGCCGGGCCTGTGGCAGAGCTTTTGGCCTTGGTTGAGGCGGAACCGGACAATCATCAAGCGCGGCTTGATCTGTCTGCGGCGCTGCATGCGGCGGGAAACAGTGAGGCGGCGGTGGATCAGCTTTTGGAATCTTTCAGACGCGATCGCGAATGGAACGACGGTGCCGCCAAGGCGCAATTGTTCAAACTGTTTGATGCTTTGCCTGCGACGGATCCGGTTGTTTTGAACGGGCGGCGGAAATTATCGTCGATCATATTTGCCTGAGGGGCGTTGTGGCCTAGATCATTGTCATGATCCAATCCAAAGACCTGCCAGATACCCTAGCGGTGTTTCCCTTGCCCGGGGCCTTGCTTTTGCCGCGCGCCCGATTGCCGCTGCATCTGTTTGAACCGCGTTATCTGGCGATGATTGATGATGTGCTCAAGACGCCGACCCGGCTGATTGGCATGATCCAACCCTATGAGGGACCGGATGGCGACAAGTTGCATAGCATTGGCTGTGCGGGTCGTGTGAGTGCGTTTTCAGAAACCGAAGATGGGCGATATATGATCACATTGTCAGGCGTGTCCCGGTTTCGCATCCAGTCTGAGGTGGAGGGATTTACACCCTATCGCAGTTGCAAGGTCGCCTGGGACGGATTTGAGCGCGATCTTGGTCCGTCTGAGGAAGATCCACAGTTTGATCGGCCCGTGTTTATGAAGGCGCTGGGCCGCTTTTTCGAAAACCAGGGTTTGAATACTGATTGGGACTCGCTTGGCGATGCGGACGATGAGTTGCTGATCAACTCGCTTTCAATGCTGTGCCCGTTTGAGCCTGAGGACAAACAAGCGCTACTTGAGGCGCCTTGCTTGTCCACGCGGCGCGAGACGCTTAAGACGTTGATTGACTTTGCCTTGCGCGGCGGTAGCGGAGAGGAAATCATGCAATGAGCGATCAGACATTCGACCCAAAGATGTTAGAAGCGCTGGTCTGTCCGCAGACCAATGGTCCGCTGACCTTTGATGCGCAAGCCCAAGAATTAGTCTCTAAAGCGGCGCATCTGGCCTTTCCGATCCGCGATGGTATTCCGGTGATGTTGATCGACGAAGCGCGGGATGTGGAATAGAGGCGCTTGTGGCTGCCTTGACGCCTTCGGCGAGAGTATTTTTGGCAAGATGATCGAGGTTTCGCGCTAGCGCATCAACTTTGGCAGCGTTCCGTTTAATCCGGCGGCTTCGCGGATGAAGCTGCGCCGGAGGGTGGGTGCTGCGTTCACCAGCCCCATGCCGATATCTCGTGCTGCGCGCAGCAGAGGATTATCGTTGGAAAACAATCGATTAAACGTATCCGTCGCCAGCGCCAGCTTGGCGGTGTCGAACCGTCGCCAGGTTTGGTAGCGTTCCAGCGGGACGGCGCTGCCGATGTCTTCGCCGCGCTTGCGTGCATCGCTTAGAACTTCGGCGAGGGCGGCCACATCGCGCAGGCCTGCGTTCAACCCTTGACCGGCCACGGGGTGAATTCCGTGGGCGGCATCCCCAACAAGGGCTACGCGTTCGGCCACGTAACTATTGGCCAGTGAGAGCCCAAGTGGATAGCTGAACCGCGCGCCTGCCAATTTGATGTCGCCCAGAAAGCTGCCGAAGGCGGGTTTGAGCAAATTTAGAAAGTCCGGATCATCCAGCGTCATCGCTTGCGCGGCTTTGTCTGCATCGTCTGACCAGACAATCGAACAGCGGTTTTGTGTGAGTGGCAGAATGGCGAGCGGGCCGCCGGGCATGAAAAACTGATGCGCGATACCGCCGTGCGGTTTTTCATGTTTGACCGCGCAGACAATCGCGGTTTGATGATAGCCCCAACCGGTGCGTTTGATCTTGGCCCGTTTGGCCACACCCGATTGCCGCCCGTCCGCCCCGATGAGCAGCGCGGCGTGGAGGGTTTTGCCAGAGGCGAGCGTGACGCTTGCCCCGTTGTGTGTTGATTGATCTACAACCGTTTCGCCAGCGAGGTGCGTGATGTTTTCGTCCCGCCCCATCGCGTCAAGCAGGGTGCGGCGCAGGTAGCGATCTTCGACCATAAAGCCCATCGGGCCTTCTTCGAT
>CAKZVL010000144.1 GCA_937922155.1 uncultured Paracoccaceae bacterium | reverse complement strand
CATGTGGTGCGCCCAGACGACAAAGCCCAAGGCTCCAATTGCGACCATCGCGTAAACCATTGGCAGATAGCCAAAGATTGGCTTTCGGCTGAATGTCGCAATGACGTGGCTGATGATACCAAAGCCAGGGACAATGATGATATACACTTCCGGATGGCCAAAGAACCAAAGGATGTGTTGATACAGGATCGGATCACCGCCGCCATCAGGTTGGAAGAAGGTCGTGCCAAAGTTCCGATCAGTGAGAAGCATCGTGATCGCACCAGCTAAGACGGGCAGAGCGAGAAGGATCAACCAAGCCGTGACAAAGATCGACCAAGCGAACAGAGGCACTTTGTGCAGGGTCATCCCCGGTGCGCGCATGTTCAAGAAGGTTGTGATCATGTTGATCGCACCCAAAATAGACGACGCGCCAGAGACGTGGACCGCGAAAATCGCAAGGTCCATAGAAATACCTGCTTCGGATGTCGACAGCGGCGGGTAAAGCACCCAACCAACACCAGACCCAAGCTGGCCATTGCCGCCGGGCGCAAGCATTGAAGCGACGCCAAGAGCCGTACCAGCAACATACATCCAGAACGACAGGTTGTTCATTCGCGGGAATGCCATATCCGGCGCGCCAATCTGTAACGGCATGAAGTAGTTACCAAACCCACCAAAGAGCGCAGGAATAACAACGAAGAACATCATTAGAACACCATGATAGGTAATCATAACGTTCCAAAGGTGTCCGTTCGGTGTGCAAGGTTCAGCAGCATTCGCGATAAACCGTGCGCCTTCTAGGCACATGTACTGCACTTCGGGCTGCATCAGCTCTAGTCGCATGTAAACTGTGAAAGCCACCGAGATAAACCCGACAAAGCCGGATACAAATAGGTAAAGGATACCGATGTCTTTGTGGTTGGTGGACATGAACCAGCGGGTAAAGAACCCGCGGTTGTCTTCGTGTTCATGGCCGTGGATGGCGGCGTCTGCCATTTGGCTCTCCTCGCGTTGGCTACGTGTCTTTTGGCCGAGTCGCACAATGCAACCCGACTTTCTTGGTGGTTCTAGTCACTCACCACCCGCGACGCAATAAACGAAGTGTCGCAGGGGGAGCCAAAACCATGCATTATTCGGACCAATCTAAGGAGACGTTAAAAATTGGGACGATTTGTCGTGCTATTTCATTTTTCAGCTGGCAATTGTGGCTGCTGACTTGACGACCGCCTAGGTTTTCAGCCAGCTTTCATTGGAACAGATTTGGGAGAATGTTTTGGACGCTCAATTCTCACGCCGCGATTTGATGTCACCGCAGGAATTACGCGCGTTGACCGCGCGATCTGACACAAAAGGCTGGATTCAAATGGTTTCCCATCTTGGAGCTATCGCAGTGGTAGTCGTACTGCACACGGCTGCGATGGGGTCTTGGTGGGTCTTGCTGACGGGATTTGCCTTGGGTGTCCTGTTGAATTTCACCTATGCCGCGCAGCATGAATTAAGTCATGCAACCGTATTTCAGACCCGCAAGCTGAACGAAGTTTTTGGCCGCCTCATTGGGTTCATCCAGATTTTCCCGCGCGACTTTGATCAGGTCATGCACTTTGCTCACCATCAATATACGCAAGATTGGGAACGGGACGGAGAGTTGGTGCGCGAACCCTACACATTGACGACCTATCTACTTTGGCTTTCTGGCGTAACTTATTGGCGTAACAGAATTATCGGAAATGTACGCCGTGCGCGTGGGATCATCCTTGAACCTTACATTCGTGCGGAAGAAGAGCAAAAGATCATAACGGAAGCCCGAATACACCTTGTCGCCTATGGGATGATTGTGCTGCTTTCTATTGCTTTGGGCACGTGGGTTGCCCTGACGTTTTGGCTGCTGCCCATGATCCTGACCAAGCCGATCCATCAGTTGCAAAACACGATTGAACATCTTGGCCTATCACACGAGTCCGACATCTTGGAAAACACACGGTCCACCCGCGCAAATGCGTTCATCCGCTGGCTGTGCTGGCAGATGCCGTATCATACAGCCCATCATACGTTTCCCGCTGTTCCGTTTTGGAAGCTGCGTGAGCTGAACGAAAAGATCGAGGCCAAGGCGGGGGAAGTGCATCGCATGGGCTGGATTGAGTTTCAGATCGAAGTGATCCGCAAACTGTCCCAAAGGGACGAAACCCAGTACCCGATGGATGAGGTGTGGATTGTTCCAACCTCTGGCGGGCGCACGGCCCGGATTCCTGCTGAATGAGCGATCTACATGTTTACACATCCCTGTGGGCGATGCAGCCGCATGACCCAACTGGGGTAAAGCTGCCGTTTGAGCAGGTTTGCGAAATGGTGGCTGAGGCCGGCTTTCATGGTATGGCCATTGACCTTGGTGCGTCGGATATTTCTACGGCGCATGCAGTGCGTCCGCATATGGAAAAACATGGGCTAACGCCCCTGATAGTGGCCTTTCCCAAGACCATCGAAAGCCTTGAAGATACGTTGCATATGGCCGCCGATTTCGGCGCGCCATTTGTGGATGTTATCGGGCAAGTGATGCCGATCAAAATCGAGGACATGGTGCCGGTTATTGAAACATGGATGGCGATGTCGGATCGGATTGGTGTACCGATCCAGTTTGAAACCCATCGCAATTGCGTCACGAACGACCTTTACGTTACCTTGCAACTGCTTGATCTTATTCCAGATATGCGCATTTGTGCTGATCTCTCTCACTATGTCGTGGATCGCGAGTTTTGGCATCCGATGTCGGATCATGATCTTGGGTTGATCAGTCGTATCCTAGCGCGGTCCGACAGTTTTCAGGGCCGTGTGGCGAGCCGCCAGCAAATTCAACTTCAGCTGGATTTTCCACAGCACCAGAAATGGGTGGACCTGTTCAAAGGCTGGTGGCGCGAAGGGTTTGAAAGTTGGCAAACGCGCAATGCCAAAGGCGATTGCATTTTTGTGTGTGAGCTTGGACCACCAGAATATGCTATGACGGATGCGCAGGGCATGGAAATGTCGAACCGCTGGGACGAGGCGCAAGTGATCAAATCATGGGTCCAAGACATTTGGGCCGATCTAAAGGCCAAGCCCTAGCGGGACAGTTTGCGCGCAATGTCCTCTGACAGCGCTAGGATCGCTTGTCCTTGCGCCACGGCCACAGCACCGGCCCCTTCACCTTGCAGCGGGATTGCGTAGTCAAACGCGGTGGAGCTGTTGGGATAGTCGATCCCGTCGCCGCCTAGGTAGTACTGGCCCGTAAACCGGAAGGTGCCATCAGCCCCGGCCAGCATTTGTGCCACACGCGTTTCGATCACCACATCTGGCAATCCAATAAATGGCCACGGGTCTGGGCCAACGGTTGCATTCAAGATCGTATCAAGGTGTCTGGTCATCGCCAGCGTCACGGCACGTGCCGGGTCGTCAGCCCATAGGATATCGGCGTTGGTTCCAATAATTCCCGGTGCGACCTCTTGCGCAATCTCTTCGGCCGCTGCGTATGTTGGTAGTGACACGTCGCGCAGCATGACCGTCCCGACGTTGGCACGTAGGCGCAGTTCGGTTGTGACCGGGCTCATATCCAACCGGTTAGACGGGCTGGAACAAGCGACCAGACTCGCAAGAGCAAGACAAGAAAGGGCAGGCTTAAACATGGTTATCGTCCCGTCAGCAGTGAGCTAGGGTTGCGTTGAATGGTGCGGGCCAGCGCAGAGATGGCATCAGCCGCGCTCTGAATGTCGCGCAGCGTCGACAAGGTTTCCTGATTGAAGCGCGACCGCTCGCTGTAGGAATCCACCACCGATTGGGTCTGAGAGACAAGGGCGCTCGCCCGTGCCGATAAGGCGGGTAGGCTTTCCGCGGCATCTTCAATTGCTTGCGCGGCGGAGTTGGCAGAGGCCAGCGCGGCATTCACATTTGTAATTGCGCCACCTTCGCGAACCTCGGCCAGAAATTGCTGCAACTCATCGGCAGCGTCCGCAATTGATTGCGGCAAGGCTTGCGTGCTGTCGGCCAGCAATAGCGTATCAATTGCGTTTAGAGTCTCAGTGGCGCTTTTCACCAGCGCTGCCAATTCAAGATCGTTGGCTGTGGTCATAAGGGTTTCAACCTGTGCGACAATTGCAGGCAGGTCGGCAGCACCAGTTTCAATCGCATCTGCCGCCGAAACTGCGCTTTCCGCGGCTGAGTTTAGCTTTGTTATCACGTCGCCTTCTTGTACTTCAGTGACAAAGCTCTGCAGGCTGGCCAAAAGCGCGCGAACATCTTTTGGGATGGCTTGGGTGTCGTTAGAGGCGAGCAATTCCTGAACGTCCGCTATTGCAGCTTGGGTTACGTCAAGCGTGCTTTGCAGGCTGCTGGTTAACCCTGTAAATCCGTCGCTAGCGAGGAACGTGTTTACATCCCCGAGTGCGGAGTTCGCTTGCGTTATCAACAGGTCAAGCTCTAACGCGTTCGCGCTGCTTATCAGGTCTTGCAGGTCTTGCGTGATCTGCGGCCAGCTTTCGCTGCTACTGGCAAGGGCACTGCCAAGGATGTCGGCCTGGGTCAATAGGCTGGTCAAGCGCGCAGGTACGTCCGCGTCGGCGATGTCAACGACGAAACCGTCCACATTACTGACCAAGCCTGCAAGATTGGCCATGATGGCGCGCAGATCTGGCGCGATGGATTGAATGTCATCTGATGCGATCAATATGCGGGCTTCCTCTGCGAGGGCTACAATGCTCTCTGGGGCGGCCAGCAATTCGTCGCTTTGTGCGATTTGCTCAACTGAATTCATCAGCCCAATTGCGCTGGCCATCAGTTCCTCGATGGGCAGATCGTTGATCCGGCGCAAAACATCGTCGGCGGTATCTGCAACGTCTGTAATCGCCGCTGGGGCAGATGGGATAAGAGGGTAGGGTTCGGCGTTGCGGTCAAGCGTTCCGGGCTCAGGCCGGTCAGGTTGGAATAATTGAACAACCAAAGCGCCTGACAAGATATTTCCAGTGGCCAGCCGTGCGCGAAGCCCTTCTGCGACAAAGTCTGCCAAAACGTCGAGCGCTTCTTCGGGCGTAATGTTATCAGACATGCCAATCCGCGACGGATCAATGCCTAAGATTGCCCGCAAGCGTACTTCTGTTCCGTTTTCTTCGCCAATACTCACTGCGTTGATGTCAATAACTTCACCGATCACAATCCCACGAAAGCGGACTTCTGAACCGATGATCAACCCATTCACGGACCCATCAAATAAGACGCCCACGTTCAAAAGTTGCCCCACTGGTCCATCATCAAACAGGCTTTCTCGTGCGGTTTCTGAGTCAGGAAACAAATTAAATCGATGTCCGTCTGAAATTGGGGCGCCGCCAGAAAAGACTGTGTCGAAGGCCACACCGCCTTCGATTAAGGACGCCAGCGAGTTCACGTCTAGTGATACGCCGCCCGCTCCGAAAGAAATTGAAAACCCTGAGGTATCCCAAAACCGAGTGCTGGTGGTTACGCGTTCGTCGTAAGGCGCTTCGATAAAGCCATCAACCATCACGTTTTGACCCGTAATATCCAACCTTGGTTTTTCTAAATAGCCGACTTGAATTCCCTTGTGCAGGATGGGTGCGCCGCTGGCCAAGGCGCTGCCGTCACGGGCACGCAGTACAATGGATGTACCGTCGCTATCACTGAAGTTAATGGGCGGTGTGTCCAACCCAACGAAACTGGATTGGGCGACATCGGCCTCTGAATCCCAGCTTCCAAGGATAAAGACGCCAGACAGAACGGTTTCCAGACCACTGATCCCCCTGACGGACACATCGGGTTCGACAACCCAGAATTGCGCATCATCGTCAAGAAATGGCGCAACCGCAGGGTCCATGCGCGCCGAGACGATCACGACCTCCAGATCATCTGAAAAGGTCACATCCTCAACCCGGCCGACGTCGACATCACGGTACTTGATGACAGTTTCATCTGCTGAAATGCCAGATGCATTGTCGAATGTGATTTCGATAAGTGGTCCGCGACTGCTGTAAGATTGCCATGCTACGCCAAGGGATACCGCAAGCGCAATCAGAGGCACAAACCAAACGATCGACAGCCGTCGCAACAGGCCCTGCTTGGCAGGGCGCACGTCAAGGGGGACTGGGCTGTTTTGGTCGCTCATTCTTGCGATGTCCTTTCGGTGTCCCAGATCAGTCTGGGATCAAAGCTTTGTGCTGCAAGCATTGTGAATACCACTGACAAAGCAAAGCTAACAGCGGCAATTCCGGGATTAATGGTCGCCACTGAATCAAGTTGCACAAGTGCGGACAGGATCGCCACCACAAAAACGTCGATCATCGACCAGCGCCCAATGAATTCGACCACCTCGTAAAGATGAAGTCGTTGGTGCTGGCTGATAGAAGACGGGCGCCGCACGCTGATCGCCAAATAAGCCACCGCCAGAAACTTGCCAACGGGAATCAGTACAGAGGCCACAAAGACGATGAATGCGATGCCATAATTGTGGTGATCGATCAGCTCCATGACGCCACCGACAATCGTCGCTTCGCTGTCATGCGTCAGCGTGTTGGTCAGTAGCATTGGATAGGTGTTTGCCGGAATATAGGCGATGATACCCGCCAACAACCACGCCCAGACTTTTTGCAGGCTCTTTTCGTCGCGGCTGCTCAATCGAGCATGACAGCGCAGGCAAGAGCTGTGCCCGGTTTTATGAACTTGCCCACAACGCCGGCATGCTACGAGGCCCGCCGCGCGTGCGGTGATCCCTATTTGTCCAGCGCTTTCCAAATCGAATACCTACAGATGAGTTGATCTTTGAATGCGGACAGGATCACGACCAGTACCAACGCCCAGAACGCAGGGCCGAGCGTGACGCTTGCAAGGTTGGTTACTTTAATCAAGGCGACCGCGACGCCGACCATGAAAATTTCCGCCATTGTCCATGGGCGCAGTTGTTCGGCCAACGCAAAAGCCGCGCGCGCGTTCCGGTGCGGTGGTGCCCCACGAACAAGGGGTGCGATTGCGTAGATTAAAGCGATCAGTCGCGTGAGCGGCAGCACGATGATAAAAAAGGCCACTGCGATGGCCAGCGGAAAGGCGTAGCCGCTCCGAAATGCCAAGACGGCGTCGATAACGGATGTTTCGCGATGCAGACCTTGAACATCAAGATCCAAAAACGGAAAGCTGATAGCGGCCAACATTAAGATAAAGGATGTTAACGCAAGACTAAGGATGCGTGCTTCTGCCTCAAACCTTGAGGTTAGCAAGACAATACCGCACCGCTGACAATGCGCGCGTGCGCCTTTGGGCAAAGCCGAGACGCAGTGCAGCGTATCGCACTTTGGGCACGCCAGCATTTTATCAAGCTCGTTGTCGATCATTGCGGCAGATAACATCCAATGGCCTGCGCCGATTCTGGCGCTGGCGGCTAGTCTACCGCGTCGCTATGGGAACCACTATCGCCAATGCCGAAATGTCAGGAACACCTAGGTTTCAAATGACAGATTGAACGTACAGGGCAGGGCCTTTTCGATCACGCGCTGCGCATTGGGGATGTCATTGCTTTCGGCGCGTCGCGTGGCTGCTGCTCTGCTTAGGTTTTGGTTCAACCAACGCTGAATCAATCGCGCCCGCAGTTCGGGCATTGGAACATCTAACCTTGCGCTGATGCTCCACATGACTTCGAGGGATCGCCATAAGGCCTCATCGAACATCAAGTAATTGCCTTCCACGATGACAACGGGCGTGTCTGGGGGGACATTGATGGCCCCTGCAATAGCAATGTCACGATCCCGATCAAAGCGCGGTGCAACCACTGGCTCACAGGATCGCAAGGCACGGATAGTTCGAATAAATCCATCTACATCAAAGGTTTCAGGCGCACCCTTGCGGGACAATAATTCTCGGCGTTCCAGAATCGCATTATCCAAATGAAAGCCATCCATTGGGACTACGATGTTGGGGCATTTCTGAAGCGCCAAACGACGCGATAATTCGTCAGCCAGCGTCGATTTACCGCTTCCCGGCGCGCCAACAAGGCCCACCATGATACGGGAATTGTCCGCCCTTAACGCATGCACGCGTTCAGACAGCAAATTGACGTGATTGGTCACGGACTGCATTCTGGTAGGGCCTCAGTTTCTTTTTTCCAAGCTAGCTGATGGTTTGACGAAGGCGAATGATTCGATTGGGGTGCATGCATCAAAGTCGCAAGCTGGCTAATATGTGCCACATATTCTAGGAACGAGGGTGACTTTGTGAAAGGGTGAGCATGAAAGTCTTTACTGACCTTTGGCGAATCCTTGCGGGTGTTTGGAAAACATCAGGTGAACGCCACGTTGGGTTGATTGCGGCGGGCGTTGCATTTTTTGGGATGTTTGCGATTTTTCCCGGCATTGGCGCTGTGATTTCGCTGATTGGTCTTTTGGCGGATCCGGCCATTGTACTTGAACAGCTGGTGTTGATGAAAGACATCATACCGCCGGATAGCTATGCGATTTTAGACAACCAGATTACGCGCCTTTTGGGCGCGCGGGGTGATGCATTGGGATGGGCGACCGTAGTGTCGTTCGGACTTGCGCTCTGGGCAGCGCGGGCGGGCGTTGCTGCGTTGATCAGCGGGTTGAACGCGATTGCGGACCGGCCGCCAAGGGGAGGATTTAAGCAGGTAATCGTCGCTATCGCGTTGACAATTTCGCTTGTGGCGCTGGGGGTCACGGCCCTTATTGTTGTCATCTTGGCCCCGATCATACTCGCCTTCGTGCCGTTGCCAGGCGGGGCGGCAAATTTGCTGGATGTCTTGCGCTGGGCTGTTCTTTTCTTGGTCATATATGCGGCACTTAGCCTGCTGTACCGTTATGGCCCAAACCAGCGCGGCGCGCGGATGAAGTGGTTTAACTCGGGGACCTTGGTGGTCATTGTGGTTTGGATCGGGGCTTCCGTCGGGTTGTCGTATTACCTGACCAATTTCGCGAGCTACAATGAGGTTTATGGATCCATCGGAGCAGTCATTGGTATGCTGCTGTGGCTCTATGTTTCGGCTTATTTGATCTTGCTTGGTGCGGCTTTGAATCTGCATCTACATGGTGGCGTCAGTGGCGACGTACCCTAGACCTGACCGCCTGAAATTTCGATGGTTTGCCCCGACACAGAGCGTGCACCGTTTGTACACAACCAGTACACCGCTGCGGTGATTTCGTCGGTTTTTAGGAGCTTCTTGTGCCTGTTGCCGGAGGCCATTACGGCTTCGGCGCCGGCCTCATCCACGTCGAAACGGCGCATGATGCCGGGGATTTGGCCGCGCACGATGTCTGTGTCCACATAGCCCGGACAGATCGCGTTAAAGGTTACGGGGCGGTCGATGTATTCTTCGGACAAGCCGCGGATTAGGCCGACCATTCCGTGTTTGCTGACGGTATAGGGGATGGCGCGCTTCAGCCCTTTAACCCCGGCGATAGAACTTATCGCGATAAAGCGTCCGTCCATGTCAGGTGGAAGTGACGCGAGGCTTTCTTGGAACGTCAAAAACGCGCCATCTAGATTGATCGCCATCATGCGGCGCCAGTCGGGCAGGGTGATTTTGTCAAAGGGCGCGCCTTCGGCAATGCCTGCGTTGGCGACGCAAATTTGGATCGGTCCACGGGCGGTGACCGCGTTTTTGATGCCGCTGCGCACTTGTTCTTCGTCGCTGACGTCCATTTGGCTGGCGTGGATGCGCGGGTGTTCCACAGATTGAAGCACCTCTAACCGTCGGCCCGTGATCGTGACCTCCGCCCCGGCGCCCGCCAGCCCCAATGCGATATCCAATCCGATCCCGGTTCCGCCGCCGGTGACGAGAGCGTGTTTGCCTGTATGTTCCATTGTATCAGCGTATCTGTCAGTTTGGCAGAAACAAGTGAAAAGGCGCGATATGAAATGGATTGATATTCCACCGGTCTGGCTGTTTGGTTTTGCGATTTTGACGCTGCTCAGCAAATCCGTGATCAGCATGACTGCGTTTCCGCTTGTTGGGGGCGTGGTCGTATTGGTGGGTTTGGCGCTGATGGTCGCGGCTGTTTTGCGCATGTGGCAGGCAAAAACGACACCGATCCCGCATATGCAACCCAGCGCGCTTGTTGCGGATGGTATTTTCGCCTTTAGCCGCAATCCGATTTATTTGGGTGATGCGATTGTGTTGGGCGGGCTTGCGATCCGTTGGGGGGCGCCGCTTGGGCTCCTTTTGATACCGGCGTTCGTTTGGGTCATCGCTCAGCGGTTCATTAAAGCGGAGGAGGCACGGTTGCAGGCTGGATTTGGTGCGGCATTTGCAGATTATTGCAAAAAGACTCGGCGCTGGTTGTAGAGTTTATGCCATTTTAGCGCTGTCATGAGTGTCACACTGCAAGTTGCCTTGTGAAATATTGTTGCGCGCTGTAACTCGGAACGGGCAAATAAACACTTTTGGGGGAGCTGCTAGTGAAAATCGGCGCACTTAAAGAGATTATGAATGGTGAAGACCGGGTCGCGATGACACCTGCTTCTGCCAAAGACCTACAAAAATTGGGTTATGAGTGTATGATCGAAGCTGGCGCTGGCGTGCCTGCTGGGTTTTCGGATGTGTCCTATAGAGAGGCGGGTGTTGAGGTCGTAAAGACAGCCGCCGCGCTTTATAGTGGTGCCGACATCATCGCCAAAGTGCGCCCCCCGACCGATGGTGAAGTTAAGAAACTGCGCGAAGGTCAGACGCTGATCTCTTTCTTCTATCCGGCTGCCAATGAAAAGCTGATGAAGGCTGCTGCGAATAAAGGTGCATCTGTCATCGCGATGGACATGGTGCCACGGATTTCACGTGCGCAAAAGATGGACGCGTTGTCCTCGATGGCGAACATCGCAGGGTATCGCGCTGTTATCGAAGCCGGTAACAACTTTGGTCGCTTCTTTACCGGACAAGTCACTGCGGCGGGTAAGGTGCCGCCAGCCAAGGTTTTGGTCGTTGGTGCTGGTGTTGCTGGTTTGGCTGCAATTGGGACGTCCACATCGCTTGGTGCGATTACCTTGGCCTTTGACGTGCGCCCCGAAGTGGCCGAACAGGTCGAAAGCATGGGCGCTGAATTCGTCTTTCTTGATTTTGAAGAAGAACAGCAAGACGGTGCGGCAACCGGTGGTTATGCCGCTGTGTCCAGCCCAGAGTTTGCCGCCGCCCAGCTGGCCAAGTTCCGCGAACTCGCCCCGGAGGTGGACATCGTCATCACCACGGCGCTGATCCCGAACCGCGAAGCGCCAGAGCTTTGGACCGAAGACATGGTCAAGGCGATGAAGCCGGGGTCTGTGATCATCGACCTTGCCGCTGAACGCGGTGGTAACTGCAAAATGACCGTGATGGACGAAAAGATCGTCACGGACAACGGTGTGACCATCATCGGCTATACCGATTTCCCAAGCCGGATGGCCGCGCAATCATCGACGCTATATTCCACGAACATTCGTCACATGATTTCCGACTTGACCCCTGACAAGGACGGAAAGCCGGTACACAACATGGAAGATGACGTGATCCGGGGTGCGACAATCGCCTATGCGAACGAAGTCACCTTTCCACCGCCGCCGCCCAAAGTGGCGGCAATTGCAGCGCAGCCGAAAAAACCATCACCCGTTGAGCTGACCGCGGAAGAAAAGCGCGCCAAAGAGACCGCTGACTTTAAGGCCCAAACCAAGGATCAAGTGACGCTGATGGCTATTGGCGCCGCGCTGATCCTTGGCATCGGCTTGATCCCGGGGATGCCCGCGAGCTTTATGCAGCACTTTATCGTCTTTGTGCTGTCAGTGTTCATCGGGTTCCAAGTGATTTGGAACGTCGCGCATTCGCTTCACACCCCTCTGATGGCTGTGACCAATGCGATTTCGTCGATCATTATTCTGGGCGCTTTGATCCAGATCGGGTCGAGCAGCGCGTTGATCACGATCCTTGCAGGGCTTGGTATCTTTATGGCTGCTGTGAACATCTTTGGCGGCTTCCTTGTGACACGGCGCATGCTCGCCATGTTCCAGAAATCTTAAGGGGTAGGGAACAATGGATAACGCATTCACAATCGCGGCCTATGTTGTCGCTGGTGTTCTTTTCATCCTGTCATTGGGTGGTTTGTCTGGCCAAGAAAGCGCGAAACGTGCGGTTTGGTACGGGATCGTCGGCATGGGCATCGCCGTTTTGGCGACGCTGTTTGGGCCGGGGTCCGGCCTATGGCTTGCGTCCTTGGTGTTGATCGCAGGCGGTGCGGCTGTTGGATATCAACTGGCGACCAAGGTCGAGATGACGCAGATGCCGGAACTTGTAGCGATCATGCATTCCATGGTTGGTTTGGCCGCGGTTTTCGTCGGTTTCAACGCGGACGTCATGATCAACTTTATGACTGGTGTTTACGAAAGCGCGGGACAAGTGCTTGGCGCGGCGGACGCCTATGCGGCGATGCCGGAGGAAACGATTAAGGAATTGTCTGCCTTTGGTCAGTTGATTGCCAAGAAGACGTCTGTTGAAATTGGTATTCTGCGGGTTGAACTGGTGCTTGGCATTTGGATCGGCGCTGTGACCTTTACCGGGTCCGTCATCGCCTATGCAAAGCTGGCAGGGCGGTCATCGTTGTTACCGTTTGAGATTGACACATCAGCCAAGAAACTGCCCGGCGGCCATGCTTGGAATATCGCGGCTGCTTCGCTGTCTATTCTATTGCTGATTGTATATTTGTCTGGTGGTGGGTCCTGGGCGCTTGTCCTGTTGACCATCGCGGGCTTGTTCATCGGGTATCATTTGATCATGGGCATTGGCGGGGCAGACATGCCTGTCGTGGTTTCCATGTTGAACAGCTATTCCGGCTGGGCGGCGGCGGCGATTGGTTTCTCGCTTGGGAATGACCTTTTGATCGTGGTTGGCGCGCTTGTTGGCTCTTCTGGTGCTATCTTGTCTTACATCATGTGTAAGGCGATGAACCGGTCATTTGTGTCTGTGATCCTTGGCGGCTTTGGTGGCCCTACAGGTGAACAAATGGCGGTCGAGGGTGAGCAGATCGCCATCGACGCAGACGGTGTCGCAACAGCGCTGAACGAAGCGGATAGCGTTGTGATCATTCCGGGCTACGGCATGGCCGTCGCGCAAGCGCAGCAATCCGTGGCTGAGATGACGCGCAAGCTGCGGGCGGCGGGCAAAGAAGTTCGCTTTGCGATCCACCCAGTTGCGGGGCGTTTGCCGGGCCACATGAACGTGCTGCTGGCCGAGGCCAAAGTGCCCTATGACATCGTTCTGGAAATGGATGAGATCAACGACGATTTCCCGGATACAGACGTAGCTATCGTTATCGGATCTAACGATATCGTAAATCCGGCTGCACAGGACGATCCAAACAGCCCGATCGCTGGGATGCCGGTTTTGGAATGCTGGAAGGCCAAGCAAGTGTTTGTGTCCAAGCGTGGGCAGGGGACAGGGTATTCCGGTATCGAAAATCCGCTGTTTTATAAGGACAACACGCGGATGTTCTATGGTGACGCGAAAGCATCTATCGACAGCCTGTTGCCCAAGATCGACTGATGTTTTGAGATGTCGCCCGGCGCGATGCGTGCCGGGCGATAATCAATGTGGTGGTACATCCACATCGCCGATTGTCACTGATCCACAGTCAGAGGTGCGTGGACCCTGTTACGAAGCAGAACAATCCTTTGATATCCCTCTAGTGGGGTTTTTGTACGGTCAGGATGTGAACGTCGATGCAATCAGTCTTTCGGGGCTTGCGCCAGTTGCAGGGGAGTCTGGGTTTTTGGCAGAGCTGAGGATTGTTAGCGATGCTGATGCCACGAACGGGGCCTATGTGAATCGATAGCAATCGAGCCGCGTCAGCCGGTTTTCGCGGTCCTTTCTTAGCGGTTTATCGGATTTGTGTCGCCATTGGACTGGATTTGGAACGGTTCTTTCATTGTTGCGCATTGTCGACAATCGATCAACAAACGCTTGATAAATTTGAAAAATTATACCGTTACCCTGCTGTATTAGCCTAACTAAAATTAATCAGTTTAGGGTGAAGGGAAACATAATGACATTTTCAACTTTGGCCATTCGTGCCAGCCTGATTTCAGTTGTCGCGTTGGTTGCGGCATGTGATGACACAACGTCCGTCAATAGGACGCTTGGAGAGCAAGACCAAGCTGACGTTCCGACCTTGGATGAGGTCACACGCGCGACGATTTTCGCCAATGGGGATATCGCGCGCATCAATGCGATTCCGGGAACCGCTTTTGCTCAAATTCCGACAGCGGATTCTGCAACATTCACTGGGCCAGGAACAATCGATATTATTGAAGTGTCTGGCACGGCAGCGGCGCCTTTGGAAACGGATGTGGTGAATATGGTGGGGCTTGCCACGGTTACCTACGATTTCGCCGAGGATGTTTTTTCGGGCCGAGTTAGCGATTTGGTTGCTGTGAATGCGGATGATGAAATTGGATTAGTCGATGGTTTCATCTTGATCGACGAAGGCGGTCAGGCGAATCAACAAGCGCGCCCAACGCTGCTTGAGGCGGAGGCGTCTGGTACTTTGTCTGCATTCGGGACGTCCTATGACATCGAAGTTGGACTTGAAGGTTTGCTGCGTGGGACAAATCCAAATGTCGCCATCCCGGTACAGGCGCTGACGCTGGAGGGGGAAAACGGAACTGTAGCGGACAGCGATCTGGTTGTTGAGATGTCGGTGGCGGGTGACAAGGATGCCGCGAGTACCGGATCGTTTGTTAACCGCTAATTTCGAATCCCTAGTTGGGCGATTCTTACGCCTGTCGTTAACCATTTAGGTTCTAAAATGGCTCCATCGGAAACGATGGGGCCATTTGCCGTCGTACTGTCTGTCAAACGTTGGAAATCAAAAGCATTTGTTGCGCCGGTTTGTGGCAAAAGTTAGGCTTTGGTTGTCTGTTAGTTCTTTTGGAAAGGCCACTGCCATGGCTGCTGTATCGCGTCCTTTGTTTGTTTCGTTTCTTGTTACTGCGTCCACTGTTTTATCTGGCTGCAATCTTGAACTACGCGAATATGCCAACCGTTTGCAGGATGAAGAACGGATGCTAAACCGGGTCCAAGAGTTGCATCCGACAGCCTTTGCTGCGATCCCGACGGCAGGCTCTGCCAGCTTTGAAGGGACCGGGAATTTCTATATCGATAGGGATCGCACAACCACGGGGGATGGTTTGTTCATCTTGGGCGATGCCAGCATCACTGCCGATTTTGAAGAGCGGACAGTGACAGGGGACATCACCAACTTTGTCGGGGCGACCAACATCACGCTTGTGGGCGAGAATGAAGTGAACGTGGCTGACATTGAGGCGCTTGATGTATCAGGGCGCATTGATTTGGGTCTGAACGAAAGCTTTATTGGTGATGATGCAGGCACGCGGACAAACCGTCCGAACGATTGGTTCGCTGACTACCAAGGGACGTTGGTTGCGGATGGGGAAACCTATGCGCTGGATGGAGAGATCGACGGGCAGTTTTATGGGACGCGGGTTAACAATCCGAACACGGATTTCCCGATCAAAGCCATCGCCGGAGCAGAAGAGCTCTATTCCGGCAGCACCGCAACACGGCAAAGCGACGGCACGGTCTTTGACCTTGGCCTTGCCATTATCGCGGAGAATTAACGTCCTGCCATTTGCCCGGGGGCAGGTCATCCAGTGACCAATCCCCGATGGACCATCTGACCAATCGCAACGTTGGAAAACCGATATGGGCTGTCATCCGTCGGACCTGCCGATTGCGGCCTTCGGTGATGATGAGTTCGATCCAGGAATCTGGCACGGATTTTCGATAGCGGACCGGGGGAACCCGGTCCCATAGACTGGGTGGGGCAATGCGTCGTACCTGAGCGGGACGGGTGGGGCCGTCCTTCAGGGTTACACCCCGGCGTAAGGGGGCGAGTTCGGCATCTGTCGGCTCGCCCTCTATTTGCGCAAGATAGGTTTTTGGTGTCTTGGCTTTTGGATCTGCGATCTGTGCTTGGAGCCGTCCGTCATCCGTTAAAAGCAACAAACCTTCGCTATCTCTGTCCAGCCGACCTGCTGGGTAAACCTTTGGCACATCAATGAAATCTGACAGCGTGCGGCGCGGCGTTGGGCTGCGCACATCGGTGAATTGTGATAGAACATCAAAGGGTTTGTTGAACAGGATCAGTCGTGACATGCTGTTCGTAGTACAATCGTATTTTGGGGCGCGTCCAGCCCTTTTGTCGGCGATTGATCGGGCGATTGTATGCCGTTGTATTCTTCTAACACATTATTAAGAAACAATTTTTTGTTTACAGGTGAGCGAAAGACGTTAGATATGGGGTGAATGAATGAAGGTGTCCCAATGACGACCGTAACTGATCATCCTTTGCGTTATGTCCTGTCCAACGAATTGCATGCCCGCCCGTTTCCGGTGGTGCAAGCGCCAAGTCGTGCGGCGTATTTGGCGATAACCCCGGCTGAAAACGCAGCAGGGCGCGACCGGGAGGCGGACCGTGCGCATTTGCTGGACCTTTTAGATCGCTTTGGTGCGGCCCACCCACAGCCGGGCGCGACCCATTATTCTGGGCAATTGGGACGCCTGACGCTCAAATGGGAAAGCCATACGGAATTTGTGACCTATACGCTGTTTGGATCAGGCGTGGGGGAGCGCCCGTTTGATGCGGCGACCTTTGCATTCTTTCCCCAAGATTGGTTGGACGGCGCACCGGGATTGCGCATCACCTCTGCTTTGATCCGGGTCGAAGTGGCCGAAGGGGATGCGGGGATTATCGAAAAGGCGCAGAACTGGTTTGTTCCCGAAAGCCTTGCCATCAGCCGGATGCTGGATGATGAGCTGATCGTTGCGGGTGATTTTCGGATTGATCCTGCGGGGCACACCCGCTTTGCGCTGTTTGCCCGTCCGGGGACGGGAGAGCGTCGGTTGGGCCGTGTTGTGCAGCGTTTATGCGAGATTGAGACCTATAAGGCGATGTCGATGCTGGGTTTAAGCCAAGCGCGAGAATTGACACCGCGGCTGGGGACGATCGAAGAGACGCTGTCATCGTTACTGTCGGATATGTGCAAACCGATTGGAAAGCCGGATGCTATGTTGCAATCCTTGCTTGAGGTGTCGGCGGAATTAGAGAATATCGTCGCGCAATCGTCGTTTCGCTTTGGGGCGACGGGGGCCTATGAGACGATCGTGAATCAGCGGATTTCTGTTTTGCGCGAGGATCGTTTTAACGGGCTGCAGACGTTTAGTGAGTTTATGATGCGCCGGTTTGATCCGGCGATGCGGACCGTTAAATCCACGCAGGAGCGTTTGGAAATGATGTCGATCCGCGCGCAGCGGGCGTCTGATTTGTTACGCACACGGGTTGATGTGGAACGCTCTGCCCAGAACCAAGAGGTGCTGACCTCGATGGACAAGCGAGCGGATTTGCAATTGCGCCTGCAGCGGACGGTTGAAGGGCTGTCGGTTGTTGCGATCAGCTATTACGCTGTGAACTTGGTGCTGTATATGAGCGGGCCGCTAGAAGTGGCATTGGGGGTTTCCAAAGTTGTGATGGCGGCCGTGGTGACGCCGGTTGTTTTGGTCTTGGTATGGTTTTTGGTGAACCGGATCCGCAAGCGGCATCTTTGAGCCTGGTGCGGCTTGCGCCGCGTGTGATTTTTTGCGCTCTGGCCGCGCGTGCCTTGGGGGTTTCACCCCCAAACCCCTTAGAGTATTTTTGGCAAGATGATGCTATTGGCCGCGGATGCGCGGGTCGAGGGCATCGCGCAGGCCGTCGCCGATATAGTTGACCGACAGCACTGTGAGCGAGATTGCGAGGCCGGGGAAGAGTACGCGTTCTGGGAAGCGGGTCATGCGGTCGACGTTATCAAACAGGATTTTGCCCCATGTGGGAAAATCGGAAGGAAAGCCGAGGCCCAAGAAAGACAGCGCGCTTTCGGTGATGATCGCTGTGGCGAGGCCCAGTGTTGCGCTGACCATAATGGGGGAGAGCACGTTGGGCAGTAGGTGCCGTGTGATCATCCGCCGCGAGGGGGTGCCGATGGAACGTGCGGCGAGGACGAATTCGCGTTCTTTGAGTGCCATAACGTCGCCGCGCACGATCCGCGCGGTTTGCATCCAACTGGTGATGCCGATGCCGGCCACGATCAGGATGAAGATGCCGTTTTCGGGACCGAAGGCGGCGCGCAGCGGATCGCGGAACAGCAGCATCATCACCAGCAAGAGGGGGAGGAGCGGCAAGGCCAGAACGAGGTCGGTGAAGCGCATCAAAAGTCCGTCGAGCCTGCGGAAGTATCCAGCGATGACACCGATTGTCGTGCCGATGAGGATGGCGAGGACCATCGCCGTCCAGCCCACAGCGAGGCTGATGCGACCGCCTTGCATGATATTGGCCATGATGTCGCGACCCAAATTGTCGGTGCCCATCGGGTTGGCCCAGCTGGTTTTGGCACTGCCATCCCAGAGGGCTACGTAGACGGGTCGCAGATCTTTGTTGCGGATGTCCAGTTTGCCGGGGTCAAGCGACCACAAGAGCGGCCCAAGCAGGCAGAACAGCGTGATGAAGATCAGAAAGATCAGCCCGGCCATTGCGCCCTTATGGCTTTTGAATTGGTCCCAGACGTCCCACCACTGGTTGCGGGCTTTGTCGTCGGCTTGAGGTTGGGCGATGGTGCTATCAGTCATAGCGGATCCTTGGGTCAAGGACGCCGTAAAGGACGTCGGCGATGATGTTGAACATCACGATCAGCACCGCGAAGAGGAAGGTCAGTGTCATGACCATGGGGATGTCGTTGCCTTGGATCGCGATGATGAGCAGTTGGCCAATGCCGTTTACCTTGAACACTTGTTCGGTGATGATCGCGCCGCCAAAGATCGAGGGGATGCCGAGGGCGATGACCGTGACAACGGGAATCATGGAATTGCGCAGCACGTGTTTCATGACCACAATGCTTTCGCCAAGGCCCTTGGCGCGGGCGGTGCGCACGTAGTCTTGCCCCAGATTATCAAGCATGGAGGCGCGCATGTAGCGTGCGATTTGTGCCGTGGTTTGCAGCGCGAGGACCATGACCGGCAGGATCATTTGTTTGAACTGGGTGACGAAGGTGTCCCAATCGCGCACCACATGAGTGGTGTCATAGACGGATGGCAACCAGCCGAGTTGTACGGCGAAGATGACGATTAGCAACGGGCCGGTAAAGAACGGCGGGATTGAAAAACCGATCATGGTGATGAATGTGCCCGCTTGATCAAAGACAGAGTACTGACGGTAGGCGGAATAAATGCCGATGGGCAGCGCAATCAGGATGCCCACGATATAGGACATGCCCACAACCCACAGCGTTTGTGGGATGCGTTCGGAGATCGTGTCGAACACGGGTGAGCGGGATTGGAACGAGATGATGCGCTGTTTGCCTTCGGCGAAGTTTGTGCCAAAGGCGCCGTCGATCCAATATTGCGGTTCAACGACAAAGAACTGATAGAGCCAGAGGCCAAAGCGCGTGTACCAAGGTTCCCCTAGGCCCAAAGCCTCGCGCATGCGTTGTTTGACGTCGTCGGGGATGGTCAGTGGCATTTGCCCCATTGGGTCGCCGGGGGCGAGTTCCAGCAGAAGGAAAATCACCAAAGCAATGAACAAAAGCGTCGGGATCGACAGTAGCAATCTTCGGATTGTGTATGTCAGCATTTACGCGCGCTTCTCATCATGACTTTGCGTGGGAAAGTAGGGTGGGTTTGAACCCACCCTACCAGTTTTCATTTACCGGTTGTCGCCGGTGCGGTACCAGTCAGCTGCGTTCCACAGCTCACTATCCCAGACGTTCAGGTCGATGCCGCCAAGGCTGTTTGCATGTGCAGACAGACGACCACGGTGAACCAGCGGAATCATGCCGCCGTTTTCGACCATCATGTCGTTCAGTTGGATCGCAATCGCTGCACGCTCACCAGCATCCGCTGTTGTTGTCAGCTGTGCGTGCAAGGCATCAAACTCTGGCATACAGAAGCGTGAGATGTTTTCACCCTGCCACTGTGTTGCTGGGCTTGGCGCCTTGTCACACAGACCGTTGCCCAAGTAGGATTGTGGGTCTGTGCCGTTGAAGGTGTTGGCGTACATTTCCACGTCTGCATAGAACTTTTGGAATGTATCAGGGGATCCCGGATCGCCGCCAAAGAACACGGATGCATCAAGGTTGCGCAGCTCGGCTTCGATGCCGATCTCGCTCCACCATTGTTTGATCAGGGCTTGGAAATCCTGACGCACAGCGTTTGTGGAGGTCTGATAAAGGATCTTCATCGGAACGCCGTTCACTTCGCGCACACCGTCACCGTCGGTGTCAACAAAGCCTGCTTCGTCCAACATGGCGTTTGCACCAGCGATGTCCTGTGTCGAACAATCAAATGTGGTTGAATTCACAGCAGCCGGAGCAGGAACCCAGTTACAGGTGACTTTACCCGCTTGGCCATAGCCCACTTCGACGAGCAAGGGGCGGTCGATGGCCATGGACATGGCTTTGTAGACCGCTGGTTCGCCCAAGAAGGGGTGCGGGCGGATCACGGAACGCTCATCCGGGCCGAGGGCCGGATCAGGGTTGGTGTTGTTGAGCATGATGCGTTCGACCAATGGGCCAAAGCCAGCGACAGGTGTGCCAAGGCCGGCTTCTTCCATCTGGGCGATGACGTCTGGTGCCAGCTGTAGGTTCCAAGCGTAGTCAAATTCGCCGGTTTCCATCACAGAACGACCCGCAGCCGTTGCGTCGCCGCCACCTTTGAACGTCATTGAGGCAAAGGCAGGCTTGCCCGCTTCACGGTAGTTTTCGTTCGCCACGAGCGTGATCACGTCGTTGGTGCGGAATTCAGTAACAACAAATGGGCCTGTGCCGATGGGGCCAAAGTTTTGGTCAGTACATTCTGGTGCCCGTGCGCCTGTACAATCCGCAAACTGAGCCGCCTGAAGGATCGGGCTTTCGCCGCCAACGAAGGGGCCATATGGGAAGGGTGTCGGTTCGGCGAAGGTCACAACGACGGTCATCTCGTCTGGTGTTTCCACGCTTGTTACGCCCGCGAACTTGGTCAGCTGCGCACAACCCATTTCTTCGTTCATGCAGTAGTCTGCGGTGAACTTGACGTCAGCGGACGTAAATGGCGTGCCATCGGACCACATGATACCAGGTGTGATTTTCCATGTGATTGACATCAGATCTTCGGAAACGCCGCCGTTTGATACGGTTGGGATTTCTTCGACCAGCCAAGGTGTCAGTTCGCCCTGTGGGTTATAGCGCGCGAGCGGTTCAACGATCAGGGACGCGGATTCCACGTCCTTGGTGCCGCCGGATAGGAACGGGTTCAGGATAGATGGGGCCTGCCAATAGATGATTTTGACTTCACCATCGCGGCCTCGCTCACCTTCGTGCGCGTCGGCCATTGCCATTTGCGCAAATGGGAGGCTTGCAATAGCCCCCATCAGTACGGTTCTAAGTTTCATTTTTACTCTCCTTGTTGGTGCTCTTTTTTACCTCTGGTCCGCTTTTTGATCGGCGGTTGGGTTATTGGTCGTTGAAGTTGTGACAGGCGACAAAGCGGCCCGGTTCAACTTCACGGTATTCGGGTTCTTGTGTTTTGCAGATGCCCATCACTGCGGGGCAGCGGGTGCAAAAGTTGCAGCCCTTTGGCGGATTGGCGGGGGATGGAACGTCGCCTTGTAGGATGACGCGTTCTTTCTTCGTGGCCAGCGCTGGGTCTGGTTCAGGGACGGCGGACAATAGCGCCTTTGTATAGGGGTGCAGTGGGTCTGCGTAGAGCGCTTCGCGCGGGGCGAGTTCGACGATTTTGCCAAGGTACATGACCGCGACACGCGTTGCGATGTGGCGTACCATCGACAGATCGTGGCTGATGAACAGATAGGTCAGGCCAAACTGTTCTTGCAGGTCTTCTAGCAGATTCACAACCTGCGCTTGGATTGACACATCGAGCGCAGCAATCGGTTCATCGCAGACGATGAATTTGGGATTGAGCGCGAGGGCGCGCGCGATGCCGATGCGTTGGCGTTGACCACCAGAGAATGCCTGCGGATAGCGTTTGGCAAAGCGGCGGTTTAGACCGACGGCGTCCATCAGCTCATACACTTTTTCTTTTTTCTCTGTGTCACTTAGCTTTGTATGTTCATCCAAAGGCTCGCGGATAATCGCCTCCACGGTCATGCGTGGGTTAAGGGAGGCTTGCGGATCTTGGAACACCATTTGCATGGTTGGGCGCATCTCGCGCAGATAGCTTTGGGATGTTTGCCCTATGTCACGACCGTCGATTTCGATTTGACCATCGGTGATGTCATAAAGACGCAAGATCGAGCGGCCACAGGTGGATTTGCCACAGCCAGACTCACCGACCAGCCCAAGCGTTTCGCCTTCGATGATGTCAAAGCTGACACCGTCGACGGCCTTAACCTCGCCCACCTTGCGGCGGAACAGGCCTGCGAAAATTGGGAAATGCATTTTGAGGTTGCGCACACTGACCAACGCGTTTGACGGACTATCCAGCATGGGCGACCTCCAATGGGTCAATCAGGAAACAGGCGGCGTCGTGGCTGTCGTTGACTTCAAGTCGATTTGGATTCTTTTGACCGCACACAGGCATCGCC
>CAKZVL010000143.1 GCA_937922155.1 uncultured Paracoccaceae bacterium | reverse complement strand
GTGTTTTCAGACATTGGGCGGGTCCACGTGCGCAATGACGGAAACAAGTATTCGCCGTTATAGCCCATCGCCCGCAATTCTTTCAGCAGCTCTAACGCTTGCTTCGGCAGCGGCACATTATGATCGCGCCGCATCTTCATCTTCGCCGCTGGAATGGACCAAACGCCTTCTTCCAGATCAAATTCTTCCCATTTTGCTTGTCTGATTTCGCCGGGCCGTTGTGCGAGCATTGCCAAAAGCTTTAGCGCGATGCGCGTGACCGCCTGCCCCTCAAATCCGTCAATCTGGAGCATCAACGCGCCCAGCGCCTTGGGATCGGTGATTGCAGCGCGATGGACACGCGTCGGACGGATCAAGGCATCGCGCAAGGCGTAGGTCGGATCGGCGTCAGCAATACCGCTGGCAACAGCGTAGCGAAAGATCGACCCAATACGGGCACGCAAGCGATGCGCGGTTTCGTAGTTTCCTTTCGCTTCGACTTTGCGCAGGGTCTTCAAGATCATGGGTGCAGTGATTTCAGTAATAGGCTTGCGTCCGAAATCCCTGTTTGCCAGCTTCAAATGATATTCTGTTTTCGACAAGGTCGCCGCTGATTTGCCTTCCTTGCGTTGCTTGGCCAAGAAAGCCGCACCCACTTTCTCAAAAGTGTGCCCTTTGGCCTCAAGACGCAGCCGCTTCTCATCTTGCTTTGCTTCGTTTGGATCAACGCCATCAGCAAGCAACGCTTTCGCGGCGTCTCTTGCCTGCCGCGCTTTGGCCAGACTAACGGCGGGGTAGTCACCTATCACCAGCAACTTTTCCTAGCCATCGACCCGATATTTGAAGCGCCATGACTTTGCGCCACTGACCTTTACCAGCACAAACAGGCCTTCAAAGTCAGATACCTTGTAAGGTTTTTCGCCGGATTTGAGGTTTTTCACTTTGATGTCGCTTAGGGGCATCGTGGGGGTACGCTCATTTTCAGATTCTGATCGTACCCCCAAATATACCCCTTATGTGGGGGTACGCAGTCGGACGCCATAAAACGGCACTGGACAAACGTTCTCATGATAAGCCTTATAAACAAGGCCTAATCGGATGTCATTGGATAAATCTGGATGTTGAAATGGTGCCCCCACACGGACTCGAACCGCGGACCTACTGATTACAAATCAGTTGCTCTACCAGCTGAGCTATAGGGGCACTGAGGGCGATTTAACGTCAGTTTTCCAATCGCGCAAGCCCTTACCTGTTGGCACGCGCAAGAAGTGCAACTGCCGCCAGTCCTACCAGCGTAATCATCAGCGCGGCGGGGGCAGCTTCGCTTAGGTTTTCAAGGCTGGCTTTGGCGTGTACGCGCGTGGCCAATGTCTCCTCCAGCGATAGCATGATCGTGGCCGGAAGTTCCTTCACAGCGTCCACAAACACCAGCAACAGCGCGGATCCGACCGACGCGCGCATCAGGGGAACGTAGACAGCGCGCAGGGTGCCACCGGCACTGCGCCCCAGTGATCTGGCCGCCATTGGCAAACTGGGGGAAACCCGATCAAGGGCTGCGTCCGCGGTGCCTTGGGCGATGGCAAAAAACCGCACCACATAGGCAAACACCAACACGCCACTGCTGCCGATCAGCAATAGCCCGGGGTCGCGCCCCGTGATCCAGAGAATCAAATCCGCCAGCCCGTTGTCGATGGCGGCCAAGGGCACAAGGATCCCAAGCGCCAGCACCGCCCCCGGCGCGGCATAGCCCAGCGCCGTGATTGGCATCAGCAGGCGCGGCAAGCGTTGGTTCATCATGCGCACGCCATAGACCATAAAGACCCCCCCTGCGACGGTGAGGACGGCTGCGATGCTGCAAATGATCAAGGTACGCCAAAGCGCGGCGCGCAATCCAGCGGCGACCCATTGTTCTGCGTCAAAAGCGTGGGACAGGATCACAGTGATCGGCAGGATGAACCCGACCAAGACAGGAACGAGGCAAAGCGCACAAGCGATGATGGCGTGCCAGCCTGACAGATGCGCGGGTGTCACTGGACGCTGATTGCGGGGGCCAAGCGCGAATTTGCGCCTGCGGCGGCTGAACTTTTCCAGCGTCACAAGTAGGATGATCAACATCAAGACGCAGGTCGCGATTTGCGCAGCACCGCCAAGATTGCCCGCTTGCCGCCAAGCGGAGAAAATCCCGGTGGTGAGGGTTTGGACAGAAAAGTAATCGACCGTGCCATAGTCATTGACTGTTTCCATCATCACAACTGCAACGCCAGCTGCGATGGCCGGTCGCGCCAATGGCAGGCCAACGCGCCAGAACCGGCCCCAAGGCCCAGCACCCAGCGCGCGGGCGACCTCATACCCTGCCCCGGATTGTTCGCGAAACGCCGCGCGGGCGAGGATATACACATAAGGGTACAGCGACGCCGACAGCACAATCATCGCCGCCCCGCGCGTGCGCACTTCTGGGAACCAATAGTCGCGCGATGTTTCCCAGCCGAATGTGGTACGCAGCGCCGTTTGTACGGGTCCTGCGTATTCAAAGAAATCCACCAACGCATAGGCCCCGATATAGGCAGGAACCGCCAAGGGCATGAGCAGCGCCCATTGCAGCCACCGCTGTCCGGGAAATCGGTACATGGTAACAAGCCACGCCGCCCCCGTCCCCACGCAGGCGGTCAAGACGCCCACACCAGCCATCAAAATCAATGTGTTATGCAAATAGCGCGGCAAAACCGTTGCCACCAAATGCGGCCATATGTTTTCTGTTGGCGCCAGGGCAAACCAGAGCACGGCAATGATTGGCGCCACCACAATGCAGGCGATCAATATCGCACCAACCGTCCATGGGCTGGGCCAGCGGGAGCGGGTCGCGGGGAATAACTGACTAGTTTGCTCAGACATATCGGGGCTGGGTTAGCGGAAAGCGGTTTCCCTGTCCAGAAAACTGACTATGATGTGTCGCAACAAAAATGAAAAATGAGCAGGCAAAATGGAAATCGCATTCCACATTGGTGCCAATTGTACAGATGAAGATCGGTTACTAAAGTCGCTTTTGAAGAACGCTGGCGCTTTTGCAGACCACGGAATCAAAATCCCGGGGCCGGGCAAGTATCGCCGTTTGGTGCGCGAAACGATTGAAAACCTCAACGGCGCTCCACCGGCCGAAAACACCCGCGGTATCCTGTTGGATGCGATCGTGGATGGGGAAGCCCCGAAACGATTGGTGATGAGCAATTCAAATTTCATTTGTGTCCCAAATCGTGTTTTCGACAAGGGCGCGTTTTACGAAAAGACCGAAAGCAAAATTCGCGCGCTGGTGCAGCTTTTCCCAAATGATGAATTGGATTTGTTTATCGGGTTGCGCAATCCTGCAACTTTTCTGCCCGCGGTTTATGCGGCCAGCAAAGCCACGACATTGGATGCCTATCTAAAAGGGTTCCATCCGACCCATATCCGCTGGTCTGACATCATCAAACGCATTCTGCATGTTGCGCCAAATGCCCAGCTGACGGCTTGGTGCAATGAGGATACGCCACTGATCTGGGCCGAATTGGTACGCGATATTGCAGGCGTTTCATCCGAGACACGCATCACAGGTGGCTACGATCTGTTGGCCTCAATCATGTCAGCCAATGGGATGAATCGTTTCCTAAATTATATGCAGCAACATCCGCCCCAGACCGAGGAACAAAAGCGCAAGATCATTGCCGCCTTTTTGGACAAATACGCGATCGAGGACGAGATCGAGGAAGAAGTCGATGTGCCGGGCATCACGCCCGACCTGATCGAAGATCTATCCGATATTTATGAGGCTGATGTAGACACGATCATCCAGATGGAAGCGGTGCACTTCATCTCGCCCTAGGCCGATCACATGCCCAGCGCGGCCATGTACATTTCCATCACCGCTTCTTCTTCGGCCAGATCATTGGCGTCGCGCTTGCGTATCGCGATAACTTTGCGCAGGACCTTGACGTCGTAACCGCGCCCCTTGGCCTCCGCCATTACTTCTTTTTGGGCGTCTGCAATGTCTTTCTTTTCGGCTTCCAACCGTTCAAACCGTTCAATGAATTGGCGCAGTTCTTGCCCTGCGACAGAGGTGACGGTTTCAGATGGGTTGGTGGCCGTATCAGACATGTCAAACTTCCTAAGGTTGGATCAAGAAGCCCTTCCCTAGCGCCCGCCCTGCGGCCTTGCAAGACCTTCAAGCACGCGGTAATCGGCGAGCGTGCCAAAGGGAGGCGAAAGATGGAAATGCTTGTCTGGGCCGGCGCGATTGTGACCGTCGCCGGAATGATCGGGATTATTTGCAGCGTTGTGCTGGTCACCAAAGCCCGCCGCTCCGGGCTAGAAGATGCAGAGCTGCGCGCCCGTTTGGCCAAAATCCTGCCCATCAATCTGGGCGCATTATTCTTGTCTATGATCGGGCTGATGATGGTCGTGGTCGGGATATTGCTGGGCTAAAGCTGCCGGGTCAGAGGTCTGGGCAGAACACCTCGTACAGCCGTTCGAGGATCGGGCGGATGCGCGGATCTTCCAGCCGGTAAACCCGTTCGCGCCCCGCAACCGCGCAGGCAACAATCCCTTCGCTACGCAAACGTTTCAGCTGCCCTGACACATAGGCCTGACTGGCCCCCAAAAGCTGTTCCAGCTCCCCCACTGTGCGCTCTTGCGGGACAAGGGCGCACAATAGGCGCAGGCGCGCGGGATTTGACAACGCCTTCATCACCTCTGCGGCCTCTCGGGCTGCGGCATCCATGGGATCAATTTCGCTGAGTTCTGTAAGTGTCATGGCGTCCTATTTATCTTTGATGGCGACACATAACAAGGTTGAAATATGTGAAATTCTACATATGATTGGGGAAACCTGTGGAGTGATGCCATGAGCCCGATCGTCAAAGCCTTTTTTGATAATGCAACCAACACGGTGTCCTATGTGGTTCAGGACCCTGAGGGGAAAGCCTGCGCTATCGTGGATTCCGTTCTTGATTATGATCAGGCCGCGGGGCGCACTGATACGACGTCCGCCGATGCAATCATCGCCTTCATCAATGAAAACGATTTACGGGTTGAGTGGATATTGGAAAGCCATGTGCACGCAGATCATTTGTCTGCCGCGCCCTATCTGCAAGAGGCTTTAGGCGGCAAAATCGGGATCGGGGCGCAGATCACGGTTATTCAAGATACCTTTGGCAAGATATTCAACGAAGGCACGCAGTTCCAACGGGACGGTTCGCAATTTGACGCACTGTTTGAGGAAGGCAGTAATTTTCACATCGGCCAGTTACGCGCCGAGGTACTGCACACCCCCGGTCACACCCCGGCTTGCCTGACCTATGTGATCGGCGATGCGGCCTTTGTGGGTGATACGCTCTTTATGCCGGACTTTGGCACAGCACGGTGCGACTTTCCCGGTGGCTCGGCCGAAGACCTTTATGACTCGATCCAGAAAATCCTCGCCCTGCCCGACGAGACCCGCGTTTTTGTGGGCCACGACTATAAGGCACCGGGGCGCGATGAATTCGCATGGGAAACAACGGTGGGCGAACAAAAGGCGCTGAACGTCCACATCGGGGCTGGCAAACCGATGAAAGACTTTGTCGCCATGCGCACAGCACGGGATGCAAAACTTGGCATGCCGCGATTGATCCTTCCGTCGTTGCAAACCAACATGCGGGCCGGGAATTTGCCGGAACCTGATGAAACCGGAAAGCGGTTTTTCAAGGTCCCGATCAACGAACTTTAACTACGGAATATCTTCATGAATATTGACTGGCTTTACGGGCTTATTGGTGGCGGGCTGATTGGCACCGCTGGCGCGCTTTTCCTTTTGTTTAACGGGCGCATCATGGGCGCTTCCGGTCTTGTCGGGGGTCTGATCGACGGGTCCGGCCGTCATGATTGGCAAGAACGCGCCGCGTTGATCGCAGGGTTAATCGCGGTGCCTGGTCTGGCTGCATTGGTCATGGGCGGCGCGGACACGCATTTGACGGACAAGGTTTGGGTGATCGTTGTCGGTGGCTTGCTTGTCGGGGTTGGCACGCGGATCGCCAATGGCTGCACCTCTGGCCATGGCGTCTGCGGGATCAGCCGATTGTCAGTGCGCGGGATTGTCGCCACACTGTTTTATATCGGCGCGGGTGCCCTCACTGTTGTGATCTTTAAACACCTGCTGGGGGTATTGTGATGCGCAATCTGATGGCGTTTCTGGTTGGCGGATTATTTGGAGCGGGCCTGTTGATTTCTGGCATGACCGACACGCGCAAGGTGCAAGGCTGGCTCGATATCTTTGGCGATTGGGATCCAACGCTGGCCTTCGTGATGGGTGGCGCGATCATCCCGATGGCTGTCGCATGGCAGATGACGCGGACGCGCCGACCTGTGTTCGGGGGCGACTTCCCTGCCCCAACGGACCCGACGATTGATCGCAAAATCGCGGTTGGGTCGATCCTGTTTGGCGCAGGCTGGGGATTGTCTGGGTTGTGTCCGGGGCCTGCTGTGGCTTCCCTCGGGTTTGGTGGCTGGGGCGGGCTTGCGTTCTTGGCCGCGATGCTGATCGGCATGGGCCTTGCCCCAATGGCCAAAAGTCGGCTGGACGCTGGCGGTGCCACCGGGTAATTGTCGGCGCATGGATATCAAACAGATCAGCCCGACCTACGCCGTTTCGCCGCAAATCGCGGTCGACGATATTGCCGCCATTGTTGACGCAGGCTTTGGAACAATTATTTGCAACCGCCCCGACGCAGAAGTGCCGCCAAGCCATCAGGCCGACGCCATTGAAGCCGCGGCCATTGCGGCGGGGTTAAAATTCGTGGTGATCCCGGTCACCCACCAAGGGTTGAACCGCGAAATGGTCACAGATCAACGCGCCGCACTGGATGGTTCCGACCAACCGGTTCTGGCCTATTGCGCATCTGGCACCCGGTCGACCATCGTTTGGGCCTTGGGGCAAGCGGGCGACATGCCGACCGAAGAGATCGTGCAGGCGGCAATGGCGCAGGGCTACGACATCGGCGGCATGCGCCCGCAATTGGATAGCTTGTCTGGGAACTGATCATTCCGTCCCAAGGCTGCTCAGGTCGATGGAGCCAAGATCAATCTCGCTGGCATCCTCCGTCGTTTTATCGGCGAGATCCAAATCGTCTCCTGCCATATCGCCCAAACCGCCAAGGTCCACCTCTGCCGCGTCCTCAACCATGGTATCGCCGCCAAGCATCGTCGTATCCTCAACCTCATCGACAAGCGGGCCGAGGTTCATTTGCGCCAATTCCATATCAATCGCCGCGCCGCTATCAGGCTCAGGCAAACCAAATGCATCGCCGGGCGGTGGCAACGGGGGTGCATCATCAATCATCGGCGCGGCGGCAATCTGTCCGCCGCTCAGGTCTTGCAACATATCCGACTCAGGCTCCGTCAGGCGCAGGGCAAGGTATCCGCCCATCTGTCCCAAACGGCCCCGTGCCAACAAAGCACCGTTCGGCCCTTCAAGACGCACCGCATCCACACGACACCCCGGTAGCGTCAAGACTTCGCCAACAGCCATCTGCTGCACCTTGGCAAGCGTCAGGTTGTAGCGGTGCAAAATCACGGGTAGCTCCGCTTTCGCAGCGCCGACAGTTTCGGGGAACGTTGTGGCCCAATCCGGCTTGTCCC
Source organism: uncultured Paracoccaceae bacterium (assembly GCA_937922155.1). GTDB lineage: Bacteria > Pseudomonadota > Alphaproteobacteria > Rhodobacterales > Rhodobacteraceae > Cognatiyoonia. Next base: position 2,548 of record CAKZVL010000143.1, on the reverse strand, counting down.
TCGTTTCAACCGGTTGCGTCTGCGCCGTGCGGGCCAGCGGCAAGGTAAACAGGAACGTCCCAGTTCGGTCCGCCACGCCAAAGTCGATTTTCATCACCAACAGGCGATACGACTGTTGGGGCAAGGCCATCCCGATCTGGCGCAAGTCGCGATATTGTCCTTGCTGACTTACATCCGTGATCCAGTCATCCATATTGGTGCTTTGTACTGTATCGGCCATTTCCGACAAAAGCCCGGCCAGATAGATTTCTGCCAAAGAGGCATCAACAGATGTCATCGGCCGGGCCTCAGGGCTGCGTTCGGCCAAGCGCCCCATCGTCTGCGCCTCAACCACAGCAGAGACGAGCCCGGTATCCAACGCGGCGATCCCCACTTGCGCGCCCTCGCGATGCAGCTGCAACAGCAAAAGGTCATTGGATAAGCGTTCCAACAAGCCATCCAGCGTCAGCACTTCCTCGCTGACGTCCTGCACCGTCAGTCGCAACCCGATGTGTTTTTCCGCCGCACGTGCCAAGGACAGCCGCAACGCGCGCGCCACGGTAAGCGGCACATCAACCGCAGCAGGCTGATCCTGTGCCAACATGCGCCGCAGGACAGAAGTAGAAAGCTGTTCGCTCATGTCTGGTTAGGGTTTCTGTTGATAAAGGGCCACGCCCCCCTTTAACCACGCAAAGCTTGAAGCTTTGCTAACTGTAGAGTGACGGCGTGTTTTTACGGTGTTGCGGGACAGCTTGCTTGGGGGGCTGTTCTCATAAACCGCCAACGACCTAAGCCGCACCATTGACGGCACGTGGGTTGGCGAACTGCCGGTGCCGCGGCAGAGCTTTATGTCCGCAAAGCACATCTTCCACATGAACGTCAGGACAAGAGATCAAATCGCCGACCCGTCGGGGCGGGTCGTCAATGGTCCGGCGCCTTCGGCTTGATTCCGGACCTTTTGGCCCACGCCCCCCCAACAGCTATTGCGCCGCGACCGCCTCGGCCTTGGGCAAATAAACGCGAAACGCAGCCCCGCCCTGTCCGGGCAAATAGGTGATGTTGCCACCCAAACGTTGCATAATCTCGCGACTAATGGCCAAGCCAAGACCGGTTCCGCCAGCCCGGGATTCATCGCTTATCCGGGCAAATTTTTCAAAAATCATTTGCTGATGCTCTGACGGAATGCCGGTGCCGTTATCGACAAAATCAACGGCATAGCCGCTGGGCAGGTCGCGCACCATGATCCGCAATTCCGGCTTGGCGGCGTCGCAATATTTCGACGCATTCGCAATGACATTGATAAACACCTGCGACAAACGATCCAAATCGGTGGTCAGGATCACGTCCTCACGGGCGGGTTTGCGCAGCACTCTCATAGCATTGTCGTGCAGGCCTGCGGCCCCGAGCGCGCGGTCAATCACATCTGACAGTGTCCCGCTTTCCATCGATAGCGCCACCTGACCATGTTCCAGAACAGACAGGTTCAACAGATCATCCAATAGCCGGGTCAGGCGTTCGGCCTCATCCAGAATGACACCTGCGTATTTTTCCTTGTCCGCATCGTCCAAATCCATATCCCGCAGGATTTCCGAAAACGACCGAATCGAGGTCATCGGCGTGCGCAATTCATGGCTGATCTGGCTGAGGAAAGCATCCTTTTGCACCGACAGCGCGGTCAGCTTTTCATTGGCTTGCCGCAATTTGCGCGCGGTGCGTTCTTGTTCTGCGGATTTCGCCTCTAGCTGGTTGGAATATTCCATGATCTGCGCGGCTTCATCGGCCACGGCGATCAGATCTTCGACAGACACAGACGCGCCTTGGGTCAATTGCCCCATCATCGCATGGGCCGTTGCCGCCCCCACTGTGCCGGAAAGCTCCCGTTCTAGGGCAGCGACAAAATCGGGGGTTGGGTCGGGCAAGTATCCTTCCTTGCCTTGACGTTCAGCATGGGTTTGAAACAACCCTTGCGCTTCGGTGGTGCCAAGGATGCGCTGCGCCATGATCATCAAATCTTCCGCACCGGCAGAGGATGTCATCATCGCCCGTGTAGACGTCGTATGGGCCAGCACATTCACGAATTGCGCACCTTGCAGCCGTTCCAGCGGCTTTGGAAAGCTTAGGACAGACCCCAAGAAAAACGCGCCCGTGTTAAACACCATCGACCAGAGCAAGCCGTGGATCAACGGATCCATATCGGTAATGCCAAAAAACGCGTGCGGGCGCAGCCAGCTAAGGCCCCAAGGGCCGTTTTGCATCACGGCTTCGGGGATGACCGCGCCAAATCCAAAGCTTGGCAAAAACAAGGTCCAGAGCCAAATGGCAAAGCCCAAGGTCAACCCGCAAGCCGCGCCAACGCCCGTCGCCCCGCGCCAAAAGATGCCGCCCATCAGCGCAGGCAGGACTTGGACCGACCCGGTAAAGGACACAAGCCCAATCGCCGCCAAGGCCGCGCCCCCCCCCGACAGGCTGTAGTAAAGATAGCTCAGCGCCAAGATGGCCCCGATAGAAACCCGCCGCGATGTGACGACCAAACGGCGCACATCCCCCGATTGCTTGGCCCCTTCGCTGC
>CAKZVL010000142.1 GCA_937922155.1 uncultured Paracoccaceae bacterium | reverse complement strand
ACTTGTCAGTTTTAAACATCGCCATCATAAATACGCCTTTACAACCCTCATACCACAGAGAACGCAAAACGCACACTACAATGGCCCCAAGGAGCCTTTGTCATATTCTTATCCCAATTTCAACTTATTTTAAGACTCTCTTAAAGCCTTGCGCAGTTGTGTCGTTTCGAAATATTGCCTCAAAACAATGGCATAAGGTTAACAAAAAGCAATTTTGTGTGATTTTTAAACAAAACGTCTCACACATAACGAATGCAAATTTTGCGCCAATCAAGTGCATAAACGTATGGTAAAGCCTTACGTTCTAATTTTGCCATAGCAGGCATAAAATAAACGGCTGCAAGCGTAAAAACCCATAGGTCGTCAAAATAATCGATTTCAGAATTCTATGAAAAATGTCTGGAGCGGGCGATGAGATTCGAACTCACGACCTAAACCTTGGCAAGGTTTCGCTCTACCCCTGAGCTACGCCCGCGCGCCAATTCGTGTCGCTGGATTTATAAACACTTGTGGGCCTTCGCAAGACTTAAATCAGGCGTTTAGCGTTTTTCTTTTGGATGCCCTCGTCAGATCAGGGTCGAAGCTGCATCCGCCATAACGCAAACATCTGTAAAAACATCCTGACTATGGGCCACAACCTGATCCTTTGACAGCATCAAGACCCCATATGCAGGCGGTTCATCGACAGAAAGCGAACTGTCAGGGTTCGACAGGTCCAGAACACCCTGATGTGCCGGGCTTTTGAACATGGTCCAAGGTACGCCGCGACTGCTGCCCGTGATGGTGCGATGAATATGACCACAAAACAGATGCCCGACAGAATACCGCGCCAACAAATCTAAAAAATCTGGGCCATCGATCATCTTGATCATATCCATACCGACGATCCCGGTATCAAACGGCGGATGATGGGAAAAGACCAGCGTCATGCGCCCCTCAGCTCCGTTGAGGGCCTGCTCAAGCCACGCTGTCCGATCCGCACATAATCGACCGCTGTGATGTTTGTCGGGATAGGGTGGCCCATCCAGCGTGTCCAAGGTGATCAAACAATGATCAGGGAAATCGACAATCTGCTGGACAAAACCATGCGCATCACGCGGGGCATCTGCAAAAACCTCAAAAAACGCCGACCGTCGATCATGATTGCCCAACATCGGTACCACTGGAAAGGGTAGATCACGCAACGCAGCCGCCAAACGACGATAAGACGGCACATCGCCATGGTGAGTCAAATCCCCCATCAGGATCAACGCCTTGGCGTCGCCGTGGTCGCGCACCGCGGCGGCAAGCGTGCTTTCAAACAGCGCAAACGTATCCAAACCAATAATCGTCTCGCCCTCAGGCGTGATATGCAGATCGGTCATTGTCAAAAGCTTGATCATCAGGTCTTAGCAAGCTCCTCACAGCCTTGGTCAGCGTGGCCAGATGTTAGCTCAAAACAGCATCACAAGGTTGATAGTCAACAACAGGATCAAATTGCCCAAAGTCATCGCCATGCCAAACACACGACCAGCAAAGAACTTGCGGTTAAATCCCATCCCATAGGCATGCAGTCCGCGACCCACAAAAAGAACTAGCCCCGTCAAATGCAACCAAATCGCGCCCGCACCCTGCAGCTCTGCCAACAGCATGAGCAACAAGGCGATGGGCACAAATTCCGCCCAATTGGCATGGGCGCGCACCAGCGCGATGTTGTCGGTATCATCACCCGCGCCATAGGCGATCTTTTGTGATCGACGCACCATGATGACCCGAACCGTCAGGACCACGTAAATGACAGTCAACAAAATCGCATAAATTGGGGTGACTGTGATCATTATCGCTTACTTTTCTTCCAGCTCGACCAACAGATCCTTGGCGTCAATCTGGCCACCGGCTTGCACGTGGACCGCTTTGATCACCGCATCACGTTCCGCATGCAGACCGGTTTCCATCTTCATCGCCTCGATGGTCAGCAGCAGATCGCCTTCTTTGACCTTCTTGCCAACTTGGGCTGCGATGGTGGACACAACACCCGGCATCGGTGCGCCGATGTGATTAGGGTTGCCATCTTCGGCCTTTGGGCGCGAAATTTTTTCCGCTGCCGCCAAACGGTTTAACACCCGCACCGTGCGCGGTTGACCGTTTAGTTCAAAGAAAACACGCACTTCACCGTCTTCGTTCATGTCGCCAATGGCTTGTAGGCGAATCTCAAGCGTCTTGCCCGGATCAATCTCTGCAGTGATCTCTTCACCCGCTTGCATGCCATAAAAGAACGTCTTTGTGGGCAGGGTGCGGACGGGGCCGTAGATCTGGTGACGGGCCATGTAATCAAGGTAAACCTTAGGATACATCAAATACCCATTCAGGTCCTCGTTATCGACGTCATACCCATCCAACTGCTTTTTCAGATCCGCGCGGGTGGCTTCCAAATCAACGGGCTTCAGGTGCTGTCCCGGACGATCGGTGGAGGCTTTCTCGCCCTTCAAAATCTTCTTCTGGATCGCTTTGGGCCAGCCACCGGGGGGCTGACCAAGACCACCTTTCATCATCTCGACAACGCTGTCGGGAAAGACCACATCAACCTCTGGGTCTTCGACCTGTTCTTGCGTCAGGCCTTGGCTGACCATCATCAGGGCCATGTCGCCAACAACCTTGGACGAAGGTGTCACCTTAACAATGTCACCAAACATCTGGTTCACATCCGAATAGGTCTGCGCCACCTCATGCCAACGTTCTTCTAGGCCAAGCGAGCGGGCCTGCGCCTTGAGGTTGGTAAACTGACCGCCGGGCATCTCGTGCAAATACACTTCCGACGCGGGGGCCTGCATGCCGGATTCAAATGCAACGTAATGATTTCGAACCTGTTCCCAATAATTCGAAATCTCACGGATCGCGGCAATATCCAGACCAGTGTCGCGCGCATCGCCTTTCAGCGCCTCAACGATAGATCCCAACGTAGGTTGGGACGTGTTGCCCGACAGGGCGTCCATCGCGGCATCCACACAATCCACACCGGCAGCAGAGGCGGCAAGAACCGTGGCAATCGCCGCACCAGAGGTGTCGTGCGTGTGAAAATGAACGGGCAGATTAACTTCTTCTTTCAACGCCTTAACAAGCGCAGTTGCAGCAGCAGGTTTCAGTAATCCAGCCATATCTTTCAGGCCCAGAACATGGGCGCCAGCGGCCTCAAGCTCTTTGGCCATACCGACGTAGTACTTTAGGTCATACTTGGCACGGGCCGGGTCAAGTATATCGCCGGTATAACAAATCGTGCCTTCGCAAACCTTGTTGGCATCGATCACAGCGTCCATAGCGACACGCATGTTTTCCACCCAATTCAGGCTGTCAAACACGCGGAACACATCGACCCCGGACGCAGCGGCCTGTCCAACAAACGACTGGACCACGTTATCGGGATAGTTCGTGTACCCAACCCCGTTAGAGGCGCGCAGCAACATTTGCGTCATGATGTTGGGCATCTTTTCGCGGATATCGCGCAAACGCTGCCACGGACATTCCTGCAAAAAGCGGTAAGCGACATCAAAGGTCGCACCACCCCAACATTCAACGCTGAAGAGCTGGTTCATTTTAACGGCATAGGCGGGTGCGGCGTTAATCATATCGATGGAGCGCATACGCGTGGCGAGCAAGGATTGGTGCCCATCACGCATCGTCGTGTCGGTAATCAGCAATTGCTTTTGGTCGCGCATCCAGTCTGCCACGGCCTCTGGGCCGAAATCATCCAGAATGTTGCGCGTGCCGGGGGTGACTTCGATGGTGGGCTTCAACGGTGGGCGTGGCGGTTTGACATCCGCGGGCGGCATGGTGCGCCCAGCGGTTTCTGGGTGCCCATTGACGCTGATATCAGCGACGTAAGTCAGGATTTTTGTGGCACGGTCGCGGCGGGCTTTGAAATCAAACAGCTCTGGCGTCGTGTCGATGAACTGCGTTGAATATTCGTTGTTCAGGAACGTCGGATGTTTCAGCAGGTTTTCCACAAAGGCGATGTTGGTGCTGACCCCGCGAATACGAAATTCGCGCAACGCACGGTCCATCCGGGCAATCGCCATTTCCGGCGTTGGTGCGCGGGCGGTCACTTTGGTCAACAAACTGTCATAAAACCGCGTAATCACTGCACCTGAATAGGCTGTGCCCCCATCAAGGCGGATGCCTGGGCCCGTCGCCGTGCGATAGTTCTGGATGCGACCGTAATCGGGGATAAAGTTGTTGGTGGGATCTTCTGTGGTGACGCGGCACTGCAAGGCGTGACCATCAAGCTTGACATCAAACTGGCTGGCGCAGCCTGTGGCCTCCACCAGCGATTTGCCTTCGGCGATCAGAATTTGGGCGCGTACAATGTCGATGCCTGTGACTTCTTCAGTCACAGTGTGTTCCACCTGCACGCGGGGGTTCACCTCGATGAAATAGAACTCTCCCGAATCCATATCCATCAGGAATTCAACGGTGCCCGCGCATTCGTAATTCACATGCTGGCAGATCTTTTTGCCCAAATTGCAAATCTGTTCTCGCTGCGTGCCTGACAGATACGGGGCAGGGGCGCGTTCCACGACCTTTTGGTTGCGCCGCTGCACCGAACAATCGCGTTCCCACAGGTGATAGATCGCCCCATGGCTATCGCCAAGGATCTGTACCTCAACGTGACGGGCGCGCACGATCATCTTTTCCAGATAGCCCTCGCCATTGCCAAAGGCAGCCTCAGCCTCACGGCGGCCTTCGCGGACTTTTTCTTCAAGCTCGTCTTCGTTCTGGATCGGGCGCATCCCGCGGCCGCCACCGCCCCATGACGCCTTTAGCATCAGGGGATAGCCAACCTCTTTGGCTTGCTTTTTGACAAGCGCCATATCGTCGCCAAGCACCTCAGTGGCAGGAATGACCGGCACGCCTGCAGCAATGGCGACCTGACGCGCGCTGGCTTTGTCGCCCAGCTCGCGCATGGTTTTCGCCTTTGGGCCGATAAAGGTAATGCCATTGGTTTCGCAGGCATCGACGAAATCGGGGTTTTCTGACAAAAGGCCGTATCCCGGGTGGATCGCATCCGCACCAGACATTTTCGCGACGCGGATGATTTCCTCGATGCTAAGGTAGGCTGCGACCGGGCCCATGCCTTCGCCAATGCGGTAGGCTTCGTCAGCTTTAAAACGGTGCAGGCCAAGCTTATCTTCTTCAGCAAAGACAGCGACGGTCTTTTTGCCCATCTCATTGGCGGCGCGCATAATGCGAATTGCGATTTCACCGCGGTTGGCGATTAGAATTTTTTTAAAGTCGGCCATGTCGGTCCCTGAGATGCTGCTTTGCAGCGTTCATAGGACAAGCGGGCGGCAGGGTCTACCGTGTGCCTTTAAGAAATGGATCGCGGCCGCACTCTTGCCCCCTAGCGGGGGCAACACGCCCGCCCGCCGACCCATTATTCTGAGTATTTTTGGCAAGATGATACGAGAACACAAGTAGAACAGAGCTTTTCACCGCAAGCTGAGCTTGCTAGGGTGCGCCATGAGCAGTTTTTCAGAAGATGACGCCTTTGAGGCCGCCGCCGTTCCCTTGTCGCAAAGGGCGATGGCCGCACGACCCGCACCCTATTTGGATGAATTAAACCCTGCCCAGCGGGAAGCAGTGGAAACTTTGAACGGCCCTGTGTTGATGTTGGCCGGCGCAGGCACCGGCAAGACAAAGGCACTGACATCGCGAATTGCGCACCTGCTGACCACGGGCACGGCCCGCCCGCACGAAATATTGGCAGTGACGTTCACCAATAAGGCCGCGCGCGAGATGAAAAATCGTGTAGGGCGTTTGTTGGGGGAAGCTGTCGAAGGGGTGCCATGGCTCGGCACCTTTCATTCGATTTGTGTGAAGCTGTTACGTCGCCATGCGGAATTGGTCGGATTGAAAAGCAATTTCACGATTTTGGACACCGATGACCAGCTGCGGTTGATGAAGCAGTTGATCATCGCGGAAGGCATTGATGAAAAGCGTTGGCCGCCGCGCATGTTGGCGGGGATCATTGATGGCTGGAAAAACAAGGCGCTGACACCGGATAACGTGCCTGTCGCCGACGCTGCCGCTTATGATCAGAAGGGTGTTGCGCTTTATGGCGCCTATCAACAGCGTCTAAAGGAGCTGAACGCTTGTGATTTCGGCGATCTGTTGCTGCATGTGGTGACGATATTTCAGACCCACGCAGATGTGCTCGAACAATATCAGCGCTGGTTCCGCTATATTCTGGTAGACGAATACCAAGATACCAACGTGGCGCAATATCTATGGTTGCGCCTGCTGGCCGGCGGTCACAAGAACATCTGCTGTGTGGGCGATGATGACCAGTCGATCTATGGCTGGCGCGGGGCCGAGGTCGGCAATATCTTGCGCTTTGAAAAGGATTTTCCCGGATCGCATGTGGTGCGATTAGAGCAGAATTACCGATCCACGGGCCATATCCTGGGCGCAGCAGCTGGCGTGATTGCCGCCAACAAGGACCGTTTGGGCAAGACCCTATTCACCACAGGTGAAGATGGGGAACGGGTGCGTTTGATTGGCCATTGGGATGGCGAAGAAGAGGCCCGATGGATTGGCGAAGAGGTCGAAGCGTTGCAGCGTGGCACGCGCGGCATGTCGCCTTTTTCGCTGGATCATATGGCGATCCTTGTGCGCGCTTCCCATCAGATGCGCGCCTTTGAAGATCGGTTTTTAACCATCGGCTTGCCCTATCGCGTTATCGGCGGGCCGCGATTTTATGAACGCATGGAAATTCGCGATGCCATGGCCTATTTCCGCCTCGCGGTGTCCCAAGAGGACGATCTGGCGTTTGAGCGGATCGTGAACACCCCCAAGCGCGGTTTGGGTGACAAGGCTGTGCAGACCATCCAGCGCACGGCGCGCGCCAATGGTGTGAACTTGATCGAAGGCGCGCGACTTGTGGTGCAGGGCAAGCTGTTGGGCGGCAAGGGCTTGAAAGAGCTTGATATCTTGGTCGCAGGCTTGGATCGCTGGCATGCGCAGGTCCGATCTGAGGCGGATACCCATGTGGAACTGGCCGAGATGATTTTAGACGAATCTGGCTATACCGGGTTTTGGCAGAACGACAAAACACCCGAGGCACCGGGGCGGTTGGAAAACTTGAAGGAACTCGTCAAAGCCCTTGAAAACTTTGAGAATTTGCAAGGCTTCTTGGAGCACGTCAGCCTGATCATGGACAACGAAACCGAAGAGCAGGGTGAGAAGGTCAGCATCATGACGCTTCACGCGGCCAAAGGGCTAGAGTTCCCTTGCGTCTTTCTGCCCGGTTGGGAAGACGGGTTGTTCCCTTCTCAACGCAGCATGGATGAAAGCGGTCTGAAAGGGTTGGAAGAAGAACGGCGGCTTGCCTATGTCGGCATCACGCGCGCTGAGCAGATTTGCACGGTGTCGTTTGCCGCCAATCGCCGGGTCTATGGCCAATGGCAATCATCAATGCCGTCGCGGTTTATTGATGAATTGCCCGAGGCGGATGTGGACGTGCTGACGCCACCGGGGCTTTATGGCGGTGGGTTTGGCGCGGCGGCACAAGCCAATCCGGCCTCAGCTGGGATCAGATCAGGTCTGCATAACCGTGCGGCCGAGGCCAACGTTTATAATTCACCAGGCTGGAAACGGTTGCAGTCGCGAGCATCCCAACGCGGCATGTCGATGCCCGCTGAGGCGCGCAATATGACGATTGATATGTCCGCGGTCAGCGCCTTTGTCGAAGGGGATCGTGTGTTTCATCAAAAATTTGGTTATGGCGCAGTGGTCGCGATTGAAGGCGACAAGCTGTCGATTGAGTTTGATAAGGCGGGATCCAAGAACGTTGTAGCGCGATTTGTCGTCAGTGCGGATGCAGCGGACGATGTGCCGTTTTGAGGGTTCAGACCCCACCTAGGCGATAGTCAGGGCTGCCGGTATTTGGGGATGAAGCGGCCCTCCGGGCGGAGTTTAATTGGCCAGATGAAGTTTGGGGCGGATTTAACTGAACCAAACGGGGTAAAGGGTGAGGACGAGTAGGCCCGCCATCGTCCAGTTAAATACGCGCAAAAGCTTTGGTCGGGTGAGCAGCCGTTTTACCTGCATTCCAATGCTGGTCCAGACCATGATCGAGGGAAAGTTTGTGCAAGCAAACACCGCCGCCACGATTAAAGAGCCTGCAAGGATGCCGGAACTTTCAGGCGTGTAGTTTGTGATCGCATAGATAGCCATATACCAAGCCTTTGGGTTGACCCATTGGAACCCGGCGGCTTGTAGGAATGTGAACGGATTTCCTTTTGCTTCCCCTTCGCGCGGTGGGGCGGCGTTGGCAATTTTCCAAGCCAGATAGAGCAGGTACGCGCTCGACCCGATTTGCAGTGCGAGGCGGGCCATGGGAACGGTTTCAAACAATTGACCAAGGCCCAGTCCCACCAGCGTCACCATCACCGAATGTCCGATAGAAATGCCGAGCATATGCGGTATTGTTTTACGAAACCCAAAGTTCGCACCAGAGGCCATCAGCATCAGATTGTTCGGCCCCGGCGTGATAGAGCTGACAAAGGCAAAGCCGACAAGGGCGAGGAAGAGTTCAAAGGTCATATGTTGCACTTTATGCGATAGTTAGCGCAATGAAATTGCCAAAAGCTGCGCTATTGGTCTATTTGTGCAATTCATGGCGAAGATAGATCACATAAACGCATCAATATTGCGCGAAGTTTCACGCGATGGGCGCATCAGTAATCTTGATTTGGCCGATAAGATCGGGCTGTCCCCCTCTGCCTGTCTGCGCCGCGTTCAGGAGTTGGAGCGGTCAGGTGTGATCCGCGGTTATCGCGCGCAGCTCGACCCGGTACAAACGGGCCGTGCTTATGTTGTCTATGTGGCAGTCGGGTTAGCCGAACACACCAAGGCCGCGCAGGATACCTTTGAGGCCGCGATGCAGCTGGCTGATGAGGTCACAGAATGCCACAACGTCGCCGGGGCCTTTGAATATATGCTGCGAGTCGAGGTGGCGGATCTTCGGGCCTATAAAGCGTTTCACACCGACAAATTGGGCACGGTTCCACACGTCAGGGCGATCACCAGCTATATGGTCATGGGCAGCCCTAAGGATACGCGGGCCTGATCCGGCGAAAGGCTTACCTCTTCTAAACATAAAAAACGGTCATGCCCGGGAGGAGGTGGGCATGACCGCTCTTTTTTCCAGGCACGCCTCGGGAGGAGGTGAGGCTTTGCCTTAGGCAAGGCATCCGACCCGGGAGGAGGTGGGTCTTAGCCTTGATGCGGACCCCAGGGTGTCTGGGGGGTCCGTATTCTTTCAAAGTGACGGCCTCAAAAGGGAGGAGAGAGGCCGTCACCTTGGTGTTTGATGCTCACCCCTCGGGAGGAGATTGGGTGATCATCGTTCAGGTCCACGCAATGGGAGGAAAGTGTGGACCCTAATTCTTAGACGCGCGCACCATAAGCGGCTTCGAGTGCCAAGCTCTTGATTGCGGAGCGGTGGATACCAAGGTCAGCCAAGTCACGGTTTGAAAGCGCGCTCAATTCATGCACGGTTGTGCGATATACTTTGCGCTTTGCGGCCTTGTCAGCTGCAACTGCGCGGAAATTCTGGATGCGCTCGATCAGGCTGATGCCAGGTGCGCGGGAAGTTGTAATATATGCCATCGTTCATTCTTTCTTACTATGCGCTGGTGGAGCGCGGTGGGAGACGACGTATTCGCCTCTTGTGGATCATAAATAGGTAAATGCTGCGACTGCACAATGGTTGTTTCTGCATTGCGGCTATGCGCGATATGCAATGACCCCCACGTCAAGTTTCCAAAGCGATGACAATCTACGCAAATTGGGCAGAGCACTTGCGATTTGCGCAACATTGGGGGAGACAGGTCTTCGGTTATGCCTGTCTTTTTGGGCTGCACATCTGGACTTACGCCAAAGGAAATACCGCATATGCCCGTCACCAAAGAGGATGTCCTCGCCGTTCTTTCCAAAATCACGCTGCCCAATGGCAGCGATCTGGTGAGCAATGATATGATCCGCGCTGTTTCGATCGACGCCGGACAGGTCCGATTCATTATCGAAGCGCCGGACGCACAGGTCGCAAGCCAGATGGAACCGATGCGTCAAGCCGCCGAACAAGCGGTCGCGGCGATGGACGGCGTGACCGGTACTTCTGTTCTATTGACGGCCCATGGCCCGACACCAAAACCTGAGCAGCCACCAAGCCTAAAGGTCGGTCGTCATCCAGAACCACAGGCTGGGCCAACACGCCCGGCAGGGGTGGATCGAATTTTGGCCATCGGCTCTGGCAAGGGGGGCGTTGGGAAATCCACGGTGTCCTCTAACCTTGCTGTTGCTTTGGCAAAGGCAGGGCGTCGCGTTGGTTTATTGGATGCCGATATCTATGGCCCCAGCCAACCGCGTATGATGGGCGTCACCAAACGCCCGGCTTCGCCAGATGGAAAAATCATCATTCCGTTGCAGGCCCATGGTGTGACGATGATGTCAATCGGCCTGATGATGGACCCGAACAAAGCGGTGGTTTGGCGCGGCCCGATGTTGATGGGCGCCTTGCAACAGATGCTAGGGCAGGTGCAATGGGGCGAACTTGACGTGTTGATCGTTGATTTGCCGCCCGGCACTGGGGATGTGCAGCTAACGCTTTGCCAAAAGACGCAACTGACCGGCGCTGTCTTGGTTAGCACACCGCAAGACGTCGCGCTTTTGGACGCGCGCAAGGCGATTGATATGTTTAATACTCTAAATACGCCGGTTCTTGGCCTGATCGAAAACATGTCCACGTTCCACTGCCCCAAATGCGGCCATGAAAGCGAAATCTTCGGCCAAGGCGGCGTTCAGGCAGAGGCTGCGAAAATCGGCGCGCCGTTCCTTGGGGCCTTGCCGATTGATCTGGATACACGGCTTGCCGGGGATGGCGGCACGCCCATCGCCGCAGGTGACAGCCCAATGGCACAAGCCTACGCCGCGCTCGCACAACGCTTTATCGACGGCGGCATGGCGTGATCAGACCTGCGCGTGCATCGGACAGGGCGGCCATCTGGGCGCTCTTGGAACCGGTGTTTCGCGCAGGCGATACCTATGCTGTCGATCCAGACATTAGCCGAGACGACGCGCTGAACATGTGGATCGACGCACCCAAAGCGACCTTTGTCGCCGAACATGACGGCGCGATTGTCGGCACCTACTATATAAAGACGAACCAAAATGGCGGCGGTGCGCATGTGTGCAACTGTGGCTATATCGTCGGCCCTGCCGCGCGCGGGCAGGGGATTGCAAAATCGATGTGCCTACACAGTCAGGAAAAGGCGCTCAACCTTGGTTACCTTTCTATGCAATTCAACTTCGTCTTAGAAAGCAACGCAGATGCGGTCCATTTATGGACAAAGCTTGGGTTTTCTATCGCAGGACGGCTGCAAAAAGCGTTCAAACATCCCCAATTGGGCTTCGTGGATGCATTGGTGATGACCAAATGGTTATCCCGTGAAATCCCGTGAACCAGCCTGATTCCTAAGGGGAATGGCACCAATACAGGCCGCTTCTCGAAATGTTTCAAAAAAATCTTTGGGCGCTGCGTGTCTGCGAACTGTCCTAGCGTCACTATATGTAGTGGGGCTTTAGGGGTGTTGTATCAACATAAGGTCAAATTTGCGTGATGCCCCTTAGTTGGGTTCGGTGTGGTTCACTCTATTTCCGTGAATTCCCAAAATAACCATTGATTTGCGGTGCCGCCAATGGCACAAACATCTCACGGTAACGACGGGACACAAACAAGCGGGGCGACAAGAACCCCAACCGGCAAAAGCAGGTTTCATACAGGCCCCAGAATTACTGAACGAAGAGATCCGGCGCGTGAGCGAGCAGACATCCCCCCAGGTGGCGCGCGCAGCTGGACTAACCCGCAAGGGTGGAAGGCGGCGGATTGAGCAGTGGCAGCAGCTCAATCCGTCGTTTTCACTTTCAGGGCCCTGTTACAGGGCGGGACAGAATAAGAGGCATCGTGAACCTAAAGTTTACAGGCGAGCATGACCAAAAGGTCGACAGCAAGGGACGCATGAGCATCCCGGCTGATTTTCGCCGTGTACTTGAATCCGGTGATCCCGCGTGGTCCCAAGGTCTTCCGATGCAATGCCAGATCGTCTATGGCGATCACCTCGACGGTCGCATTCAGGTTTATACCGCCGTTGAATATGCAAAGGTTGTTGAACGCATTCAGAACATGCCAGATAGCGATTCAAACAAGGACTCGATCATCCACCTGATTGTGACGCAATCTGAACCACTCACAGTCGATAAAGATGGCCGCGCCGTGCTTGCGATGAAACACCGCGAAAAACTGGACATCACTGATGGCATGCTATCCTTCCGGGGGCGCATCACCCACTTTGAGATTTGGCGCAACGATAACTACAAAGCCAAGGTGAAAGCGCCAGTTGAAAAATTTCTCGCAGACAAGCCCGAAAACTTTAACCCACTCAGCCTTGTAGGTTCCTAAGGCCCATGTCAGAGACTGCCATCTCTTCTCCTCACATTCCCGTCCTGATCGGCCCTATCCTAAACGCCGTGGCGCCCGTTTCCGGAACATGGCTTGATGGAACATTCGGCAACGGCGGCTATACACGTGCATTGCTCAAGGCGGGCGCGCAAAAAGTTATCGCAGTGGACCGCGACCCAGTCGTGTTCGAAATGTGCAAAGATTGGGCAGCCGATCTGCCCATCGAAACCGTTCAGGGCACATTTTCACAACTTGATTCCTACGGCAGCGACCTTGATGGCGTGGTTTTGGACCTCGGCGTCAGTTCCATGCAGCTTGATCAAGCTGAACGCGGCTTTTCGTTCATGCGCGACGGACCGCTTGATATGCGCATGTCGCAAGACGGGCCGTCGGCTGCTGATATCGTCAATCACAAAGACGAAGAAGACATCGCCGAAATCATCTATCTTTATGGTGAAGAACGCGCCAGCCGCCGCATCGCCAAGGCCATCGTCGCCGCGCGCCCGATTGCAACCACGCTGGAACTGGCTAAGATCGTCGAAGGTTGCCTGCCGCGCGCCAAACCCAACCAAAGCCATCCCGCGACCCGCACCTTTCAGGCGTTGCGCATCGCGGTCAACAACGAATACGGCGAACTCTATCTGGCACTTCTCGCCTCTGAAAAAGCGCTCAAACCCGGTGGTCAACTGGCCGTGGTGACCTTCCACTCCGTCGAAGATCGCATGGTCAAACGGTTCTTCCAGCATCGCTCTGGCGGCAAAGCCAACGCCAACCGCTACGCGCCAGAGATCGAAAAGGTTGAGGCCGCTTGGACGCTCAAAACCCGCAAAGCCATCGTCGCCGACGAAGACGAGCTCAAAATGAACTCGCGCAGCCGCTCTGCCAAGCTGCGGGTCGCCACACGAACAACGGTCGCGGCGGGAACAGTCGCACCAAAAGACATCGGAATGCCGATGACAAAAGGGGACAGATAATGCGCGGTGTATTATATGTTTTGGCAGCACTGGGCGTCATGGGCATGGCGTTCTGGGCCTATCAGGAAAATTACAAAACGCAGGAAGCGATCAAAGACGTCCGTCAATTGCATGCTCAAATCGGCCATGCGCACGAACGCCTTGGCATGCTGCGGGCCGAATGGGCCTACCTCAACCGCCCCGACCGTCTATCTGATCTGGCAGAACTGAACTTCGACCGCCTTGGCCTGTTGCCGCTGATGCCCGACGCCTTTGGCGACGTCGAAGACATCATTTACCCGCTGCCCGACATCCTGCCGATCTTGGTGCCCATCGACATCAATTCCGCACCCGTCTTGAACGAGGGGGACCCGCTATGATCCGCATTCCTCTGCGTCCGCTGGCGCGTATCCTCAAAGCCCGGGAAACCGGCGAAGATCCAAAAGCGATCGAAGTTGAAAACCTCGCCCGCCGCCACGAAGCCTTGCGCGACCGTGCGCGCCTGCGGGCCGAAGGGCGCTTACTGGTGCTTGGCGTTATGTTCTTTGCGGCCTTTATGGTCATCGGCATCCGCATGGGCGCCTTGGCCTCTTCCGTGCCGCACGAACCCGTGGCCGTGACCCAAGGGTCTGCAATTATCGGGCAACGCTCTGACATCGTTGACAGAAACGGGCGCATCCTTGCAACCAATCTGGAAACCCACTCACTCTACGCACACCCGCAAGATATGATTGACCCAGCGGCCACCGCGACCAAGCTGGCCGAAATCTTTCCCGATCTTGACCTTGAAAGGTTGACCAAGGATTTCACAGGCAGCCGTAAATTCGTCTGGATCCGCCGCCACATCAGCCCCGAACAATTGCAAGCCGTCCACGACATCGGCTCACCGGGTCTTTTGTTCGGCCCGCGTGAAATGCGCCTTTATCCCAACGGCGCGCTCATGGCGCACGTCCTTGGTGGCGCACGCTTTGGCGAAGAGGACGTCGCCAGCGCCGAAGTCATCGGCGTCGCAGGCGTCGAAGCCTACTTTGACAACTACCTGCGCGATCCCGTGAACGAAGGCGCACCGCTCGAACTGTCGCTTGATCTTACCGTTCAAGCGGCCATGGAAGAGGTCCTCGCAGGCGGCATGTCCCTCATGAACGCAAAAGGGGCAGGCGCGGTGTTGATGGATATCCATACCGGCGAAATCCTCAGCCTTGCCAGCCTCCCAGACTTCGACCCCAACGACCGGCCCCGCATCCCGTCAGAGGGCGATCAGGCCGATAGCCCGCTCTTTAACCGCGTGGTGCAGGGGGTCTATGAACTCGGCTCCGTCTTCAAAATCTTTACGGTCGCCCAAGGCATGGATATGAACCTTGTCAACGCCAACACCATGATCAACATCGAAGGTCCGCTCGAATGGGGACGCTTCAAAATCCGTGACTTCCACGACCATGGCAAAGAATTGTCCACCACAGACATCCTCGTGCGCTCTTCCAACATTGGCACAGCCCGCATCGCGCAAATGATCGGCGCGGACCAGCAACAGGAATTCCTAGGCGCCCTCGGCTTTCTGGAACCCACCGATCTGGAAATGATCGAAGCCTCCACCGGCACTCCTCTATTGCCGCGCCGTTGGTCGGAAATTTCAACGATGACAATCTCTTATGGGCACGGGCTGTCATCCTCACCCCTGCATTTGGCATCGGGCTACGCCAGCATCGTGAACGGCGGCACCGTGGTGAAACCAACGCTCCTACGCCAAGACGGTCCACAGCAAGGCGAACAAATCGTGCGCAGTTCCGTGTCGACCCGTTCCGTCGATATGCTGCGCCAAGCGGTCGTGCGCGGCACTGCATCCTTTGGTGAGGTCGCAGGTTACAACGTCGGCGGAAAAACCGGCACGGCCGACAAACCCCGCGCAGCCGGCGGCGGCTATTACGACGAAAAAGTCATTGCCACCTTCGCCTCGGTCTTTCCGGCAGATGATCCGAAATACGTTCTCGTCGTTTCAATGGATGAACCCGTCGAAACCTCAGGCGATGAACCACGCCGTACCGCAGGTTGGACGGCCGTTCCTATCGCCGCTGAAATCATCCGCCGCACTGCACCGCTTCTTGGGTTGCGTCCAGACGTGGACACCGCACAGCCAGTTGGTGTAACACTCACCTCAAACTAAGGGGTGTGGTTAATGGGCAAAACGTCTTCGCTTTCAGCATTGGGGCTGACTGCCCAAGCAGGGCGTGACGCCACGATCACGCATATCGCCTCCGACAGTCGACATGTTATTGCGGGGACACTTTTCTTTGCTCTGCCCGGCAGCAATTCTCACGGTGCTGAATACATAAATCGGGTGCTAGAAGACGGCGCTGTGGCCATCCTTACGGACGCAACAGGGGCCAATATCGCCGCTGATGCTTTGGCAGCCTCTGACGCAGCCCTCATCATCGCCGAGGACCCGCGTCAAACCTTGGCGCAAACCGCATCCATCTGGTACGGCGCGCATCCCGGCACGCTTGTGGCCGTCACCGGAACCAACGGCAAAACCTCTGTCACAACCTTCTGCCGCCAAATCTGGGAACGCCTCGGCTACGCTGGTGTCAACCTTGGCACCACCGGGGTCGAGGGTGCGTGGAACCACCCATTAAACCACACAACGCCTGACCCAATTACCCTGCACAGCGTGCTGGCAGAGGCCGACGCCGCCGATGTGACCCACGTCGCCATGGAAGCCTCTTCCCATGGGCTTGATCAAAAACGCCTCGACGGGGTGATCCTGACCGCGGCAGGGTTCACCAACTTTAGTCAAGACCATCTGGATTATCACGAAACCTTTGAAGCGTATTTCGACGCAAAACTCGGCTTATTTACCCGCGTGCTCGCCGATGACGCCACCGCAGTCATCAATCTGGACGACCACAAGGGGCAGGAGGTCGCCGCAATCTGCGAAGAACGCGGACAAGAGGTGATTGGCGTGGGCATGTCTGAACACGCCCGCCTGCGCCTTGACGCGCGCCGATTTGATGGCGCTGGGCAAGACATCCGCTTTTC